>CAYFOW010000006.1:0-46815 GCA_964344885.1 uncultured Candidatus Nitrosopelagicus sp. | reverse complement strand
TCAGATGAAGCAGAGCAGTGTATCGTTAGGGGTTGGCGTTACGTCGGTACTCTGCCAAACGGAAAAGTTATCGTCCAAAGATATGTTTCGGACAGTCAGTGAAAACGGGCTTGGAGGGCTTCGATCCCTCGACCTGTAACTTAGGAGGCTACCACGCTATCCATATTGCACGTTTAAAACTCTGCGCCACAAACCCACAAAAGTTTTAAAATAAAATAATTTAAGCGTAATCTAAATTTTTCTTAATCAACTCTCTAACATCTTTCCATTCTGGTTCATCAATTTGCTTCCATTTTTCAAAATATACTACTTCTTTCAAATCCAATCTTGATAACCACTTTTTTGTTTCTAAATCTGGTTTTTCAGCAAATTCTGAAACATGACCTAAACACAAAAAGGCTACAGGAACTACATATTCTGGCAGATCTAATACTTTCTTTAACACATCATTTGATAATATGCTTACCCAACCAACTCCTATTCCTTCTGTTCTAGCTGCAAGCCAAAGATTCTGCACTGCACAGCAAACACTGTAAATCCCTGTTTCTGGTATACTTGAACGCCCAATCACAAATGGCCCAAATTTACTAGGATCATATGTAACACAAATACATACAGCTGCTTCTAATATCCCTTCAAGTTTTAAAGAAAGATATTTAGTTTTTTTTGGGTCTTCAATTAACTGAGATGCATTATTTCTTTCATGATTAAATGAATCTTTTATTTTCTTTCGTGTATCCATATCTTTAATCAAAATGAAATTCCATGGTTGTGAAAAACCAACTGATGGGGCATGATGTGCTGCATTAAGAATTTTAGATAAAATCTCATCCTCTATTGATTCACTAGTAAAATGTGAACGAACATCTCTTCTAGAGAAAATGGCTTTATACAATCCATCTTTTTCTTGATCTGAAAAATTTTCACTCATGAATATTAAATACTGTAATTATCATCATATTATTCTTTTAAAGGTTAATAACACCTAATCCAAAATCATCAAAACACGGGCCGATAGTCTAGCTGGTTAGGATACCGCCTCGACACGGCGGTGATCGAGAGTTCGAATCTCTCTCGGCCCACCATTCATAAATTCATTCTAAAATAATTAATCAAGAGTGTTATCAAATTCAAACTCGATTATACTCCATGCACTCTCAAATTCTCCTTGACCCTTAGTCTTGTAGATAACATCTTTTCCTGAAATTATTGCTTGATATTCTTTATCAATTTCTTCAGACCAAGATACTTTCATCAAGCTCTGTAATTCAGTCTCTGAATGAGAAAATATTGATGCTCTTCCTGTCATGGGTATATCTTGTGTATTGTAACTTCCCATTCCTAATGATTTTTCATCTGCAAATATCTCATAATCAATATGTGAAATTGTTAATGCAGTACTACTTGGATTATAAATTTTAAATGTCAATTTTAGCTTGGCAAAATTTTCAATTGTATTTACATCAACTAATTCAACTTTAACAACCTCTACTTGAGCTCTCTCCATTTCAGCCTCACCCATAGTAGCCCAAACAATCATGCCCCCCATCATTGCTAAAAGTCCACCAATTGCGATATATAGTATTGCTTTACTTTGCAGCTTCACGTGTTGACTGAATTTTGAACAACTAAAAAACGTTATTTAATATAAAATACCTAATATTGCATAGTTTACTCTCATCATTATGGGAATTGAACAAGCAATTCTAACATGGATTCATCTAATATGTGCATCTATTTGGGTTGGTGGCTCAATTTTCATTGGAATTGTTCTAGCACCATTATTAAAAAAAATGCCATTTTCTTTAGAAGAACGCCTTGATATAATGATCAAAACAGGTCGTAGATTTAACAAAATTGCACTTCCATCATTAGGAATACTGATGATTACAGGAATTTACAACTCACATCTAGTACTACAAAGATCTGACATTTTATTTGATACAAATTACGGTCAAATGTTACTAATCAAAATCATTCTTGTTATTTCACTGGTAATCGTATTCTTGGTTCATGTAAAAATTATCAATAAAAAAACTGAAGAAAAAATCATGTCAAAAAAGATGACTCAAAAACAAGTTCAGAAATTACGAGTTAAAATTATGGTTTTAGGTGAAATCACTGTAGTCTTATCAATTGCAATCTTGTTTTTTGCATCAATTTTGGATTCTGGCATTTGAATTTCCTATCAACCTTATCTCAAAACCACTCTTTAATTTCCCAATTCCATATTTACATCCTGTAAATTTTGCCGCAATATACAAATTAGTTTCTAAATGCTTTGTTATTTTCTTAACCAAAAAAACTGACATATCTGAAACCAAACTAGATGGAATAATCAACATATCTGATAAATTCTCATCTACTCCTGAATCATATTGACAAAAATCATCAATCATTCCTTCATAATTATTCTCCATTTTTTCAGAAATTAAATAATCTGCTCCAATCATAGAATCTGAATTACTTGAAACCAGTGTCATCACACACCCCTTATCTAATGCAACTTCATTCACTACCTCATATCTTACAGAACGTTTTTTCTTTTTAATATATTCCACAATCCTTTCAACTAATTCATTAATCTTTGAATCTGCAATTTTTGAAAAAGAGCAAATTAAATTGATATCATTTGATACCATTCCAACAAATTTTATAGATTTCAATTTTTGACATGGAAATATTTCTACATTTACAATCCCTCCGCCCTTTGGAAAATAACCTCTTTTTATTACATCTAATGAAAAGATAATCCCACATTTTTCAAATGCTGGAAGAACGACATGTTTTGTATAATCCATACTTGGACTCCATAAAACATCTGTTCCACCAGATATTCTCATCTTGATTTTTCCTTCTGCTAATGATACTGTAGGAATAATTGCTTGTAAAAGCAATGATATACTTCCAGCAGTTCCAATCTGTACATCTAAAAAATCACAAGAAATCTTATCAGGGAAAAATTCTATCTCTGTTGAATCAATCTTCAAACCAGAAATCTTTGCATTAAAAATTTGCCCAAGAACTTTAACTGCTGTTAAATGCTGAGGTCTTAATCCAGGATTTTTTCTATTCTTTCTAATATTAAAAATCCTCACTGGTTTTTTTGTCAGACATGACAGTGTAATTGTACTACGTAAAATCTGTCCACCACCCTCACCAAATGATCCGTCAATTTGTAATACTTCCACATACCTATTCGAATTCATCTAGAATTAAAGATAATTTTTAAAGTCATTTTATATAATCTAATTAATGATTGGATTTCTCATTGGAAGATTTCAACCATTTCATCTTGGACATCTTGATGCAGTACTCTTTGGATTATCCAAAGTCAAACATCTACATATTGGAATAGGAAGCTCAAACAAAAGTCATGAAACAAGAAATCCTTTTACAGCAGACGAACGAAAAGAGATGATCTTATTATCATTAGATGAAAAAACCAAAGCTACCGTATCAATACATTATATTCCTGATGTAGATGATCATTCAAAATGGACTTTTCTTGTTGATAAGACAATTCCAAAATATGATGTTGTTTTCTCAAATGATGATTTCACACATGAGCTTTATCAAAAACGAGGAAAATTAATCATACCTGTAGAATTAAAATCTAGAGACAATCTCTCTGGGACAAATATTCGTAATTTGATTTTAAATGATAAAAATTGGGAACAATTTGTTCCAACTGGCACTGCTTCAGTATTAAGAAAAATTAATGCAAAAAAAAGACTTGAGATCTCTAATTATAAATAAAGCAAATATCGCGATTTTTTAGGGAATAACTTTGGAATATCTTTCAATGCTACCAGGTCCAACAAATGTACCTAATAGAGTAATGAGATCTATGCTTGCCCCAATCATCAATCATCGAAGTGATGATTTTGTTGAATTGTATACTGATGTAGTTGAAAAAACACAAAAAGTCTTTGAAACCCAAAATGATATTGTTGCTTTATCTGCATCTGGCACCGGTGCAGTTGAAGCAGGAGTAATTAACGTAGTAAAAAAAGGGGACAAAGTAATAATTCCCGTAAACGGAGAATTTAGTAATAGATTATCTCAATTAATTGAAGGTCAAGGAGCAAATGTAGTCAAATTGGAGACTCCTCCTGGCCAAAATGCAACTTTTGATCAAGTAAAAGAGGCCTTTGATAATAACAAGGATGTAAAGGCGTTCTATGTTGTTCATAATGAAACATCTACTGGCACAATGGTAAATTATCTTGATAAAGTATCTGACCTAACATCTAGAAATGACGCAATGTATGTGGTAGATTCAGTCTCTTTACTAGGAGGTGCTCCACTTAGAGTTGATAAATGGAATGTTGATGTATGTATGACTGGTGCACAAAAAGCAATAGCTGCACCACCTGGAATTTCACCAATTTCAGTTAGCCCTAAAGCTAAAAAATACATGATTGAAAATCCACCACCTACAATGTACTTTAACCTTGCAAGATATTTCAAATACTATGATGAAGAAAAACATACTCCTTTCACACCAGCACTACCATTACTTTATGCATACAGAGAAGCACTAGCAATAATGCTAGAAGAAGGATTAGAAAATATCTTTAATCGTCACAAAGTTTGTTCAAATGCATTATACTCTGGATTAAGTGCAATGGGTCTTACTCCATTTGCAAAAGAAGAAGATCGTTCAATTTCAATTGTTGCATTAAATTATTTGGATGGCCTAGAAGATAAAACATTTAGAAATACACTTGCAGAAAAATTCAAAGTTTTAGTCGCAGGTGGATTTGGTAATCTTAAAGGAAAAGTGTTTAGAGTTGGATGTATGGGTGAAGTTTCATCATACCATGTAATGAGAACAATCTCATCAATTGCATCAACATTAGATATGATGGGATACAAGGTTGATGCACAAGCAGGTCTAAAGACTGCTGAACAAAAATTAAGTTCTCTCTAATCGCCGTTAACTTATATAAGGAAATTCGAAACGGAGTATACATTGACATTTCAAAAGGGCTCATTAATTCAAGTTGATTATACTGCCAAAGTAAAAGACACTGATGAAATTTTTGAAACAACCCTTGAAGAAACAGCAAAGAAACACTCTCTTCATGATCCAAATGTTAAGTATCAACCAAAATTGGTTTCAATTGGAGATTCTTGGGTAATTAAGGGATTAGATGATGCATTAGCAAATACTACAGTTGGCGATAAAACCACAATCGAAATTTCTCCTGATAAAGGATATGGAGAAAGAGATTCAGGTAAAGTACGTATGATTCCACTCAGAAAACTAGGTGAAGACGCAGAAAAAGTATCCGTTGGTGATATGATTGAAATTGATAACAAAAAAGGAATTGTGAGATTTATTGGCTCTGGTCGAGTTCAAGTTGATTTTAATCATAGATTTGCAGGAAAAACTGTTCTTTATGATGTAAATGTAATTAAAGAATTAACCACTGATGATGAAAAAATCCAAGGAGTTCTTAAACGACACATCCCAGTTGATGATTCAAAACTTGTTTTTAAGAAAAATAATAATGATCTTGATATCACAATTCCTCAGGAATTGTTCCGTGCTGAGGGACTCCAAATTACAAAACATTTTGTACAGATGGACATGTTCAAATTCATTCCATCACTACAAAAAGTCAATTACGTAGAAACATTTGAAAATAAAAAAACCGAATCAAAACCAAAAGAAACCAAACCTGATCCTAAATAATCAATTTACAAAACTCTAGTACTTTTTGCTAATTCTATTGCTTTTTTCTCAGTCATTTTAACTTCTTTTAAGATCGTATATCTTTTTGGTCTCAATGACTGTGCAATTACCATTGCATTTGCAAGAGTTTTTTCATCCAAACCAATCTCATTTGCAGTTGTAGGAGCACCTACATCTTTTAGCGTACTGATTATTCTCTTCCAGTCCTGACCCTGTAATTTTGCAATCATTATTGCACCAATACCACATTTTTCTCCATGTAATCCAGTTCCTGGCCTTAACTGATCTACTGCATGAGAAAAGAGATGTTCAGCACCTGAACATGGTCTGCTACTTCCAGCAATACACGATGCAACACCTGAGCTAATTAATGCCTCAACTATTACTCGAACATCTAAACCATTTTTTGCAAAACTTCTTGAATTATCTGAAAGTATCTTAGCACTCATTGAAGCTAAATCTGCAGAATACATTCCAAAATATTCTCCAGTCTTATCTCTTCCTAACTCCCAATCTCTTACTGCTGTAATTTTTGCAACTAAATCACCACATCCACTAGCCAATAGATTTTTTGGTGCTTTTCTTATAATCTCAATATCGACAAACACTCCTAATGGTGCTGTAGCAACTAGAGAATGAGGTTTTTCTCCACGGACTGAAACAAATGGACTGGCAATTCCGTCATGCGATGCAGAAGTAGGTATTGAAACAAATGGTTTTTTTAAATTAAATGCAACAATCTTTGCAATATCTACCGATCTGCCACCACCGATCCCAACTACAAGTTCAGGATTATTCTTTTTCACTTTTTTCTCTACATTATTAATAGTAGATTCTTCATTATTTTGAGTCAAAAACCACATGTGTTTAATTTTACAATTATCTAATGATCGCTCAATTTTTTTTTGAATAATTTTTTTTACATTTGAGCCTGTAATTAGCGCAATCTTTTTTGGATCAGTTAATGATTTTAAGAAATTTCCAATTTCATTAATATTCTTCTCACCAATGACAATTTGTCTTGGTAATTCCATCGTATGGGACTTCATACAATTTTTTTCAAGATGATCTTACTTATCAATTAGGTACAAACAAAAAGTTATTTAAAAGGGTAAAATTGTTTTTTAATATCTCAAATGAGGTCATTCTATGTCAAATAATGTTGAAGAAAAAATATTACACGGAACTACTACCGTAGGAATAAAGGCAAAAGACGGTGTAGTTCTTTGTGCTGATATGCGTGCAAGTGCAGGTTACTTTATTGCAAACAACAATACTATGAAAATTCAACAAATCTATGATCACGCAGGCCTCACACTTGCAGGAGGCGTAGCAGATGCACAAAATCTTACTGACATTTTACGTTACCATGCAAATGTTCATGCAATCCAAAAAAATGAAAACATCTCAATTAAATCCCTTACAAGATTATGTTCTCTTGTATTTCATCAAAATCGTGGTTATCCATTCATGGCTGATATTCTAATTGGTGGATATGATGACAATGGACCAGCATTATACAATATCGATATGTTTGGTTCAGTTGAAGAGAAACCTTATGTCACAACAGGAAGTGGTTCACCTGTTGCATACGGAACATTAGAAGATGAATATCGAAAGGATATGACAGTAGAGGATGCAAAGATTGTTGCGTTACGTGCAGTAAAAGCTGCAATTGTAAGAAATATTGGAACTGGTGACGGAATTAACGTCGCAATTATTGATAAAGATGGATTCAGACTCTTGACAAAAGAACAAAAGAAAGCCATTATCATGCTTTAGTGATTTAATGCAAAAAAAACAACAACAAGAATTACCTTCTAGCCAAAACATAATGGCAACCATACTGCAAAGTATACCTAAAGAAGCTAAGGTAACCAAAATCGAATATGAAGGACCACGCATCGCATTATATACAAACTCACCAAGATTCTTAATTGAAAACAATACTGTTGTCTCAAACCTTGTAAATATTATCAAAAAAAGAATTGTCATTAGAACAGATGAATCAATAAGAAAACCTGAAGATGAGGCAAGAAAAATTGTAACTGAATTTGTACCTAAAGATGCAAATCTACAAGGAACTTATTTTGATACAACAAGTGGTGAAATCTCAATTGAGGTAAAACGACCCTGGCTTTGCCAAAGAAACTCTGAAGAATTTAATCATGCTGATGTAACTGAAAAGACAGGTTGGAGAATTCGTATTAGAAAATCCACTACAAAACCTTCTAGTACAATTCAAGCAATAAATTATCAACTCAAAGTTTCCTCATCTGAAAGATCAAAACAACTCAAACAAATTGGCGAAGAAATCTTTCGTCCACGTCTAGCTCAAAAATCAGAAGTTTCACTGATGACTCTTGGCGGATTTAGTCAAGTTGGAAGATCATGCATGTTATTATCTACTCCTGACAGCAAAGTATTGATTGATTGTGGAATTAATCCTGGCGCAAGAACTCCTTCTGAGGCATTTCCTAGGTTAGATTGGGCAAATATTACACTAGATGATCTTGATGCAATTGTAATTGGTCATGCTCATTTAGATCATACTGGATTTCTGCCTGCTTTACTAAAATATGGATACAAGGGACCAATTTACTGTACAGAACCAACATTACCTATGATGAATCTGATCCAATTAGATGCAATTAAGGTAGCAACTGCTCAAGGAAAAACCCCAATGTACTCAGAAAGAGATGTACATCAAATCATGCGACAAACCGTTACTTTACCATATGGAACTGTAACAGATATCTCACCTGATATCAAGCTAGTATTGGCAAATGCAGGACACATTCTAGGCTCTGCAACATGTCATTTTCATATTGGAAATGGAGACCACAATTTTGTTTATTCAGGTGACATCAAATATGGAAAAAGCATGTTACTTGAAAGTGCAAATACGAATTATCCTCGTGTTGAAACATTACTCATTGAAAGCACATATGGTGCCAAAGAAGATATTCAGCCAACTCGATTTGAAGTCGAATCCTCTTTTATCAAATCAGTAAATGAAATTCTTCAAGGTGGAGGTAAAGTCTTAATTCCAATCCCCGCTGTAGGACGAGCACAAGAATTAATGATGGTAATTGATCAATACATGAAATCAGGACAGCTTACCGAAGCACCTGTTTTCATGGAAGGTATGATTCAAGAAGCAACATCCATTCATGAATCATATCCTGAATATCTTGCCAGAGAATTACGACAAAAAATTCTAGAAACTGATGATAATCCATTTGATTCTGAATATTTCACAAATATTGATAATGCCGATGCACGAGAAGAACCCTTACGTGAAGATTCACCATGTATCATAATTGCAACATCAGGAATGCTAGAAGGTGGTCCTGTTCTAGAATATTTCAAAAATATTGCACCAGACAAAAAGAACAAAATTCTTTTTGTATCATATCAGGTAAATGGAACACTTGGAAGAAGAGTAATGGATGGAGCTCGACAAGTCTCAATCATGGGTCGAGAAGGAAAAGTAGAAGTAATTACAATAAATTGTGGAGTTGAACGATTAGATGGATTCAGTGGTCACTCTGATTATAATCAACTGATGGGATTTGTCCAAAGATTAAGACCGAAACTTCGTCGTGTATTAGTTAACCATGGAGAACGCAGAAAATGTGAAAACCTTTCGCTGTCCATTCGTAGAATGTATAGATTAACTACACATTACCCACAAGTACAAGAAGCAATTAGATTATTTTAGATCGTAATTTGGTTTCCAAATTTTAATATTTGAAGGAGTAACAATTATTCTTTCTTCACCTAATCTTGCAATCTCTGCATTTGAGTCTCTTGCAATTACATAAAGCTCTTCTACTACTTTTCTTAACTTATCTACATCTTTTTGAGCCAATGGTGTAACTCTTAAGATTAAGACCATCTCTTTTTTGATATCCTCCTTAATTGTGTGAATATCACTAGGATCCCTTATTGTAATTGCCTTAATATATGTGGGGCTTTCTTGCTTTTGCAATATTTTTTAGCGATCAAACCAACACAAAAACTTTCTGAATAATTGATTATTTCTAGATGAAAATCTATGCCTAGATTCTAAATTCTAAATAATCTTCTTCTTTTGCAGGCATTGAGCTAATCTCTTTTTCTTGTTTTGTGCTTTTTAAAATAATTTTACTTGATTCATCTTTTGGTGCATCTGAATAACGTAAGGTTACTTTAGCTGCAAAATCTGTATGTTTATCTAAATTCATTCCACGAATTAATGATGTGGGTCCAACAAAATCCTTTGCCTCACAAATTATATCATCAGGCAATGCCAATGCCTTGATCATTTCATTTTCATCTTTATTTCTACCAACAACTAACTTTGCTTCATCATCTAGCCTAAAGTGTCTGCCAACTTTTAACAAATCAATGTCGTTAGTTGTTGGCGTTTTGATATGATCAAATAAATCAATTGCTCTTTTAGCAAATATCTTATCAGTAAGCAGACATCCGCCTCCTGCATTGGGTGGATTTTCAATTCCAAATTCTTTTGCCATACGAAGTTGTTCTCGTCTGGTCCTTCCGCGAATCATTCCTAAATCCCCTCTTTTTATCAATCCATCTCTTTCTGGATCTGTTTCAGGCAGTAAGGCACCTGATAATGGCCTAAGAATTTTTCCTTCCAGACCTGATTCTTTTTCAATCTTTTTTAAGGCAGGTGCAAATTGACTCATTGGTCTTTGTCCTAGTACTTCGCCAGAGATAATAAAATCTGCTCCAATTTCATCCATGTGTTTTTTTCCTGCCTTGAACATCATTGCACGACAATCAATACATGGATTCATTCCAGCTCCCATTCCATGTTTTGGATTTTTTAACATCTCAATGTACTCATCACCTAAATAAACAGTTTTTAGATTAATGTCTAAATCATCAGCCCTTTCTCTAATCTCAAATCCACATCCACGTCCACAATCAAAATCACAAAATGGTGTTTTTATTGCAACAGCTGAAACATCAAAACCTTGCTCTTGCATCATCTTAATAGCTAATGTACTATCTAATCCACCAGACAATAATGCAACAACTTTACGTTTTTTTTCATCTGTCATGAAAAATTTTTCATTTTCCACTATACAAACTTTGCAACAAACATAAATCTGCAAAGACTAATCTTGCCTTATTGAATGAACGCAGAAAAAAACTCTTGAAATTTTGTAAGAAAATTGATTGTGATACTCTAGTAGCTTTGGAACCTGAAAATCTATTTTATTTGACTGGGTTCTGGGGTGAGGCAATTGGAATTCTTGAAAAGGGACAAAAAACAACAATCATTGCCCCAGCACTAGAGGCAGATAGAGCAAAAGAAGAATCTGTAGACTGTGAAATTATACCAACTGAGAGAGGCAGTGAATTTTTATCGACACTGATATCAAAAATCAAATCAAGAAAACCTTGTACTGATTGTAATAATTTTTCTATGATGAATTCATTAATTCAATCTGTACCTAACATTAAACATTCTTCTGAACCATTTACACTGTCACGAATAATCAAATCTCCTAATGAAATTCAAATTCTAAAAAAAGCCTCCAAAACCATTGATGAAATGTTTGATTTATGCACAAAATCCATTAAATCTGGACAACGCGAATCCGAATTACAAGCAATTTTAATGTCATATGCTGCAAATCACGAACTTTTTGATACAGGATACTCATCAACAATGAATCCACTAATCATTGCTGGTGGCCCAAATGGTGCATTACCACATGCACAAGTAACAAAAAGAAAATTTGTTAAAGGTGATCTAATAGTCATAGATCTTACCCTTCGCTATAAGGGATATGTGTCTGATGCAACTAGAACATTTGCTTTAGGCAATGTTTCAGAAGAATCTAAAAACGTATATGAAATTGTCAAGGAATCTCAAAAACTTGGATTAAAATCAGTTAAAAAAAATTCTACATGTAAATCAGTTGATGATGCATGTCGTTCATATATTGAAAAAGAAGGTTTTGGAAAATACTTTATTCACAGTACTGGTCATGGCATTGGATTAGATGTTCATGAGGCACCAACAATTAGTATTAACAGCAAAACAAAACTATCTGAAAATATGGCAATCACTGTTGAACCTGGAATATACCTGAAAAACAAGTTTGGTGTTAGAATCGAGGATTCCTTAATTGTAAAAGATAAACCAGTGCTTTTACACAAATTTACAAAAGAACTTGTAATTATCTAACTGACACTTGCTACTGCAACTAAAACCTTCCAAGGAAAAACAATTCTTCCATTCTTTTCAAATTTTCTAGTATTTTCTTTTACGTTTTCTCTAATTGATTCTAAATCATTCTTTGTTAGTTTTTCAATTTTCTTTCTCTGAATTATTGGAACATATCTTAAATAATTCTCCCAAAACTCTTGAAATGTTCCTGGACTATATGTGAATGTAAATTCTTTGATCTTTTCATTGACAAATCCAGATTCTAAAATAATTTTTTTCATGGAATTGATTGTTCCAAAACGTTCCAAGTCTAAAGAATTTTCAGGTATATAATCTGAAATGACTTTTGTGATTTCATCTAAAATGCAGTAAAAATATGGAACATTTTTTTTATTTCCATGAACTGTGATTGCTATTTTCCCATGATCTTTGAGAAGTAGTTTTGCCCTTTTGAGTACATTTTGTGCGTCTGGGAAAAAAAATAATGCATACTGACAAGTCATCACATCAAACTTTGTTTTTAATCCTATTTTTTCTACATCTGAAACAATAAAGTAGGTGTTTTTTGCTGTACACCATTTTCTTGCAACATCTATTGCATTTTTTGATGAATCTATGCCTACTACCATTCCTTTTTTGTCGACTTTGTCAGAAATTTTCTTTGTTACAACACCAGTTCCACATGCAAAATCTATAACAGAATCTTCTTCCTTTATTCCGGATAATTCAATTAATCTATCTGAACTTTGAAATGGACCTACATCAATACTTGCCCATCTTTGATGATATCTTAATGCCATTTCATTCCATATCTGAATATTTCTTTTTTTATATTCTGTAGGATTAAATTCTGAAATTAATTTAGATTCGTTTTTCAATGTTTTTACAAATCATCTTTACAATTTTTTCTTTTTTATATCTATTAGACTGATTTACACCTTGAGAATCTACAAATACAACTTGATTATACTCTGTGTTCTCTTTGTATTTTTTTCCTATATCATTTGCAATAATTAGATCTGCATTTGATTCTTGTAATTTCTTTTTTGCAACGGCTATTAACTTAGTTTTTGAAATATCTGATTCTGCTTTGAATCCAACTAAAAAAACATCTTTTTGCATTTTTTTAATCTGATCTATTATTTTTGGAGCTTTTTTGAGATTTATTACAAGTGATTTTTTATTACTCTTGATTTTTTTTGATTGATAATTTTTTGGAATATAATCTGATGCAGCTGCTGCAAGAATAATAATATCAAATTTCTTTTTGAGTTGTAATTTCACTTGTTCTAGCATTTCTGTTACACTATGAATATGAATAACTTTGATACCAACTGAAGGTTTTGCAGTACCTGGTCCATAAATTAATGTGACTTTTGCACCTGCTGAGTTTAATTCATCTGCAAGTAACGTGCCAGTTTTTCCTGAACTTTGATTTGTTAAAACTCTAACAGGATCAATTTTTTCTATTGTTGGTCCTGCAGTAATTAGAATTTTTTTTCCTTTAAATTTAGATGAAAATCCAAATTTTTTCAATATAATATTCAATACATCTTCTGGCTCAGGCGGTTTTGCTTTTCCTTCAATCATTTTTGGAGAAACAAAATCAATCTTTTTTTGAAGAAATGAAATATTCTTTTTTACTGCTTCATTTTCATACATTGATGCATGCATTGCTAAAGCCATGAGAATTGGAGTCTTTGATCCAAATCCAACTGTTAACACAGTTGAAATGGGCGTATCATCAATTCCATTTGCAAGTTTTCCAAGTGTATTAGCAGTAGATGGATAAACTACAATCAAATCTGATTTTTTATAATCGGCAATTTTGATATGTTCTAACTTACCAGTTAGTCTTGTAATTACATCATTTCCTGTAGCCCATTTCATATAATCTGGTTGAATCATTTTTGTTGCTGCACTACTCATTACACATGTAACTTTTGCACCATGTCTCATCAATAATCTAGCTAATTCAATTGATTTGTATGCTGCAACACTTCCTGCAATACATAAAACAATTTTTTTACCTGATAATTCTGTACCATTTGACTCAACTATATCAAATGAAGGATGTTCTGATTTTTTTTTATACAATCTCCTGCCTCAATTTCTTAAATTCTTCTTCTATCATAGAAAATTCATTTTCTTTTGATGGGAACCTTTCTTCTTTAACATCTTTAACATATGATTGAACTGCATTTTTTATCTCATCAGATAATGAAAGATATCTTTTTGCAAATTTTGGTTTAATTTTTTCAAACATTCCTAACATATCATGTACCACTAAAACCTGACCATCACAATCTTTTCCTGAACCAATTCCAATTGTTGGAACGTTAATTTTCTCTGTAATGATTTTTGCCGCTTCATTTGTTACCATTTCTAAAACAATACTAAAGACGCCTGCATCAGCTAAAATTTTTGCATCTTGTAATAATGCTACTGCATCATCTTTTGTCTTTGCCTGAACAGTGTATTTTTTAGCTGTCTGTGGAAGTAAACCAAGGTGTCCCATTACATCTATCCCAGAATTTTTTATTGCTTTGATGATTGAGACAATTTCTCTTCCACCCTCAAGTTTTACTGCATCTGCACCTGCTTTGATTAACCTTGTTGAATTTAGTACTGCTTTTTCTTCATCTGTGTATGAATTGTAAGGAAGATCCACTACAATTAGAGAATCTGTTTTAGCATTTTTTGCAGCAGTTGTAAATCTAATCATATCATCCATTGTTACTGAAGTTGTATCATCATAACCTAACATCACCATTCCTGCACTATCGCCAACTAGAATAATGTCTACTTTCTCACAAAGTGAAATCATTGTAGAATCATATCCTGTTAAAACTGTAATTTTTTCATTATTTTTCATACATATGATATCGTTAATTGTTTTAGACATTTTTTGCCCTCCTTGTAAGATTTTTTTGAATTTCAATTATGGCAGATTTTAGAGCATCTTTGTTATTGAATGATTTTTGCATACGTTGCTTTTTTGCTGATTCATTTACTAGTAATTTCATAGCGCGTTCAACATTATCTATTATAGTAATGTCAGCTTGTTGTGCAGTTCTTGATAATGGATTAAGATCAAATGTAATGACTCTTTTTTTAGCTTTTTTTAGAGCAATTGTTCTATCACCGTCTTCTAATGGTACCAATACAACATCTGCTGTGTAAATCCCATCCTTGTCTACAATTCTTCTATTGCTGTCAATTCCTTTGAGTTTTCTTGCTGATGTTTTTTTAATACCTAAAACCTCTTTTGCACCAGATTTTTTCAAAATTTCACTGATTGCTTTTTTTCGTTTTTCTGTAGAATAAAATAGATTCACCTCAATCTTTGAGTTTGTATTTTTTGCCAATTGGATGATTTCCTTTGAGCAAAGAGCTGCAAAATTTCCATTGACTGAAATTACTGGGTTTTTTGCGTTTTGAAGTGTTAAAGCAGCAGCTCTAATTGCTTGTCTGGCACTTTTTGATGTTTTTTCACCAATCAGATAATCAAATGCTTCTCCTCTGCCATGTGCTAACAAACCCTCTTTTGCAACTAAATTTCTATCAAAACCATCTACTAATTTTTCTCTTATTTGAAGTGATAAAAATCTTGGATGTGATTTTGGAATATTCATTTATTTCACATTATTGCAAGCGAGCGCCAGAATTATCAATTCTTGAAGTGATGATTAATCCATCATTAAATTGCTTTAAGACTTCTAATGTCTTTGATTTCTCTTCTTTTGTAACAAGCGAAAAAATTGTTTCACCAAATAATGCAACACCACATTTTATCTTTTTTTGATGTAATGCATTAACAACTTGATTCATCTTTGGTGTTATCACATTAACATATTTTGCAAATTTTATCGACATGTCTTCAAATTTTTCAATATCATTACTTTCTGTCAGTTTTTTAACCATCTTTCCGCCTAATCCATTAACTGAGGAAATTTTTTCTTTAAGAAATTTTTTGGTGGAAATTGGATTAAAACAAATTATCATTACTTCACGTTTCTCTTTTGTTTTGACTTTCATTACCTGTCCAATTCCTGGTGCACCAGCTTTAACTCTAATCTCAAATCCACCATGAAACGATGCTAGTACATCTCCTAATCCAGTCTTACATTCAATTTCTACTTGATGTGCAATTTGCGCGATTTTGATTTTTGAGAAATTACAATTTAGTGCTTCATTTAATGCAATTGCAAGCGATAATGCGACAGCTGCACTACAACCAAATCCATACCCAACCGGAACTTCGATCTTATGAATTATATCTAAAAATTTTCCTTGATGAGGAAATTTCTTTATCACTAACTCTGAGACACGCATATCTCCTGATTCAAAACCATTTACAGATATTGAAAAATCAGAAATATCGTGCTTGCTTTTTTGTCTAACATTTACAATTGTCTTTACTCCCTTTTGTATAGAAAATCCTGCACCTAACGATCCTAATTGACTGGATTCATCACCATCTAATTCTGCCTTAAAAAAACCTGTGATATGTGCCGGACAAAATGCACTTGCCATCATTACTCAATTCAAATAATCTGAAAATATTAATACTTGGCTTAAATAGTATAAATTAGTATAAATTGACTAAATTTACGCGTCGCCTACAAAAAATTGGAAGTAGCATGCTAGTTTCATTGCCTAAAGAATGGATTGATGCAAATAATTTAGATAAGAGCTCACAAGTTGAAATTGAAACTAATCAGAATAATCTTTCAATATTGATTAATCAAAACAAGAAACCATCCAAAGAAGTTGATATTCTATATCCATTAACTAAAGAAGAAAATATTGTTGCAAACATCACTGGTGCATATCTTTTAGGATATGATGTAATTCGAATTATTGGTAGCAGTACAATCTCTGTACAAGACAGAGAAAGCATACGTGGCTCAATGAGAAGACTTGTAGGAATGGAAATAGTTGATGAGGATGCATCAAAGATTACTGTTCAATTTTTACTTGATGAAACATCAATTAATCCACAAAAAATTCTAAAACGAATGAATTCTATTGCATTAGGAATGTTTACTGATACACTGTTAGCATTACAAACAAATGATAAAACAAATCTTCAAACGATACCGCATAGAGACAATGAAATTAATCGGCAGTACTTTCTTTTAGTTAGACTCATTCGAAGCACTATTCTTGATCCTAGACTTGCAACTGTATTTAATTTAGAAAGTATAGATATCTTAGATTATAGGATTGCAGCCAATACACTTGAAATTACTGGTGACTCTATTGTTGAGCTATCAAAAATCATATCAAATGCAACGCTATCAAAAAGTGAAATAACTAAAATTCTTGATTTTGCAAATCAAATTGAAAAAATTCAGACAAATTCTCTAAATGCATTTATTGAAAATAATCGTTCTTTAGCAATTTCGGCAATAAAATTACACAGAAATTTTGAACAAAAAATAACAAAGACAAGACTTTCATTAGAAAATAAAAAACAAATTCAGCTAGTCTACATAGATTTACTATACATGCTAGAAAAAATTGGTCAGTTATGGTCTGATATCTCTGATCTTGTTCCACCAAACTTTGAAAAATAATTTACAATAATTTCTTTTTTGCAGCATAAATCATTACAGCGCAGATTGTCTTTGAATCAATGATCTTACCATTTTTTATCATACTGATTAATTTTTTAATATCCATTTTTACTACAGTTATGAATTCATCATTGTCCAAATCTAATTCAAATTTCTTTTTTGTGCCTGAAGCAACAAAAATGTGAATTTCTTCTTTATTGTAGCCTATTGATGGAAAATATGAGATCAATTTGGTCATTTTCTTAGCACTGTATCCTGTTTCTTCAATAATCTCTCTGTATGCACACTCAATTGGTTCCTCTCCTTTTTCAAGTGTGCCTGCAGGAATTTCTAAAACATACCCATGCGGAAATCTGTGTTGATTTACTAAAATCACTTTACCTTTCTCATCAAATGCTAAAATTGCAGCCGCACCTGGATGCTCGATAATCTCTCTTTTTACATTTCTGTGTTCAATCTTGAGATAATATGCGTTTAAATCAAAAGTTCTCCCATGATACAGTTTTTCTTTTTTCATCTTAACTCACTATCTTATATGCAATTTTTCTGATTTTATCAATTCTTTAACCTTACTTTTTAACCAAACATCTGGCATTAAAATCCCTTTTGGAATAAATAATTCTGTTGCATCTACTCCTTGAATTGCAGCAATTTTTTCAACCACAGAATCCATCTCATAAATATTATCACTAAACAAAAACAATACAATTTGGTTTTTTGCCAAAAATGGTTTCATCAAAAATTTTCCTGAAAATTGTTTTGATAGTTTTTTTAACATCTTTGTTACATTTTCTTTTGTAATTGTAACTACTGCATATGGTAAGAAACCCTCAATTTTTTTTGGGTCATATACAAGTGTAAACTGTATTAACTCATTTTTTTCTAATTTTTCAAGAGTTCTTTGAATTGTTTTTGAAGAAACATTTGTCTTATTTCCTAATACATCAATTCTTTGCCTTGGATCTTCTATGAGTTGCTCAATTATCTGTAAATCAGTTCTTGTCAAATCATGAATAATTTTTTCACTATTTGCTTGAAAAATTGATATCACTCTAACATCTCTCATCAATGTTTGTAATAATTCAATTTTTTTTTGCAGTTCCTCTTTTACTACAATACCAATTACTGTAATTCCTCCTATACATGGGACATTGACAAAAGGCATTCCGACTAATTTTACATTCTTGATAATTTCTTTTTGGTTTTGACTATTTACTACTACATAAAACATGTCTAATCCTAAAAGTGCAGGTTCAATTCTAAGACAGAATTTTTGTATGATCCCATTTTTTATCATTTTATTTATTCTTGAGCCAATTGCATTGCCAGAAATTTTTAATTCTCTTCCAATTTGTCTGTCTGACTTTCTGCAATCATGTAACAGTGTACTGAGAATCTTGATATCTAAAATGTCCATTTTGTAATGTAAAATGATAATTAATCATATAAACATAGATTTTATTATATTAATTGTCTATTATGATATATAATTTTAGATCAATATTATATATCAGACATTATTATCATTATCATGGATTATAGGATTAATCTTGCTGCAAGAATGTTAATCAACAAACGAGGCAGTCTGATTGGTGCTGTATTAGCAGTAGGGATAGGAATACTGGTAATTCATGTTAATTTTGTAATTTTTCAGGGAATCTATGATGCAATTGTTCGTGATATGACTGATTATAGATTTGGTGACATTTTTGTTACACATGAAGAAGATGCAACAATTTCCAGATCTGACTCAGTCTATGTAAATTGGTTAGAGAGAATCCCTTCAGTTAAGGCTGCTACTCCACGGCTTGGTGGAACAACAGATATTGAATTTAGAAATATGGGGCAACTTCATGAACAATTCGATATTGCAGTTCTTGGTGTTGAACCCATCTCTGATATCCAAGCAACTACAATTCACAAGACTATTGGTGATGGGCAGTATGTTTATGCAAGAAATTCAATTGTTGTGGGAGAAACAGTTGCAGATGATCTTGGTGGAGTAAGAGTGGGTGATAGTATTAAGCTAATCATGAATAATAGATTTGGTGATGAAGTTACAAAGAGATTTGCTGTTACAGGAATTTCAAAGACAGCTGGAGGACAGGGATTTGATACTAGTGTAATAGTTCACATTGATACATTACGAGATATGTTGGAAAGAAACGACGAGTCAAATTCAATTCTTGTTAGAATGAATGATAAAAATCAACAAGTAATTGAAAATGTTATTGCAAATTTCTATACTGCATATGAAAAAGATGACGTTAAAGCAGAAAGCATTGAAGAATCTGCTGAATCAACACTAAAGGGATTTCGTTCTGGAATCGCAATGATTAATCTAATTGGTTATTTTGGTATGATGTCTTCTGCATTTGCAATTGTTACAATTCAGATGATGCTGGTAAATAGCAAAACAAAAGAAATCGGTGTAATGCGTGCAATTGGTGCAAAAAGAAAAGACATTCTGATTATTTTTCTTATTCAGGGAATAATGATTGGTACAATTGGTGCATGTGTTGGTACTGCAATGGGTCTAGGATACACATTTTATGCAAAAGAAACCAAAATGGAATTTCAAGGAAGCTTGGCTTTAGAAGTTACATACAATTGGGAAAAAATTGGAAGCACTGCTTTGACTGCATTTGCACTTGCAATTGTTGCTTCATTGTATCCGTCATACAGGGCAACAAAACTTCAACCTATGGAGGCGATGCGGACTGTCTGATGTTGTTTTGGAAGTAAAAAATGTGACAAAGATCTTTGGTGAAGGAGATACACAAGTTCGTGCTTTAGATAACGTTTCATTTTCTATACGAAGGGGAGAATTTGTTCTAATAGTTGGCCAATCTGGTTCTGGAAAATCAACACTACTTAACATGATTGGATTACTAGACAAGCCATCTTCTGGAACGGTATTTCTTGATGGAGTTGATACTTCACGCCTAAATGATGGCCAAATTTCTGAATTTAGAAACCAAAAACTTGGTTTTGTCTTTCAATTTTCTAATCTTTTACCTGATCTAACAGTTTTAGAAAATGTGATGCTTCCTGAACAAATTGCAAAATCCAGTAGTAACCCCCAAAAAAAGGCTCAGGAACTAATCACAAAAGTTGGCTTGTTTGATCAACTACACAAGCGCGCAAACAAAATCTCTGGCGGACAAGCCCAAAGAGCTGCAATTGCTCGTGGTCTGATAAATAGCCCTATAATTGTTTTAGCTGATGAACCAACTGGAAATCTAGATTCTGTTACTGCTGAAAAAATTGTAAAGCTTACAAAATCAATGGCAAGAGAACTTAATCAGACTTTTATCATTGTCACACATGACAGACATCAATTTCCAGACGTTGACCGTGTAATTACAATAAAAGATGGACGTGCATTTGATGGCAAACATGATACAATGGAGATTACTGCATGAAGTTTCTAGTTCTAATTGGATTGGTATTATTTTCTAGTCTGTTAACAGGTGATGCATTAGCTGCTGGAACAATTGGTATAGCACCAGGTGTTGCTCGTGATGCAGTAGTAAGTATCAAATTTCTTGATGCATTTTTTGGAACAGAGGGTGAGAAAATTGAAGTAAATCCTGGTGATACTAATATTCCATTTACTGTCACACTGGCAAATGTCGGTACTCAAGATATTACTGGAATTAAATCAACACTGCAGTTGCCCCAAGGATTCACATCCTATAAAGGAAAAGGTTATGCAATAACTTCAGATTACAACTCAAGTGCAGAAGCTGGAAAGACGTTTTCAATTACCTTTTACATTGACATACATGACGGAATTAAAATAAAAAATTATCCTGGTGCTATAACAGTTGATTATTCTAGATTAAGGGAATCTGGAGAAAGACACGATTTATTTAATTTTGATTTCAAAGTTACAGGAAATAGCATCATCAATGTAAAATCTGAAAATCCATTTCTTACATCAATCACTAATAATTTGGTATTATTGGAATTTTCAAATTCTGGCACTGCGCCATTATCTAATGTTGATGTGGTCTTAAAAAATACTCAAACTTCAGTATCCTCCACTAGTACTTCAATTACAAACATGGAATCTGTAATATTTGATAAAACACATTGGGATCTTGGAACGATTCTGCCTGATTCAAAAAAGACATTTTCATTTAATGTATTTATTCCTGAATCACTATCAAATGAGCCATTACATCCATCATTTGATATTACATATTATGATGCACATGGGCAAAAAAAGACAGTTTCAAGAACTGTGGATTTCTATGTCAATGGTCTAATTGACGTATCACTTTATGATGTTAAAGTAATTGAATTATCTGGAAAACAAACAGTAGTTGGAGAAATCCTCAATGAAGGAAATACAGATGGATTATTTGCATTTGTCACCTTAGAGCCACGACAAAATTCAAACATCAAGTCTTCTACTCAATTCATTGATGAAATAGAGCCTGATTCTCCTGTACCATTTAACATTCCAATTGAATTTGATGGAGAACCTGTATTTGGGCAACATGACATCAGAATTATCTTAAAGTACAAAGATTCTCTAAGAAATGACAAAATCCTTGATGAAGACTATACAATTACTGTCAAAGAAATAGTTGATTCAGAAAACGATTCCCCAGAAAGTATGATGGCTATATTAGCAGCAATTATCATTGTTGCAATTGCAGGAATTTTTATCAGAAAAAAGCGATCAAAGCAGATCAGCTAAAGATATAACACATTAGAGAAATAATCGATCATCAAAATGGATGAAATTGAGGTACCAAAACAGTTACGCCAATTCATGTTAGAAAACGCCCAAGAAACCACTCTTGGTCAAAAAAATGGTGCAAAAAAGCAATTTCGTTATGGAAACTTACACATTCGTGAATACGATGACAAATATCTAGTTCATATGGATAAAGTCGATCCAAGAAAGGATCCTTTGGGTCATCTGATATTTGATGCACAAGAAGTACTTGTTGGTCTTGCCGGTGCTGCAGTAGGTGCTGCAGTAATTGGCTCTTATATTTACAAAATGAAAAAAAAATCCCCTACAAGAAAACAACAATCAATCATTGGAGGTCTGGCCGCATCTCTTGTAACTGGATATACATCATACAAAATTTCAAAAAAACTAAAGGAGTAGCATAAAATGGTACTTGCCAGAACAATCTACGTTTTTTTCAAACTATTACCTTCAATTCTTGCATTAAGAAAAGACAGAATTCTGTGGATTGAACAGGAAAAAAAAGACATAGATCAAACACAGTTTCGCAAACATGCAAGACGTATCCTTGACACCTGTATCTCACTTGGGCCTGTCTACATTAAATTTGGCCAATGGTTATCATCAAGAGCTGACATTTTACCACAGCCATATCTTGAAGAATTATCCAAATTACAAGACAATGTTCCTGCAGAACCCTTTGATAAAGTAAAAAAAATCATTGAAAAAGACATTGGTAATATTGATAAAAAATTTGATTCCTTAGATACCAGTGCATTATCTGGTGCATCACTGGGTCAAGTATACAAGGCTACACGAAACGGACAACAGGTAATTGTTAAAGTAAAACGTCCTGGCATTGAAAAGATAGTAGAAAAGGATCTCAAAGTATTGATGAAAATCATTCCATTTGCAATGAGATTCGTTGATCCAAACTTGAGATTTTCGATCATACCAATCATGAAACAATTTGTTGAATCAATGCACGAAGAATTAGACTATACAAAAGAATCCAAGAATCTAAAGACAATCAAGAAGAACATGATGCCTTATGATAATGTGGTAATTCCAGAAATCCATGATGATTACTCTACAAAAAACATTCTCACAATGGAATACATTCCTGGTATCAAAGTAACTGACATTCATGAATTAGATGCTGCAGGAATTGATAGACAAAAACTAGTCATTGACGTTCATAAAGTATTTTTTACTATGCTTCTAAAACATTCAATTTTTCATGCAGATCCGCACCCAGGAAATATTTCAGTCAAAGAAGATGGAACAATCATCCTTTATGATTTTGGAATGATTGGAAAGCTCAACAATGAGACAAGATTGAAACTTGTCCGTCTGTATCTGGCACTAGTTGAAAAAAATCCACCCAGAACAGTTACTGCAATGGATGAGTTAGGAATGCTTGCGCCTGACTATAACAGACAAGTAATTGAGAAAGGAATTGAGATGTCAATCAAATCAATGTATGGACAAAAACCAGATGAAATGGAAGTTGAGGCACTGATGAATATGGCAAATAAGACAATGTCAAAATTTCCATTCAAACTACCAAAACACTTGGCTTTGTATCTTCGAATGTCTACAATCATTGAAGGAATTTATCATACCCATAAGGTTGATTTTAAATTCATCAAAGTTCTAAGGCAGATTCTAGAAGAAGAAAGTCTAATCAAAGATGCATACATTGAAGAAATAAAAAGATCATTTTCTCGATTTGCACAATCAATTGATGATACCATCACTATTGCACCTGAAATTAAAAAATTCATGGAAGAGACAAAACTGGCACAACAAAGAACAGCATCCAAATCAAACACACTATTAATTGGAGCAATCTTATCTTCTGCAATATTTGTAGGCTCTGCTGTAATTTACAATAATAATGAGACTGCAGGAATAGTTGGTATGCTTTTTTCTGGAGTTTTGATGGGTATTTCTCTAATATTTAGAAAAAAATAATCTACTCGATTTTTACGTCTACGCCCTTTTTTGTAATTGGAATTACTACAGTCAGAATTCCTTCTGAATATTTTGCAGAAGTAACCTTTTCTTCTCCCTCTTTGACTGATATTGGCAGCATCATCTTTTTGTCAATAATTTTTGGTCGTTGATTCCAAATGGTAGTGCCCTTTTGCTCTTGGTTATTTTTTTTGGCATTTATTGCAAGAATATTGCAATTCATTGTTACTTCAATTGAGTCTTTTTCAAATCCAGGCATATCAACTGTTAGAATTAATTCATTGTCAAGTTTTTGTAAATCAACAGGCGGTAAAACAAATTCATAAAACTCTCGTGACTTGTTATCAATTTCTTTGAATACTTCTTTTGCCACTTTTTTCACAATTCCCATTTAATACAATATTACTGTGAATCTAATAAATTTTGATAGGATTTAGTCAACCTTGTTATACTTCATTGAACCTATCTCAAAAAAGAATGACATCTTTGTATTTCAAAACTAAAACTCTTAACTTTGTTCAAATCTTGGTAACATTATGGTCTCAATGCTTGCAATAATTGGTGCTGGCGTAGGAATTGCAATCATCGCAGTAATTATAGTATTATCAAATGGTGGAAGTGATGTACCACTAGATACTGTAATTATTCCAGAAGGTGCAGCAGTTCCAGGGTGTGAGGCAGATCATACTTGCTATGTTCCAGAAATAATTACGGTTTGGTCAGGGACAATTGTGACTTGGAAAAATGATGATTCTGCAGCACATACAGTAACTAGTGGAAATCCTAGTAATGGTTCAAATGGAATTTTTGACAGTGACTTATTTGTAACTGGTGCAACATTCACACATGAGTTTGATAGACGAGGAACATACGATTATTTCTGTTTAATACACCCATGGATGATTGGAACTGTGATTGTTAGATAGTTTGCATTATCGTAGTTTCATCCTTTCCTGATAACGCTCAATCTGATATTTGCCATCATCAGTCAATTCATAATGGAGAAATTACTTTCTATAATCTCTAGATTTTATAATTTCATGTATAATCATTATAACATAATGTGTTATCTTGTGTATCAAAATTACATAATTATACAATACATTATCGTATAGTATATCGTACAATTCTACTTTTATGTACGATTTGTGCCTGATATAAAACTGTGATAATTATATAATTATGTTATATAATTTACATAATTATACAATAGCTTATGGCATAACATTATAGAAATTACATAATTATACAATACATTATAACAAAATGTATAATCCTGTAATTTTATTATAATTGTTAGATTTTTAATTACTTGTCTTAAAAAATCTCTATACAATGATTATTTCAATTGAAGGCGGTGATCAAGCTGGAAAAAAAACCCAAACATCAATGCTCAAAAATACACTAAAAAAACAGAATATCAAAACTACTACCTTTAGCTTTCCAGATTATTCCACACCGATTGGTAAGGAAATTGAACGTTTTTTGAGTGGTAAAAGAAAATTCCCCCCACAAACCATTCATTGCTTACTAGCTGCAAATAGATGGGAAAAACTAGATGCAATTAACAAGGCACAACAAAAAAACTCAATCATAATTATGAATCGATATTATCATTCAAATCTGGTATATGGACATGTAAATGGTTTAAAACAAAAATGGCTTGAAAGCCTTGATCAAGGACTTCCAAAATCAGATCTTGTGATTGTCTTAGATGTAACACAAAAAGAATCATTTTCTAGAAAAAAGACAAAACGCGATAAATTCGAAAAGAATCAAGAATTTTCTAAAAAAATTTCAAAAACCTATCGATTATACGCAAAAAAGAAAAAATGGAAGATAGTAGATGCATCAGGAACAAAGCAAGAAGTACATCAACAAATTATGAATATATTAGCAAAACAAATCAGATTATGAAAAAAACACATCTAGACATAATTGATCCAATTCATAATTTTATTCGTGCAAATGATCTTGAATTAAAAATTATAGATACATCAATCTTTCAAAGATTAAGACGAATTAGACAGCTTACTGGGGCACATCTGGTTTATCCTGGTGCACAACATACTAGATTTGAACATTCGCTTGGTGTTATGCATATCTCTTCTATGGCATGTCATGCATTACAGGAAAAAAACTTCCTTACCGAAGATGATACATCTCAGATTAGATTGGCTGGATTATTGCATGATGTAGGTCATGGTCCATTCTCCCATCTTTTTGAAGAAGTTTTACAAAAAAAGAAAATTTCTCATGAGCAAATTGGAAAAAAAATCATTCTTGATTCCGAAATAGGTGATATCATATCTAAAAGTAACTTTGATAAAAAAAATATAACAGATCTTGCATTTGGTCAATCAAAAAAACCATTCATGAATGAAATTGTCTCTGGAATTCTTAGTGCAGATATGATGGATTATCTCTTGCGTGATGGTTACTTTACTGGTGCAGAACATGCAAAAATTGATCATAATCGCATCACACAATCACTTGAAGTTCATAAAAAGAAACTTGCTCTTGAACGTTCATCATTATACTCTTTTGAATCAATGCTGCACTCTAGATATCAAATGTTCAAAGCAGTTTACTTTCATAAAACAGTCCGTTCTGCTGAGGTAATGCTTTTAGAAGCAATAGATATGGCAGATGATGAATTTGAATTCTCTAATCTTACTCCCGAACAATATGTGAAACACACTGATGATTCTGTTTTATCTGAATTAATCCATATTAAATCAGATAAACCAAAACTTCAAAGAGCAAAACAATTTGCACAAGATTACCAAAATAGAAATCTCTTAAAATGCGTCTTTGAGAGATTCCTGACAATACCTGAAAAACTTGATCAGATAAATATTGATGAAATCAGACAAAAAATCTCAAAAAAATCTGCTGTAAAATCAGATGAAATCTTTGTTGATACGTCTGTAACACCTTCTTTACCCCTATCTCCATCAAAAAAGGAACCCCACTCAATTACCTTAATTTCAGAACAAAGAAAATCAATTCAGGAAATCCCAATTTCTAAAATACCTCTTGTATCAACAATGGCAGGTTTCATGAACATACTTCGAATCTATACAACTAGTAAAAACAGAAAAAAAGTTGAAATTGCCGCAAATTCAATCTTAGGTGAATTAAGATGATAAAAAAAAGAGTAGTCATAAAATTTTCAGGCAAAGTGTTTGGGATGGATCAAACAAAACTTCTCAAAGATTATGCAACATTTCTAGTAAAAATTTCAAAAGTTTGTCAACCTGTGATTATTGCAGGCGGTGGTAAAATTGCTCGACACTACATTAATCATGCTAGATCTTCAGGTGCAGATGAATCAACATTAGATGAATTAGGTATAGAAATCTCTAGATTAAATGCAAAATTGCTCATTTATGCATTAAAAAATAAGGCATATCCACATCCTCCAACCACACTGTCTGAAGTCAAAAACGCAGTAGATAGTGGTCTGATTGTAATTGCAGGTGGATTACATCCAGGCCAAAGTACTAATGGAACCGCTGCCTTGATTGCTGAAAAAATCAACGCAGACCAATTTCTTAATGCAACTGATGTAGATGGAATCTATGATTCTGATCCTAACAAAAACAAAAACGCAAAAAAATTCAAACAAATTGATCTTAAAAAACTTCGAAGCATTCTTGCACATGAAGAATCTGTTGCAGGAGGTTATGATTTGATGGATCTTGTTGCACTAAAAATTATTGAACGCTCAAAAATCAAAACTCGTGTAATTAAATCAGATATCAAAACACTTGAAAAAGCAATCAAAGGAACATCTGTCGGTACTCAAATTTTAGTATCTGAGTAATTATCTTAATTCATCATGTACTGTATTGAATTTATTATTCCAAATCTCGATTTCTTTACCACTAAATTCTTCTACCCCTGAATCTTTTACCTTTTCAAAAATTTTCTTTGCATCAGATAATTCTAGTGGTTTTGATTGTGTCTTTGTATAACCTTCTTCATCAACTAGAATGATCACAAGTCCTTCCTGATTTCTAATTGCTGAAACAAAAGTATTTTCTCCTATTGGTGCAAATTTACCATCAACTTTTTTTGTAGTCAATGTCAGCATAGCAAATCCAGCTGCATCAAATAAAATCATTTGAGCCTCATTGGCTCGTTTTTTTCCAATCTGCACTGCCTGAAAATATTGCACAATCTATCTTCTAATACTACACTATATGCGTCTTATCTCAACATTTAAGAAATATACAAGTTCAGTTTTTTGTATGAACCCAAGAATTTTTGTAGGAATAGCAGTTGTTGTTTTAATTGGTGTTATCGGTTTATTGGCATTTTCAGGATCTTCAATTATTAGTGATGTATCAAATGATGGAATTGAATTTATCCCATCTAAAACACCTGAAGTCTTACCAATCCAGGTAGAATTGGAACGCTTTACAATTCTTGAAGTATCTGAAAAAATGGCTACACTTGATCTTAAATTCAAGTTTACAAATCCAAATCAAAAATCTCTTTTACTACATCTAATTGAGTACAAGGTCCATCATGATGGTCAAAGAATTGCTGCAGGAGAAATTGGTTCACGACCTCAAGGAATGGTTGATGGTTCTAACTATTTCATTATAACATCTTCAATGCCAAATAAGATCGGTGAAAAATTCATTATCAAAAATGAAGGCAAAACACCTGAACTATGGAAAGCCTTAGAAAATAATGAACTTGAATGGACCATTTCTGGACAGGCATTTTACAATCTCAGCTCAATTACTGCTGGCGGTGAAAAGACTGTCTCATTTGAATTTTCAAAATAATAATTTCATATCATAAAATGTATTTTTTATGATAATATGTAAAAACAATAAAAAAATTGACAAAGTATTATATGATTCACATCGGTGAATTGTCCAAATGGCAGAAGCAGCAGTAGCAGCATTTGGTGCTGCAATAGGCGTATTAATTGCAATGGCAGTAGTATGTTTTGCATTAAGAGGCAAGGGTCACCCCGAGCCAATCGAAAACATGACGTAGGAAGAAAAGTAAAATTTTCTTTCAACTAATTTTCTTTCTTTTAATTTTTCAAGAAATCATTCTTTTTGTTTTTTAAATCCAAACAACTCTTGAATCTGAATTGTCTTTGTCTCTTTTTTCTTCATAAAACATCTTTCAAAATATTGACATGTGCCACAGTCTGCTGATGGCTCCAAAATCGGAGTTTTCTTTTCTGTTAGAAGGTCATTTAACACCCTAACTCTCCTAATCACCTCTTCAAACATCTTCTTGTCTCTGTTAAGCACAAACGATTCCTCTTTTCCATCACCAGTGATATACACAATTAGTCCATCCATCTTGTCAAAAATCCACATACATGCATTAAGATACAAAACATCACTTGCCAGAGGAGTTTCTGGAGCACTATCTACTGATCTGAATATAAAAACAACATCTTCAGAAACCATGTCTGCTTGTGCCATCAATTTTATCTTCTCAATTTCAAATGATTTTAGTTCAGAACCATATTCTAATTTTCTAAACATTCCACTTACAAGATTATTAAAATTTACATTCGTCTCGCTTAATGGATCTGTTCTGTTAAAGTATGCCCGTCTCAAACATCTTACTGTTTCAATAGCATGAATTGAATTTGCATCACCTGAATCAATTTTTGTATCTAGATCCTCACCTACTGATTTAATTGCATTTCTGATAATTTGTTTAAAATCTCTGTCACCTAATGACATAATTTTTCAAACATAATTGGGCTATAATAGATTAGCTGCTTATCTTCAAAAGTGCAGATGAGATTCTGCCTGAAAATGCCAGTGTTACAAAATGCAGACCAAACCCAATTAATGCGCCTATTCCTAAATTCATATCATTGAAGAAAAAATAAATGAAAATTCCTAATCCAGGCAATGTTAAGATAAACGCCAACATTGTACTTACCCATACAGTATTTACTACTGCTTCTGCTGTGATATCTCCTTTCTTAACCTTGAAAACCAATTGTAATTCTTACCTACCTGTATTTGATATTAGAAAATCTTTTGCCATACTCATAAAGAATCACTCTTCTTCTTCAACAATTAATTTTGATACTGTAACATCTGGTGATATTTTTTGTTCTACTGCAAATGAGATTGCTGCAATATTTCTTATTTCATATGCAATTAATTTTGAAATTCCCACGACAGTTCCCATACTAAACATTTTTGCAAACGCACCATTGATTGATTTGTAAATTTTCATTTCAAAATTACGTTCAAATTCTGAAATTGCATCAAGTTCATTTTCTGTATCTGGAATCAAATCCTTGTAAGTAGTAGTTGATAATTCATTTAATGCATCCTTGACTGATTCGGCTGCCATCATTCTTTCAATGACATCTTTTGGTGTCTTAGATGTTGGCTTGACAATCAAACCTTGAATTTGATCATCATCTAAATCCCAAAACTTTCCTCTAATGATACTTAGAATGTTGTAAAAATCAATATCTCTTCCAAAGATATGGATAATGTCTCTATCATTTGAAGATCTTATTGCATGTCCTAATTTTTCATAATACATTTTATCAAAATATGTATCAAACAACTGGATGTTTTTCTTCTCATTGTACAGTGCTACTGCAGTTTCAATTTCTTTTCCATGCTCAATTGAACTTAACGTAGATACTGTTTCTTCAAGGTCTTTTGCAACTAGTGCCTTAATCATTATGTCTCTTGTATGAATTAATTCAGCTGCACGAAGATTAAATGATGATTCAATTTCTTCTTGTGATCTACCTAATACCTTACCCTTGAGAATTAGTTTTAGATTCCAAATAATAAATTGCATATAATATGCATCAAGCACCTTATCGCTACCAGCTGCTTTAGTTATTTTATACTGTAAATCTGCAAGATGTACTCGTAGTGCAGCTTCAATTTTTTCAGATGTATATGGTTTTGAAACATTAGCAACTGCTTCTTGATAATTTGTATTTTTGATTCTAGTCATTAATTCGTCTAAATCACGTGATTCAGCTAGTGTCTGAAAATCACTTCTTTTTAGAAGGTTACCTCTCTGACTAAATGATTTTACAGTAATGTATACTCTCTGAGAGTTACCCATGATGAAAAATCTTGACTTGGGTTATGATTTTAATGTTTGGCGATCTCAAAAACAGATATTTCTATAATTATTAGCTAATTCGATCAAACAGATCTAAAATTCCATCTCTGTCCTTTTTTGATAATTTCATAAACCCCTGTAATATCTCCTTTTGAACACCTATCACATCTCCTGAAGATTGCTTAATTTTTGCAGAATTAATGGGCAATAGGCGATCTAGTATTCCATCACAAAATGCCTTGACATATGTCTCAAAAATTGTATAGGTAAACTTTGGTGCAATTTCTACCATTTTTTCAATGATTTCTTTGAACTCATTCTCTTTTTTATCAAGTTTTAAGAAAAATTGATCTAAAATTACATCTTTTTCTGAAAATTCTCTAATTGCTAAAGTTACTAGTAATCCCTCTGTAGTTAGTTGATAAAATGGGATCCCTTTTTCCTGTAATGCCTTTGGTCCCCTTTTTAGTGGTAATCTTCCTGCCTCTTCTACAATTCCTAATGGCAATAAAACCTCATCAAAATCCTTGAAAATTCCAGAGTAGATGTTTTTCCATAGCATTCCATTTTTTTTTGCTATACTTTGAGATATAGCCGTCCTAGTTCTAGATGCTGAATTTTTCTCAGATGCTAGATGTGTGATGATCGCTCTTTGTCTAGTAGCTTCACCAGTTAACTCATTTTTTGTCTTAAATGTCTCAAAAATTGATAGATTGGAATTTTCACCTGTCATATCCTTACTTAATAATTCAAGTGATACTATTTTTAACTTTTATGATACTATCACAGATTGCATAAATGAAGAAACTTGCTTTATTGCACAATTATCTAACCCTATGCTTATAACCATTTTCTATTTTGTCTCCAATAAGATGAATTCAAGAAACCATAAGTATGCTCTATTACTTATGGCCGCAGTCGCTGTTACAGCGGTTGGAGCTATCGCACAAGCGCAAGCTCAGTCGATAGAAGACGGAATGGACGGATACGTTAAGGGTACATCTGGTATTTACACTGGAAACCCTAACGAATGTTGGTTCGACGATGGAGAAGGCAACATGTTGCCCTGTAAGATTGATACAGGTGATACAGCATGGATGCTTACTGCAAGCACCTTGGTACTTTTCATGTCACCAGGTGTAGCATTTTTCTATGGCGGACTAGCAAGATCCAAAAACATCGTTAACGTCCTTGGTATGGTTATGATTATCATGGGACTTATGTCTGTTCAATGGGTTTTGTGGGGTTACTCACTTGCCTTTGGACCAATAGACAACGATGCAAACATGTTCATGGGATCCTTACAGTATGTAGGATTTAACGAAGTTTCAGCATGGGCACCTATTGGTACTCCTGGACTTTGTGATGATACATGGTCTGCAGCGTACCAGATGCAAGCATTCCAAGAAGGTGAAGTATGTAGTCAAGACTGGCCTGGTACAATTCCACACCAGCTCTTTGCAATGTTCCAAGCAACATTCGCTATTATCACACCAATTCTAATCGTTGGAGGTCTTATTGACCGAATTAAGTTTAGTGCACTAATTGTCTTTATTCTCCTTTGGGCCACATTTGTTTATGACCCAATATGCCACTGGGTATGGGGAGGCGGATACATTGGTGGAGGCGCACTGGATCTAAATCCAGACTTATCTCCAAGTTACGCACTTGACTTTGCAGGCGGTACTGTCGTTCACATCTCTTCAGGATTCGCTGCTTTGGCAGGAGCATTGATTCTAGGCAGAAGACTAGGATATGGCAAGGTTCCAATGGAACCACACAACATTCCAATGGTAGTATTGGGTGCGGCTATACTCTGGTTCGGCTGGTTCGGATTCAACGCAGGAAGTGAAGTTATGGTAGACGGAATCACAGTATCTGCTTGGACAGTGACAAATACAGCAACAGGTATGGCTGTACTTGCATGGGCATTAATGTCCTGGGCACACACTGGAAAGCCAAGCATCGTTGGTGCAGCTTCTGGTGCAGTAGCAGGACTTGTAGCTATTACCCCAGCATCTGGTTGGGTAGGACCAATGGCTGCAATCATTATTGGAATTGCCGCAGGAACAGTCTGTTATGCCTGTGTTGCATTCAAGAACGCACGCAAATGGGACGATGCACTCGATGTATGGGGAGTACATGGAATGGGTGGTCTTACAGGTGCTATTTTGACTGGAACACTAGCAAGTCCACACGTATGGGATACTGGTGACGGTATCGGCGCATGGACTGGTACTCCAGAAGGATTTGAACAGCAAGGAATCAGCATCATCGGTGCTGCTGTCTCAATTGCATATGCATTTGCAGTAACTGCTGTAATCCTCAAAGTAATGGATGCTGTATGGCCTGGTGGAATTCGAGTTACTCCAAAAGAGGAGGAAATCGGATTAGACTTGGCTCAACACGGTGAACGAGCATACGTAAACGAATAGAAAAACCACTTTTTTCTTCTTTTTATTTTTATTTTTTTTTAAAGTCAAATATTTCATTTACATGAATTTTTTTCTTGAAGTCACGTAAAATAATACAGAGATTTTTGTAACTTTAATTTCAAAAAACAAATAACTCACTCATAAAATTACATGACATGATAATCTCTTCTACTGAACTAGAAAATATTCTTGAATCATCAAACACTTTAGTTATTGACACAAGATCATTTAAGGAATATTCCAACAGTCATATACCTGGATCTGTGAACCTTGATTTATTCTCATTACACTGGCTTGATACAAGCTCAGAAGGAATCGTCTCATACAATCAACAAATGCAAAAAATCTTTTCATTTGCTGGAGTAGATAATACAAAAAAAGTGGTTTTCTATGACAACATTTCTGGAATGCTTGCAGCACGAGGTGTTTGGATGCTATTGTATTTTTCCCACAATGATGTCTTTATGCTAGATGGGGGAATCAAAAAATGGAAAGAAGAAAAAAAACCAATTGAAACAAAACTAAATGGATTTACCCCAACAAATTTTCTTGCAAAACCAAACCCCAAAATTTTATCAGGATTTGAATATATCCGAGATAATCCTAACAAAATAACAATTCTTGATGCTCGCTCTACTGAAGAATTTGATGGTTTGCTTCTTAGAGCAGCACGCGGTGGTCATATACGAAATGCAATTCACATTAACTGGAATCAAAACATAACAAAAGATGGTACTTGGAAAAACTCTGAAGAGTTAACTAGATTGTATGACATTCCACGAGACTCTGAAATAATTACATACTGTCAGGGTGCATATAGGGCTGCACATACTTTCATTGCTCTAAAAAAACTTGGGTTTGAAAATGTTAGAGTGTATCTTGGCTCTTGGGGTGAATGGGGAAATAAACTAGACTTGCCTATTGAAAAATAACTTACATAAAGTATTTTTTTTAAAAGATCTGAAATGATTATTGCTTCCAAGTCAGCTTGTTATATAGCATCTCTGGGGCAACCTGTTTGAATGGCTGTGCACCCCCATCATACCACTTTGTGAAAAACTCATACAAGTGAAGCCTGAGTGACTGAATGTATACAATCAAACCCTCAATCATCATAATTCCTAGATTTCCTCCAATAATCATTGCCATTGCACCTGGGGATTCCATTCCGCCAAGTGAATTAAAAGAGTTATTCACTGTCATTAACAATGCTGCATGCACAAGCAGCATAATTCCAATTCGCGCATAACTAATCGTGTGCGCAAGACATTCTACACTCTTACCAAGCAAAACCTCCATCAGTACATTTGCTGCACTTCCGCCCTCTTCTGGATGTTTCTTGACATGAAGCATTCCTCCAATCATCATCAAAACAATTGAACCGATGACGATAACTCCTGCTATTCTTGTTATAATCCAAACCTGTGCCCATTCTCCTAAGAATACGGTCACCCATGGCACTGCCTCTGTATGTACACGTGAATACATGTTCATGACATCATAACTTGAGCCAATCGCACACATCATAATTACTACAATTCCTCCATACAGTGTGAGATTTGGAATAGCTTCCGTGATCATCGTTGTGGTGTGACCTGATTTTTTGAGTTTTCTGATATGTAAAATGAATGCTCCAACCAAATGTAATACTCCTAAGAATATGGATACTTTGAGAATTCCAATTACTTGATCAAACGTCAATTCTGCAACTGTAATTGCACCTACTAGCCATGAAATCGAATGTAAAGGTCCACCTTCATCTAACAGTGCTTCAAATGGTGCTAAATGATCTAGGTGGAATCCAAACGCCTCACCAGCACCTACTCCTGCTACTGCAGCAGAAGCACCAGAAATGGCAATTAACATTCCCCATTTTGACAAAATTCCTTGTCCTTTTACTTTGAACAATAATCCCATTCCCATTAATAATAATCCATGACCTACATCTGCAAACATAATACCATAAAATATTGGCCACATCAATGCAATCATTGGTGTTGGGTCTACTTCACCGCGTTTTGGAATTCCTTGACTTTGTGTAATTACCTCAAATGTCCTAACCCATCTTTTATTATCAAATAATGTTGGAATGTCACTTAGAACTCCTGAATCTTTGACATCTTCAACAATTGACATCCATTGTTTTGTAACATTTTTGAATTTATTTTCCATCTTGCTTGGAATGTAACCTTGAATTAGTGCAAAACTTCTTGTACCTCCTGGTTTTCTTAATGACTCTAAAACCTCTTTTGCGATGTTTGCTTTTTCATGTAATGCTAAGATATCACCTCTTAATGACTTTGTAATCTTTGCAATCTCTTTTGTTATGTTTTTTTGTTTCTGAGTTAATTCCTTTATCTTAGACTCTGCAGATGCATATGCCTGACTTGGAATTTGAGAAAATCCTTGTGGAATTACAAATGGATTAATGTTAAAACTACGTGTTACCTTGAGAACTTTGTCTGCGTCACTTGCATCTGCAATCAGTATTATTGCAGATTCTTCTTTACTACCGATGTCGTACTTGTAGATAGTTACTCCATCCAGTGATCTTGATAATTCATCATAATCTGAGGTCTTTATTACAAACAAGTTGGTATAGAAGTATTTCATCAAACCAAAATCAGTTAGATCAATGTCAAGCTTCTTTACTATCTCAATTGTTGCCTTTAGAGAATTATATTCATCTAATGAGCGTTTAATTTCAGCATCTTCTTCTAATAATTTGGCAGGTTTGTCAATAACTGCTGGTGTTTCTTTGTTTAGATATTCGATAAGTGTCTCAATTTCGTCTAATTCATAGTGTTTTTTCTTAATCACCATTCCTTTGAACATAATCTCCATCATTCCAACTTCTCTTGGAATCTGCAATCCCTTTACTACATCATCAATTGCCTGATAGCTTTTTTGTGCCTCTAAGAGCAGATCATCAATTTCTGGAGTTACTGTATCATTTTCACTTTCAATTTTATGAAACCATTCAAACTCAGTTAATCTAGAAATGGCTTTTGGCGAATCTGATCTTGGAAGAATAATTGTCCCTAATTTTAGATCAGCAATAGCCAAGTCAATTTTGAGGCTTGCCTGACTAGTTTAATATCTTTCTGAATTCCTTTACAACTTTCCAAACATTAAAATCTATTACGAAAAAATTGCAGATAATTGCCTTCTGATCCCGCTTTGGAAAAAACCCTAGACAAGGTTCTAAGCAGAAATGAAAAAGAGATCATGTCTAGCCTTAAAGAATCCCTTGATGGTGCACAAAAAACACTTTCTGATTCACTACCAAAACTAGAGCAAGAATACGATCGTATTATCTCTGAAGGAAAAAAAGAGGCAGAAAAACTCCAAAAACAGATAGTTGGAAGTTCTGATCTAGAAGCACGTAACAAACAACTCGTTCTAGTTGAACAATCAGCAGAAAAAGTCTTTGAAAAGGCAATCGAGAAGATTAAAAATTCTCCTAGAGACGATTCTTATTCACAATTAATTTCATCATTATTATCTGAGGCAACAAATGCCTTGGGAACATCCGAAATTACAGTATTTACTAATTCAACTGACCAACAAGTCGTCCAAAATGCAGTTTCTGCAGTATCTGGTGCAGAACTTTCTCCAGAAACGATCGAATGTATGGGTGGAATCAAAGTTAAATCAAAAGACGGAACAATGACTTTTGATAATACATTAGATGCAAAATTAGACAGACTCAAGCCTTTAATTAGGAAAGAAATTTCATCAAAATTCAGTATAGGTAATTGATATGGTAGCACAAGGAAAAATAGTATGGGTAAGTGGTCCGGCTGTAAAGGCGGACGGAATGTCTGACGCAAAAATGTATGAAACTGTCTCTGTAGGAAATGACAAACTAATCGGTGAAGTCATTCGTCTAACAGGTGATGTTGCTTTCATCCAAGTTTATGAATCAACAAGTGGATTAAAGCCTGGAGAACCAGTTATTGGAACTGGAAACCCTCTGAGCGTATTATTAGGACCAGGAGTAATTGGTCAAATTTATGATGGTATTCAAAGACCACTAAAAGATTTAGCTGAAAAATCTGGCTCTTTTATTGGACGAGGAATCGTTACGTCTCCAGTAGACATGACAAAAACATATCACTTTACACCGTCTGTACAAGTAGGTGATGAAGTAAAACCAGGAAGTATTCTTGGTGAAGTTCCTGAAACGTCTATGATTACACATAAGATTATGGTTCCACCAGATCATGCAGGTGGAAAAATCACACAAATTGTATCTGAAGGTGATTATAATTTAGAAACTGATATTGCAACTGTTGAAAAAGACGGTCAAACAAGTACATTGAAAATGTATCATAAATGGCCTGTACGTTCTCCAAGACCATATCAATCACGTTATGATCCTACAGTACCTCTACTAACTGGTCAGAGAGTTATCGATACTTTCTTCCCAATGGCAAAAGGCGGTACTGGTTCAATTCCTGGAGCATTTGGAACTGGTAAAACAGTAACACTACACCAAATTGCAAAATGGTCTGATGCTCAAGTAGTCGTATACATTGGATGTGGTGAAAGAGGTAACGAGATGACTGAGGTGCTAGTTGAGTTCCCTGAACTCAAAGACCCAAGAACAGGTAAACCACTCATGGATAGAACTGTTCTTGTTGCAAATACAAGTAACATGCCAGTAGCAGCAAGAGAGGCTAGCATTTACACTGGTGTAACAATTGCAGAATATTACCGAGATATGGGCTTAGACGTTGTTCTAGTAGCAGATTCTACAAGCAGATGGGCCGAAGCACTACGTGAAATGAGTGGTCGTCTTGAAGAGATGCCTGCAGAAGAGGGCTATCCATCATATCTTGCATCAAGATTAGCAGAATTTTATGAAAGAGCAGGACGAGTTAGAGCAGCTGGAAGTCCAGATAGAGACGGTTCAGTTACGCTAATTGGTGCAGTTTCCCCATCAGGTGGTGACTTTACAGAACCTGTCACAACACATACCATGAGATTTATCAAAACCTTCTGGGCACTTGATGCAAAACTTGCATACTCTAGACACTATCCATCAATTAACTGGATGAATAGTTACTCTGGATATCTTGCAGACATTTCCAAGTGGTGGAGTGAAAATCTTGGTGAAGATTGGTTTAGCCTAAGAAGTGAAACATATGGTGTATTACAAAGAGAAGACACTCTAAAAGAGATTGTCAGATTACTTGGTCCTGAAGCATTACCCGATGAAGAAAAACTAATTCTAGAAGTTGCAAGAATGATCAAAATTGGTCTACTACAACAAAACTCATTTGATGATGTAGATACATACTGTAGCCCTGAAAAACAATACAAGTTAATGAAATTATTAGTTGATTATTACAAAGGTGGTCAACAAGCACTAAAAGAAGGTGCCGCATTAGCAGATATTCGTGAGATGTCTACTGTATCTTCATTGCTTAAAGCAAGAATGGACGTAAAAGACGATGAAATGGATAAACTAGATAAAATTGGTCAAGACATGACTGACCAATTCAAAAACATTACAGGAGTGAAAGTATCAAATTGACTGTTGAAGGCGGAGTCCAATACAGCAAAATTGCTGAAATCAAAGGCCCATTAGTAATTGTTGATGGTGTTGATAATGCAGCATTTGATGAACTAGTTGAAATTCAAACTGCTGAAGGTAAAAGATTAGGTAAAGTACTTGAAGTTGGAAACGGTAAGGCAATTGTTCAGGTCTTTGAGGGAACAACTGGACTATCTGTATCTGGAACAAATGCTAAATTTGTAGGAAAAGTTATGGAAATGCCAGTATCTCAAGAGGTACTTGGCAGAGTCTTTGATGGTTTGGGTCGTCCAAAAGATGGACTTCCAGATCCAGTCGCTGATAAATTTATTGATATTAACGGTGAACCAATGAACCCAGAACAACGTGAATATCCAAAAGATTTCATCCAAACTGGTGTATCAGTTATTGATGGCATGCTTACTTTGGTAAGAGGTCAAAAACTCCCAATCTTCTCAGGTTCCGGTATGTCACACAACATCCTAGCCGCACAGATTGCACGACAGGCATCTGTTGTTGGTACAAGTGATGAATTTGCTGTAGTTTTTGCAGCAATTGGTGTGCAATTCTCTGAAGCAGAATACTTTAGAAGAAGCCTTGAAGAATCTGGTGCACTAAAACGAAGTGTTCTATTTTTGAATCTTGCAGATGATCCTGCAATTGAAAGAATCATCACACCACGTGTCGCATTAACTGTCGCTGAATATCTTGCATATGATCTTGGAATGCACGTACTTGTAATTTTGACTGATATGACAAACTACTCTGAAGCACTACGTGAAATTAGTGCAGCACGAGAAGAAGTACCTGGAAGAAAAGGATATCCTGGTTATCTTTACACTGACTTGTCAACAATCTATGAAAGAGCAGGCAGACTCAAAGGAAGAGACGGAAGTGTAACGCAGATGCCTATTTTATCAATGCCATCTGATGATATCACTCACCCAATTCCAGACTTGACTGGATATATTACAGAAGGACAAATTGTACTGGGACGTGATCTTTTCAGAAAAGGTGTTTACCCACCAGTCAACATTTTGATGAGTCTAAGCAGAATCATGAAAGACGGTATTGGTGAAGGTCGTACAAGAGCAGATCATCAAGAAATTTCTAACCAGAACTATGACGCATACTCTAGAGCACAGGAAGTTCGAGCACTAGCAGGAATTGTAGGTAAAGCAGGATTAACACCAGTTGATCTTAAATTTATGGACTTTGGTGATGACTTTGAAAATAAATTCCTTACACAAGCAATTGATGAAAACCGTACAATTGAGGAAACACTATCACTTTCATGGGAAAGTGCATCTTTGCTACCAAAAAGCGAACTAACCAAAGTCAAAGACAAGTACATAGACGAATACTACAAGGAACGATAATTCAATGTCTTTTGGCTCTCAAGTAGTCGCAACAAAGATCGAGTTACTAAAGTACAAAAAATCAACCCAAGTCGCATCAATGGTACAAAAAATACTTGATGATAAAAGAAAGGTTCTTCTCAAAAACATCGAGGAGATGATTGATGAGGCAGGCAAAGCACGTGGTGGAATTTGGGAGCCTTTACAAGATATTTACAACTCAGTTAACGAATCATATCTGAAACTAGGTTCTGGAACAGTTGATTCAGTTGCACAATCAACTCCTGCAGTAATGGAAGTAGATGTAGATGTCCGACGTGTTGTAGATGTATCAATTCCTGCATTATCTGTAACTGAAAAAGACACAAAATCAATGCCTTATGGATTTGCAGATACAAATGCATCAATTGATAGAGCAGCAAAGCAGATCAAAGTATTACTACCAAAAATTTGTAAAGCCGCAGAATATGAAAATTCTATTTTTAGTTTAGCTAAAGCATTAGAAAAAACTCAGAAGCTTCTAAATGCACTTGAAAATGTCATAATTCCACAATACAATATGACAGTACGCTCAATTCTTGCAACCTTAGAAGAGAGAGAAAGAGAAGAATTTGCACGATTGAAAAAAGTTAAAGCAGCCATGGAAAGGAATAAGGAATAATGGGCAAAGAAGAAATCAAATCATTATTGGAAAACTCTAAAAAAGTTCTAGATCAAAATTTTGAAAACTTTGAACAACAAGTAAAAGATGATCTTGCAAATTCAAAAAAGAACACAATTAAAAAAATCTGATCTAAAAATTCATCATGGTTTAAATTAGGAGATAAGAGAGCACAAAATGAAAATGAAATCTGTAGTATTCCTACTTGTGGCAGCAGTCGCATTAACAGCAACAGGATTAACTGGTGTTGCTTATGCAGAAGAAGGCGGAGCCGCAGGAGGCATGGGCGGTGATTCACTTAAAATTCTAGGTGCCGGTTTGGCATTTGGTCTTGCAGCATTTGGTGCAGGCATTGGACTTGGTCAAGTAGGCTCTGCAGGTCTTGCTGTAATTAGTGAGAATCCAGCTTTACAATCAAAGGTATTCATCTTCGTAGGTATGGTCGAATCAATCGCTATCTACGGTATCGTAATGATGTTTATCATATTGGGACAGTAATCCCAAAAGAAAACCCTGTTTTCAAATTTTTTAATTTCTCTTTTTAAAACGATATTACACTCTTTTTCAAAACCAATGATCTGGCTTTTATACAAATTTTGTAATATGATACTGCGGGGATTGGCAAATCTTAGCTGTCGCTTTGAAACTTGGTCGTGCCATTGCTAATCCCATGCATAAATTGTTAATACAAATTTCAAAACTTCGGGCTAGACGAGCTTTGATGATTTTTTTTAAACACAATCGACATGTATATCTTCATTATAATCTATCATGATATCATATGACAAAAAAAGGTGACCCAATTTATCCAAGTGGTTATTCTCCAGTACATAATCCACCAGAAAATTCTGAAGTAAGAAATGCATTGCTTAATGCAATTTTAGGTGATCACTCAAACGAAAAAGCAGCACTACTTGATACTGATCTCTTTGAAGTGATGGGACGTCGACGATCAACTAGAAAATTTGATAGTAAAAAAATTGAAGAATGGAAAGTCGAAAAAATTCTGGCAGCAGCTGATACTGCGCCTACTGCAGGAAACTTTCAGGGATTTGAAATATTTTATGTCAAAAATGATAAGATGAAGGAGCAATTAGTTGATGCATCAAATAGGCAAGCATACGTTAATGCTCCTTTAGTACTTGTATACTGTAAAAACCCATCACGAATCAATCTAAAATTTCCTGAAAATATCATTCAAAAATTTGCAGTACAAGACGCAACTTTAGCAGCAGCATATTCACAATTAGCAGCTACTGCACTTGGTCTTAGCTCAATTTGGATTGGAATGATTGATGAAAAACAAGTCGCCAAAATAATTGGGACTGATCTTGTACCTTCATCCATACTATGTATCGGCTATCCTGCAAAACAAAGACTTCCAAAACCACGTAGAAACCTCTCTGAATTAATTAGCGTTCTAGAATAACTACCTAAATCTGTATTAGTATAATTTCTACGCGAGTCTTTTATTCAAAAATCCTCTATTCAAAATTAAACAGACCGTTTCAAATGAGACTGGAATTGTTTCTTATTGCCAAAGAAGGTATGTGAGTGCCGGCTCACATACCATTTTTTCTTAATTGTATTATTCAGAATATCTTATTTTATTAACATCTAACATACGACTGCAATATCTGCATTTTAAAATCAAACCTTCCTTGTCAAGGACATCCATAATGGATTCAATATGCTCAGAACTATTGGTAATACAATCTGGATTTGAACATTGAAAAATCCTGTCTATCTCATTTGGTAATGCAACTCGTCGTTTTTCTACTAACTTGAAATTTTTAATGATGTTTACAGTTGATGCAGGAGCTATTACTGCAAGCTTGTTTGTATCATCATCTTCTAAAAATCGATCCTCAACTTTGATGATGTCTTTTTTCTTTAGCTTTCCACTTGGAACATTTAGTGCAATTGTAACTACGTTTCCTCGGGAACCATCAATATCTAGTGCTTCTAATACCTTCAAGCCCTTTCCTTCATCAATATGGTCAATTACTGTGCCATCTTTGATTCTTCTTACAATCAGGCCTGACTGTTCCATTAGAATAATTGTATATACACCAGTATATATGATTCAAAGTAATGGGTGATTTTCATAATCAGGATATCATATCCATTCGAGATTTTGATCCTGCAAAATTCGAGTCTGTATTTTCCGCAACTGATAAAATTATCAATTTAGATCCTTCACAAAGACGTGAGATTGCAAAAGGAAAAACACTAGGATATCTATTTTTTGAGCCTAGCACAAGAACAAGATTATCCTTTGAGGCTGCAATGGCATCAATTGGTGGAACATCACTTGGAATCTCTGATGTGACATCATCGTCTACACAAAAAGGTGAAAGTCTTGCAGACACTGTTCGTATAATGTCAATTTACTCTAATGTCTTAGTATTACGTCATCCATTGGATGGTTCTAGTAGGTTTGCATCTGAGATTTCATCAAAACCTGTAATTAATGCAGGAAGTGGAACTGAAGAGCATCCAACTCAGGCAATACAAGATCTTTACACAATTAAAAAAGAAAAAAAGAAAATTGATGGACTAAAAATCGGAATAATCGGGGATTTGAAATATGGACGTACTGTTTACTCTTTGCTTTATGCACTTGGAAATTATGATGTTGAAGCACATCTAATCTCCCCTGAGTCATTAAAAATTCGATCAGACTCTACTTATGATATTAAAAAAAGACTATCCTATACTGAATCTACTGAACTAGAAGATTACATTGAAGACTTGGATGTAGTATATGTAACACGAATTCAAAAAGAAAGATTTCCTGATGAAGAAGAATACTTGAAAGTTAAGGGAAGCTATAAGATTGGACTTGACATGGTAAAGAAAATGAAAGATGATGCAATAATCATGCACCCATTACCAAGATTAGATGAAATATCTTCTGAAGTTGATTCTACAAAACAAGCAAAATATTTCACACAAGCAAAATATGGACAATATACTCGTGCTGCTCTATTAGGTTTAGTCTTAAATGATAATGGATTTTAATAATATTTGATCAAGATACAGTGTTTTTAATTAAATTATAATTATTTTATAAAAAACAAAACAATGCTAGGAATAATCTCATACTGAGATAATTCCTACTTTGATTAAAAACTGCAATCCATTTGCAAATGTTTGATCATCAATCTGACCTTCTGCCCACCACTTTGCATTGTTTTTTACCCAGTCAGGAATTACTGCATCTGATTTTTGCCCACTATCAGTTACTGGAACTATGATGATGCCTTCTTTGATCATAAACTCTATTCCTGATGCAAAGTCGTTATCAGAAATTCCACCTTCTGCCCACCACTTTGCATTGTTTTTTACCCAGTCAGGAATTTCTACAACATTGTCTGTTAATTCTCCAACCAAAACAGTAAATGACGTATACTGATCTGTACCTCTAATATTCTCGAAATTTAATTTGTATGTGCCTGTTTCAGAAAATCTGTAATCTAAGAATCCTCCACCAACTGTGGCCTTCTCCATATTCTCTGATATTTGCATGCCATCTTTGAAAACGACAAATTTGAAATCAGAACCTCGTAGTGGTTCAAGCGTTGGTGCATCTCTTACTGTAAAAATGAATCTTGTACTTTCATCTGGTTGAATTCTTGGAGGATCCCATGAAAGATCAACTACGAACTCTTCACCTTTTGTATATGCTGAAACTGGAAATTTTATCGAATCATTTGGAATAAGTGAAAATTCCATCTCTTCAGGAAGCTGACCTTGTTTTTTTAGAGATGTTTTTAAAAATTTTACATGATCTGGCAACAAAATAAAATGAACAATTCTACCACCTTCTTCTGAAAAATCATCAATTTGTAGTGATGATTTGAACACATCTATTCCGTTGACTTTGCCCACATAACTGGGAGAAATCAATTCACTCAAGTCCTGTGGAAAGAAAATTTCCTCATGCACCACTTGTAAATGGGAAATGTTCTGAGTTCCCCAATCAAATGGCATCTTAACTGTTACCTCCTTTTGTTTTGGGTCATACTGAAAATTTGAAATATTGTCATAGTATGATTTGTTTCTAAATACCACATCATCTCCTTTTGAATTTTTTTGGGAATGATACGTTGTCTCAACTGTACTAATGTCTGCAGTGTATTCATTTAATGAATCAATTATGTTTGTAGGTTCATCAATTGAGCGAATCTCAATCTCAAAATGATATAATCCACCTGAATTAAACACAGGTCCGCTAATCTTTATCAGGGATTCATCAGTTGGATGCCATGCTCCAAGTAAATCATCTTGAACGCCAACAATTTTGACTTCATTTGATTCTGTATTTTCTACATCAATTAGTAACTCTCCTGAATCAGCGAAAAAATATTTTCTAAATAACATCTCATCATTTTTGAATAATCCTACAAGAAATGTTACATTTGATAGATTCTTCTTTTCACTTTTATCAAATGCATTTATTCGAATTTGTTTATTCTCAGATTCTGTAAAGTACATTGGGGAGAGCTCAACTGTCATAGCAATCTCTCTTTCACCGTACATCATTGATTTTGTTGTATCCAATCCTAGACCATGACCGTATGCTTGTGAGACTGGAACGAAAATAATCATTGCAAAAATAAAAAATATTATTTTTTTCATCTTGTTTCTTTTTTATCAATTATTTTACGCATTTCTTCAATATGTCTGGGAGTTGTTCCACAACATCCTCCAACAATTCTTACATTATTGTACTTTGAGATAAATCCCTCTAATTCCTTTGCCATATCTAAAGGTGTCATCTTGTATGATGCAACACCGCCCTCATTTTCTGGCATCCCTGCATTTGGAACAACTAGTAATTGCCTTTGATCTTGTTCATTTAACCATTGTACACTTGATTCCATCTCTTTTGGCCCAGTTGAACAATTTAATCCAAAAATTTCAATCCCCATATCTGATACAGTTGTAAATGCAGCCTGAACATCAGTACCTAGTAACATCTTACCGTATTGATCAAGTGTTACATTTGCAATTATGGGAATATTATTACCAGTTTCTTTTATGGAATTATGGCACCCGTCAATTGCCAGTTTAACTTCTAAGATATCCTGACTTGTCTCAATAAGCAACGCATCGACTCCGCCCTCAATGAGTCCCTTTGCTTGCAGCTCAAATGCCTCTCTAATTTCAGATAATGGTTTTTGTCCTAAATCTGGATCATTTGAACTTGGCAGGAATCCAGTAGGTCCCATTGAACCTATTGCATACCTTGGCCTATCTTTATACTCTGAACATACTTGCACTGCCAATTCAGCATTATTTTTGTTAAGTTCTATTGTTTTATTCCCAAATCCATACTCGTCTAGTTTTATTTTATTTGAACCAAAAGTATTAGTTTCAATACAGTCTGCACCTGCATCAAGATAATCCCTATGAATCTTCTTTATCCAGTCCGGTCTTGTCATAGATAATCCATCGTTAAATCCATCTTTTTTATCTGGAAAGTCGTCAGGTTTTGGATTAAATTTCTGAATCTCTGTACCCATAGCACCATCAAAAAGAAGAATTC
>CAYFOW010000005.1:18774-47295 GCA_964344885.1 uncultured Candidatus Nitrosopelagicus sp. | reverse complement strand
TTAAGGAAGCAATAACTTTAATGACTAAAGACATTGCTCAGCAGTCTGAAAATGTAAATTCTCAGATTTATGAAATGATTGATACAAATCTTAATCCTGGACAGTCTGTTCTAATTGTTGGTGTAGGAAATACTTTGGGAGTTGCTCAGTAATGTTTGAAAAAAAGAAAATCACTATTTGTTATTCTTTGACGTCTTGTAATTCATGTGGTCATATTTCTAAAAGAAAATTCTCTGATGGTGACTATGTTTTTAAAAATGATGGGAAATGTTCAAAATGTAGTGATATTGTGATGATCAGCAAAATCTTTGGTGAAACTATTCCCAACTAGTGGTAACTGTTGCTCCTATCTCAGTAGGAATAAACGTGTGTTCTGCTTGTGCAACTCTTTGTTTATTCCCTTCTACCAATACCGGGTACGATTGGACAACTTTCTTTTTTACTAGAAAATCTAATAATCTTCTAGCTTCTTTTTCATCCCATTTTTTTGTAAACCATCTTAGTGCAAAAGGTAACATGTTGAAATTTTCCCATATGAAATCTAACATTTCGTCTGCTTGTTTATCTTTAGTTCTTTTTCTTGAAACAAGTGAAAAAATATTCCTTGACTTTCCTTCATGAACTATTCCTAAACCTTCTCCTGTTGTAACAAATGGTTCGCATGCATATGCTTCTTGACCTGAAAATGAGAATGAGCCAATTGACCAAATATTGGGAACTGATTTTCCTGCATGTATTGTATATTGATCAAGTGAATGACCACTAAGATTGTTGATTGGTATGCATCCCATCTGTTTTACTGTTTGTTCTATTGTTCTTCCAATATCGCTTGCTTTTACTCCGATTTTGATTGATGCAATTGCATTATTCAATGCATCTTGTGCTGCTTGAACAAGAAAATCATATTGTGGATTATAGCAAATTGTTACCGCAGTGTCTGCAATGTATCCGTTTATTTGTGCACCTAAATCAATTTTTATCAAATCATCTTCTGTAACTGTTATCTCATCATTGGGTTCTGCTGTATAATGTGCTGCAATCTCATTCATTGATGCATTAACTGGAAATGCACATTTTGCACCTCTTTGAATAATTTCTGATTCAACATGTTCACAAATTTCAAAAAGTGTTTTGCCTATCCAGTCTTTTTTTCGAGTGTTTTCTCTGACTTCACCTGCGATTTTCCCTGCTTTGATGTAATCTTCAATTTGCAATGATTTTGTTTAAAAAAATTCATTATTAAAATCATCATATGTGATGCTTAAATTGGGGATTACACGTTTGAGTTTTGTAGGGAACGTAGTCTAGCTTGGTATGATTCGGGCTTTGGGTGCCTGAGGTCGCAGGTTCGAATCCTGCCGTTCCCATTTTTACTAAGACTATTATTATTTTGATAAATTATGAAAATTGCTAGACAATGAAGAAGAGTTAGAGTAGTGAATTTAATGAAGAAAACTTGTTGGTTCTGAGTCTAGTATACATTTTTTAATAAAAACTCTAATGTTATTTAGATTGAATTTTACACGTCGAGATGTCTTGTTGATCTTGGCATCTCTTTTTTTTATTGTTGGATTATTACCTTTTATTGATGGAATTTTCGCAATTTTAATCGGAGTAGGATTATTTTTTGGAATAAAATTTTTTGTTATGATGAGGCAAAAATCATTAAAAACAGAAATCGGTCAAGGATTTTGCGCAATATGTGGTGAAAAAATACTGAATAATCTCTGCCCCTCATGTGATTATGTTGATAAACATTGATTTCGTCTAAATTATTCATCTTGTTTATAGGAAATGAATGTAATAAGATGAATATTGGTGCTATTAGACTTAACAAAAAGATCAACTTTTTCTTTATTCCCTTCTAAAATTGAATTATTATTGAAATAAAATGAGTTACATGAAAAATATTCTTCTTGCGATTGTTGTGATTTCATTCATATCTGTCATACTTGCACCACTGGATGTTTTTTCTGAACAAAATGAAATTATTTTAATAAATGAGGTTGAAACAAATCCACCTGGTATTGATTCTGGTGGTGCTAAAGAATATGTGGAATTATATAATCCTTCAGAAAATGATGTTGATGTTGGAGGTTGGATTTTAAGTCCAAGCAAATTCTCTTACAAAAGTTATACAATCCCTGAAAATACTGTGATTTCTAAACATGGATTTCTTGTTTTGACTCATGTTGGATTCTGGTTTAGTGATTCTGGGGATAGTGTAGATCTAATTAATGCATCTGGTAAATTAATTGATTCCTCTCCAGAATTACAAGATCTAGAAAATAATATGATGACATGGCAAAGAATAACTGATGGGTTAGACTCTAATTCTGATTTTGATTGGATGATGAAATTATCCACTCCAAATTCATCAAATGGTAAAAAAATTGACATAGTCGACGATATTCCTATTTCTGTAGATGTAAGTTTTAACAAACATGATTTTGTTTTTGATGAAGTCTTGAAAATATCTGGAAGTGTTTCAAAAGAGGTATTTGTAGAAAAACCAACTTTTTCCCAATCTGCGGTTCATATAAAGATCAACGGACCTGACAATTTTGAAACTTTTTTTACCTTATATCCTGACCATCAACTAAAATTTGATTCCACTGTTAAACTCCAAAATGTTTTAGGATTCTCTATAGGTAATTATGTGGTTGATATCGATTATGCAGATTTTTCAATAACTGAAAATTTTAGTATTAACTCTAAACAATTATCTTCTACTGAAATACCTGAATTGGAATTTCTGATTGATTCTAATGAATTAACATATCATTCTGGTGACATTGTAGAAGTGTCGGGAATGATTAGTAAATTGGGTTATCAATCTCGTGTAGATTATGACATAACTGATCCTTTTGGAAATTATTTTAATTCCGGCTCTGTTTTTCCCGATCAATCTGGAAAATTTGATTTTAAAATTTTTATCCCTGATACAAATGTTAATTTTGGAAAATTTGATATTTTATTATCTTATTCTGAATCTAATTCATATGGAATTTCTTCCGTGTTAAAAACCACTGTTTCATCTTTCGTTATTTCTGAAGAAGTCAAAGATGATTCAATTCTCTCATTATACTCTGAAAAACAGGCGTATGGTTTAGGAGAAGTTGTTAAATTAACAGGAAAAAGTAATCATGTTTGGGTACCGACTTTAAATCTAATGATCTTACAAACTGATGAACCATATGCATTTGGAAAGAAATCTGATAATAAAGAGATTAAGACACCATTTAAAATTTTAGATGTTGTTCGTCTTGATGGTGACGGTACATTTTCGTACGATTTTAAAATTCCTAATAATCCAAAAAATTTAGGCTCGTATAAAATTAGTCTTTATGAAGATCTTGGTAGAACTAATATAAAATTAGTTGTAACTGATGATCCTGAACACTATGATTTTTCCACAGAACCACTCTCGCTTTTTGTTGAAAAATTATCATATTTGCCAAATGAACAATTACAAATCTCTGGGAAAATTTTATCCATAAAGGAACGAACAGGTGATCTCTTACCTGCATCTGTAAACATCTCTTTTTTTGATTCAAATGGACGCCAAATAACGGTTAAACAGTGCCCTTCTAATGCTTCACGATGCACTGTTGAACAACAGGTAGATTGGCCTTATACAATCTCTGCAATGCCTGATCAATTTGGAAATTTCTATTCATCTACTCCGTTATCGTATGGGTTATTTCCTGAAGGAAAATATAGTATTAAGGCAACATTTGAAGGATTATCCACTGTAAAATTATTTGATGTAATTCCCCTTGAAAAATCTGATGTAATTGAAAAAATAAATCCTATAACGTTAACTTTGGATAAAACTTCTTATGATGTTGGTGATACAATTTATGTTTCTGGAACTGTAGACCTTGCAAAACTACATTCTTATTCTAGTGACGTTCATTCAACTTCTCAAACTACTAATTATGCAACTGCTGCAAAAAGCCAAGTAAATGTTGTTATACCATACCCATTATATTTGACAACTGGTTCAACTGGAAGTGTTAAAACATCCACAACTGAGGAGTATACAGGTGCAGGCGTTGAGGGTGTTGATACTGGAAAAGGATCATATGACGGAACTGTAACGTATTTGTCCACTACACGATTATTGCAAGGATTTGAATCAAATATTCACCCTGATGATTTGGGGAATTTTAATACTTCTTTCAAATTAAGACCGGGGGTATTTTTTGACGGTCAATATTTGATTAGAGCTACTTATTTTGGAAATAATATTGAAATACCATTTAATGTAAATGATAATTCTTTAGTTGGAGGAAAACCCCCTATTCTTAATCTAAGTACTGATAAAACTCAGTATGTATTAGGTGATACAGTTAAAATTTTAGGCTCAATAGAACATATTTTTTATTTTGATGCTGTAAAATTAGCTATACATAATGAAAATCAATCTAAATTAAATTGTTTTACAATGGAATGTGGCCTAGGTGATTTTGTTAAACAAATTATGGTAAATGAATCTACTGGAACATTCTCATATGACTATACTATCCCTGAAAAACTTGAAAATTTAGGTACTTATTCTTTAATTGCAGAAACTCATTTTGGTTATACCAAATACCAATTTGATGTTGTCGAATCACTACCTTCTGTAATTCCTCCAGAACCCTTTCTCGCAAAAAAAATTATAGATAAAGTTAGTAGAATTCAAGATTCATCAATTGAAATTAAAATAAATGAAAAAACAATTGAACAAGAAAAATTATTCCCCCGTGTTTTACAAGGCTCATTATTTTCTCCAATTAGAGGTGCAGAATCAGATGTAAATCTTACCTTAATCACTGATTCTGGTGTGTGTGTTATAGGCCAGGACACATCATGTTTAATATCTGATTCTACAAGAGCACCTGGAAAAATTTTTGAAATTATTCAACTTGAAGGAAAATCTTACAAAGTTCGATACTCTGGACCTGATGCAAAATTAGAAAAATTTAGTATTCTACCAAGCGATGATGCTGAAGTATTAAAAAATTCATCTTGGAATGTTGAAATCATAAAAGATAGCCAACCCAGTAGATTTTATTATAAAATCTTATACTTGAAAACAGAGTAACAATCTTTAGATACAAGTATTTTTCTTTAACAATGCACATTCAAGTTTTAATGTATCATCAAGATGATCCAAAAAAGTGCACAGCTGCAAAACTAGTAAAATTTGGAATTGCAAAAAATATTAAAAAAACCACAAAAAAAACTCTAGTTTTACATCCCTTCTCTAAAAAATACCTTTTACCTTCTGACAAAACTAGAATTGACTCAATTACTGGAATTGACTGTTCTTGGAATAATCCTGAAACAGCATTTGATACACACATAGCTGGCATTTTACGAAAATTACCTCCTTTATTAGCTGGAAATCCTGTTAATTATTCAAAATTACATAAACTTACAACTGCTGAAGCAATTGCTGGAGCATTATACATTCTTGGATTTGATTCATCTGCAAAAACTATTCTTGAAAAATTCAAGTGGGGTCATACATTTTTTGAATTAAACAGTAATCTTTTGAATGATTATTCATTAATTAATGATGAATCACAAATTATGCAAATTTGTGATGAATATTCTCTACTAATATAGTGTTAAAACATCGCTTTTCGATTTCTAGATTTATTTCATAATTGTAAAGACACTAGTCATCTTTTTGATTTCTTATCAAATTTATGTATTAATTACAGATTTATGCATCTATTCTTGTCGAGTCAACAATGAGTGATGATTCTCAATCAAATGGGCTTGTTCGTAGCCTATCTCTGACCAATGCGATAATGATTGGAGTTGCATCCATGATTGGAGGTGCAATTTTTGTTCTAGTTGGTCCTGGGATGGCTGAAGCTGGACCTGCTCTAATTATTGCATTTTTGTTAAATGGAGTAATCACTTTTTTTACTGCTATGACTTATGCTGAATTAGGCTCTGCATTACCTGCAACTGGCGGTGGTTATAAATGGGTAAGAGAGGGATTGCCAAGACCTAATTCGTATCTTAGTGGATGGATGGCTTGGTTTGCCCATACAATTGCAGGTAGTCTCTATGCTGTTGCATTTGGCTCTTTTTTTGGTCATCTACTACAAACTACTGAAATCGTGAATGATTCCATGCTTCCTCTTGATAAATTGTTTGCAGTACTTGCAATTATTCTCTTTACGTTTGTTAATGTTCGTGGATCGTCTGAGACTGGTAAAGTAGGTAGTGCAATTACTTTTACACAAATCTCTATCATTACGATATTAATTATTGGTGCCGTAATTGCAATGTCATTTACAAATCCAAATTGGCCCAAAAACTTTGAAGACTTTTTTCCCAATGGTACGGGGGGCCTCGTAATTGCAATGGGTTTAACATTCATTGCATTTGAGGGTTATGAAATAATTGCACAAGCTGGCGATGAAATTAAAAGACCTAAAAAAAACATTCCTAAGGCAATTTTGATTTCTTTAGGAATTGTTGTTTCTGTTTATGTTCTTTTTACTTTTGTATTTATTGCAGGATTAAATCCTGCAGACGTTGGAATGCCTGCATGGGAATTTATTGGTAGTTTTGGTGAGTTAGGAGTAATACAAACAGCTGAGCATTACCTTCCATATGGTGCATTAATTGTTTTAATCGGTGGCTTTGTTTCCACACTTTCTGCATTAAATGCTACTACCTTTGCTGCAAGTCGTGTTTCATTTGCTATGGGAAGAAATCATGACTTACCTCCAATTTTTAGTAAATTACATACAAAATATCGTACACCGTTTATCTCTACGATTGTCTCTGCAATTGTGATGCTAGTTTTAGCGTTAACACTAGATTTGACAATGATTGCACTTGCTGCAAGTGTAATGTTTTTATTTCTGTTTGTTCAAGTAAATGCATCTTCTATTACCATTAGACGACTGTATTCTAAAAAAATTGAGTATGGTTTCAAAACACCATTTTTTCCTCTTGTCCCAATAATTGGAATTATTTGTGCTGCAGGTTTATCATTATACCTTTTATTTACGCATCCTCTGAGTTGGGCGATTGCAATCTTGTGGATTGTATGCGGATTTTTAATCTACAAATTTTATACATCAAAAAAAGAAATGGAGCATCATGCACCCTTAGTATTTAATCAAAGTCCTTCTGAAAGAAAGGAATATCGCATCCTAGTAGTATTTGATAAACGAACTGCAGTAAAATTCATGAATTTAGCTACCTCAATTGCATCTCATAAAAATGGTGAAATCTCACTTCTTCATATAATTACTGTCCCAAAACAAACTCCATTAACTTTTGCAAATAAATCTGGAGAAACTGGTATAGGTACTTTTGATGAGTTTAAAAAATCTATTCAACAATCAATTAGACATAGATATTTGGTTAGACTCTCGCATGATCCTACAGAATCTATTTTGTCTACAGCTGAAGAACAAGGTATAAACACAATGATTGTTGATTATTCATTTCTAAAAAATAATCAACGCTTACTTTCATTATCTACTTGTGATGTTATAGGAATCAAACTTCGTAAAAACTTTGATGACGATTTATCAAATATTATAGTATCTTATGATAAAGGACGACATTCAAACCTTGGATTAGAGATTGCGTCATCTTTATCAAAGCAAAATAATAGCTCAATTCGTGTTGTTCGTGGGGTAACTGAATCTCCTGAACAGGAACTTGAAATCGTAAATAATATCAATGAAATGATGTTTGATTTAGAACTACAAAAAATTCCATTTCAAAAAGTATACCCTAAAACAAAAAACGTACTACCTGAACTTTTAGAAAATTTCCACCAAGATAAAAATGGAATTTTGATTTTAGGGGCAGGAAATCAATCAGATCAAGCAGTTAGTCCCAAAACTTTGGAGCTTGCTGAAAAATCTAAAAAAACAACCATAATTGTAAGAAATCACTTATTTTCTGAATTTCATGCAAGATCATTTCTTAATGTGATAGTCACCAATCTGGAATCAAACAAATATTTGTATCGTCTATATGTGGAATTACGTTCTATTGTTTTCTCATTAAAGTCAAAACAAAATGCTAAACATTATGATGAAGATTACTTTGAACCGAAATTCTAAAATCATATCTTGATTGTATATGTATTAACACGAGTTGGTGGACGAAGGCTGTAAAAACAGAGGAAACTCCTCCCTTCATACAGGATGTGTGATTTGGAGATAAATAGCTAGAGATAGCTGGCAACAGTATAGAAAAGAATCTTTCTCGGAGAAAACGGTGATGGCATTGCCTGAGATTTCCGAACAAAGACTGAAACATCTGTCCCACACGAAGAAAAGCCAAACAGAACTACAAGTTCCTGTACTTTGTTCAGGTAGGCTGCAAAGCGAAATCTCGTCTAAAACAAAAGGAGGGTTACGGCCAACACGTGTATTTTTTTATGTTCTAACACTCTTAATTTAATTCAAAAAGAAAGATAAGATGAGTTTTAACTCATTGATGATACATTATCTCTACATACATCTGTGCTACAATTACATGATGCATCACAAAGACAAGCGCCTTGCATTGCACAATCACATTCTGAGCCCATTTCTGCAGAGCCTGCACAACCACATGTTGCTTCTTCGCTAGTTTCAATTGCTGGAGTTTCGCTTTGCTGCTGAACATTTTCTTCATACACACTTCTATGCTGATCATAATCTACATCACCAGCTAATTGTGCTTCTCCTCTTGTAGTCTGATAACCACCTGAAGATGCACTTGTCTGACGACCTACTAGGTGTGATGGATCGATGCCTGTCTGCTCATATCCAATTTTATCTTGGGCTGCGGCTTTTCTAGAGCTCACCATAAAGAGACCTATACCTCCTGCTGCTGCTGCTCCTGCCATACCATAAATGATCATTGCTGGAAATTCACCAGTAGATGATGTTGAAAATCCTTCTGGTGGCTCAGGGCTAATTCCCATAATTTCTGAATTGCCTTGAACTTCTCTTATTGCAAATCCAATTATGTCCAAGTTTGCATTGTCTGTTGCCTCAAATGTTGAAAATCCATATTCCTTATCCACTGTAAATGATGTCTTTACAACTGTCTCAACTTGACGACCTTCTCTGATGCTACTTTCACCCATGGTGTATGATGAGATTACTTTACCTGCTATCTCATCAGATAATTTCCATTGTGATGCATCTACATTGATACCTGTAGGATCAAATAAAAAGTGCCAATTATCCATTGGTTGGTCTCTAATTCCGTCTGCATTGATTAATCTTTTTTCAAGCTCTACTTGTGCATCTGTTCCTTGCAACATTTGAGCCAATTCTGGTTCAACAGTTGAAATGAATGATGCTGGAATATTTATCTCCACATCTCCGTATTCTTCAGTTGTGATGACAACTGGACCTAATGCACCCATTCCTCTCCAGTTAACATCAGCTAATGCTGGTGAACCTGGTGAAAAGTCTCTAATGAATGCATTTTCCACATTTGGGGAAATAACAATCTTGTAATCAAATGAAGCATTAAGATCTCTGCCTTTCATTGTTGCAAGATAATAAAGCTCCAAATCAGTTACAACAGCAGTACTGTCTCTGCTTAGATTGTATTGATTGAGTTTTTGCATGAATGTATCCATTCCTGGCGTTGATGCATCTGCATAGAATTCAATTCTATGCTCTTTTCCTTTTAGTAAGTCAGCAACTTGGCCACCTTCATCGTACGTGATAAACATGGCGCGCTGATACTTAAAATCACCAATTGTTTGTTTAGTGTCAGAAATCATCTTTATATCCATCTGCGCTGATGCAAATGCCGGCGCTACACTACCTGCTGTGAGGACAACTGCGAAAAGCAATGTTAATATTATTGCTCTGTTGGTCACGTCTTTTGTCTTTACAATCAAGTAATAAATCTACCCGAAAAACTTTGAATGCAAAATCATCATTGAAACGGTAATATTGGTAAACACATTTTCAATTATTGGGTATTAGGAGAAAAAAAATGATTACAATTCTTGCAGGCGGAACAGGTTCTGTTAAATTAGTACGTGGTCTTGCATCACAACGTAATGATATTAACATAATCAGTAATGTAGGCGATAATTATTGGTTATACGGAATGTATGTCTGCCCTGATATTGACACAATCGTATATGGTTTAGCTGATTTATTAGATTATGATAGAGGATGGGGAATTAAAAAAGACACATTTGGATTTTTACGTCAAATGGAAGTGTACGGTGAAGAAACATGGTTTAGAATTGGAGACCGTGATACTGCAACTCATGTAACACGTACTAACATGTTAAAAAATGGAAAAAGTCTAAGCGATATCACAAAATGGATGTGTGAAAAATTTGCTATTGAACCCAAAGTAATCCCTGTAACTGATAATTCAGTTGAAACCCGAATTACTACCAATAAAGGTGAACTTCATCTTCAAGAATACTGGGTAAAATATCGTGGACGCGATGATGTTGAAGGAATCCAGTATATCGGTGCAGAAAAAGCACGTCCCAACCCTGAGGCAGTAAATGCAATTCATGACTCTGAATTGGTGATAATTGCACCTGGAAATCCTCTTACTAGTATTGGTCCTATGTTACAAATCAAAGGAATCAGAAAAGAGTTATCAAAAAATAAACGCAAAGTAGTTGCAGTTAGTCCTATAATTGGCAATGCCCCTGTTAGCGGTCCTGCTGGAAAATATATGGAAGCCGCAGGAATTGATGTATCGCCTTATGGTGTTGCACAGATGTATTCTGATGTTTGTTCTAATTTTATTATAGATTCTAAAGACCGAATGCAGACAAAAAAAATACAAACATTAGATATGACCGTATATGATACAAAAATCAAAATGACTAACAAAAAAACAGAAGACACATTGGCTTCATTTATCTTAAAACAAATCAGAAAATAGTTGAAAACTGCAGCAATCATTCCAGTTAAAACATTCTCAAAATCAAAGTCTCGTTTGCAATTGCCTTCGAATAAAAAAGTACAATTATGTAAATTAATGCTTGATGAAATTTTATCTGTTGTATCTAGTTCTGAATTAATTAATGAAATCATTTTAGTGACAAAAGATCCTACTGTATCAATTACTGCAAAAAATTTTGATGTAACACTTCTTGATGATACAGAAACAGGTGTCAATGATGCAGTTTTAATAGCTGATAATTATCTCACTGAACGGAATTTTTCTCGCTCAATAGTTTTTCCTCAAGATATTCCAGCAATTACTAAATCTGACATACAATCTTTACTTGATTTTCAGAAATCTCCAAGCTCTGTAATTGTTGTCCCCTCTCGTCATTTTGATGGAACAAATGCACTTTTACGCAGTCCTCCAAATATGATAAATTCTCAATATGATTTTGGCAGTTACTCTTTTCAAGTAAATGAAGCTAAAACAAAAAACTGTTCAGTTTCTGTATCTTTAATTCATAGGATGATGATTGACATTGATCATGTTAATGATCTTCATTATTTTCTATCACAAAATAATAAACCTAAACTTGTGACTGAAATCAAAAAAATTATTACTTGACATTGATATATGATGAATTTCTTTTATAAAAAAATGATATAATCATTATTGCCACCGAAAGTATTCCTGTTGCAATTAGAATCATCTCAAGTGAACTTAATAGAGGATGAACAAATGCATCTTCAATTGTTATTTCATTTATCTCTGAGACAAAATTTGCATATGAAAATATGAAATAATTTGATGCCCAATGCACTAAAACTGATGCCAAAAAACCATATCTGAAATATACAAATCCTAGAATTATGCCGCTTGCAGCAGCTTGTGCAAATTTTCCTTCACTCCATGCATCTCCTGTTAAAATATGTGCCAGACCAAAAAATATCCCTACTGTGAAGATAATTACCCATGCTCTTTTCTCATCATACACATGTAGTGTTCCAAATGGATTCCATAATGATTTGATGAAAAATTTCCCTGACATTTTATGCGAAAATATTGCAAATAGTGGTAACCCAATTAATAACACTCTAAATCCTATTTCTTCAATTATTGGTGCAAAAGAAATATCAAAAAATTGTACCAGATCATTCTCTGATTGCGGTGATTCGATTTGAATCCCAAAGATTCCTTGAATGATTGCAATGATAGCTGAAACAATTACTAGTACTGAGAACCATTTGATTATTGATGCAATGTAATTATTTTGTATGTTGTATCTTCCTTCAGACATCATTGCAACTAAAGTTGATAGGAAATTCTTTTTTGGACCAATCATAGAAATCGCAAATAAAATAACAAAACTTGCCCAAACTAGAATAAATCCATCTCCTAATTCATAGTCTGCTGAAATCTCAAAACCAACTCCTGCTAGAAATATTCCTACCTGACTCAATGGATATTCATGTGTGATATCTTCGCCTATCTCTGAATTAAATACTAGATACACGCCAATTGGAAACGACATTAGCATTAATCCAAAAATGACTGTGATTAACGCAGAATATGGTATCGATAAATATTGTAAGACTTTGTTTGAATCTGACACGTTAACCCTAATGAAGCTCTATTGTATCTTCAGCAAATCCTAAATCCACTAATGTCTCTTTAATTGTGTCTCTGTGATCCCCTTGCAAGAAAATATACCCTTCTTTGGCAGTTCCGCCACACGCATATTTGCTTTTTAGTTCTTTTGCAACCCCTTCTAAATTGTTGATTTTTGGATCCAATCCTTCAATCATTGTTCCTTTTTTCTTAAATCGTCTTGTCTCTAGTCTGATTATGATATGAGTACTGTCTTTATCAAGATCACCGCAAGCACAAAGGTCTTCAGGAAGTCCGCATGTATTACAAATTACTGCCATTAGTTCTATTAATCACATTTTTTTCATCTTATTAAGCCTTCTTAGATTCTATTTCCTAAAAAAATTAATGATATTGTTTTTTACAAAGTATTTTTTAAAATAATCATTGCCTGATGATTTGACTAAAGAAGCAGTAAAAATGCTTCTTCATGGTGCCACATTACTAAAAGAACCATGTCCATATTGTAAAGGAGTACGTGTGATGAAAGATGGATTTGCATTATGTGTGAACTGCGGAAAAAAACCTGAAAAAAAATCTATTGACAAACCTGAAAATACATCTGCTCTTGATATACTTGAAAAAAAACTCAAAAAACTTTCTCAACAACTAGACTCTGAATCTGATCCCTCAAAACAACAACAATTGATCCAATCAATTAATTCGTTGGCTCAAACCATATCTAAAATCAAGTCATAATCACAAAAGTTTTTATGGTAATACTCGAAATCCTAGCTATATGGCTGACAAAAAAAGTTCTCCACTTCCAGCATCTAGTGCAGGACTCTTAAGATTCTTTGAGGATGAAACCCGTGGAATTAAAATTAGTCCAAAAATTGTCATTACTATGCCAATAAGCCTTATTGCCGTATCATGGGCAATTGATTTGTTATTGGTTCCTTAACCATGTCTTATAATGATGATGATGTAGGTAACATCCATAGGCGTTATTATTTTACACTTCTTACACCTCCACCAAAAATATCGCTAATTGCTTCATCTTTTGTTGTTTCAATAATTACTGCTCTTGTGTGTTTTTTCTTTTTAGAAAATGAAGAATTTTTTATCCGAGTAATCCCTGCAATTGCATTTTTACTGATTTCTCAGTTTGTAGATTCTAAATTCATTCGAAATAAAGAATATTCTAAAGCACTTCACATGTCATTATTTGGAAATGTTATATGGTTAATTACATTGACTTGTTCAATAATCGCATCCACCATACTATCTGCCGAATTGGCATTGTTTTTTGTAGTGGAAGGCATGTTTCTAGTTTCAAGCTTTAGAATTGGAATCTCTACAACTACACTTGGATTAAATCTTCCAAAGGCATGGACAATTTGTTTTATTCAACCACTTGGATTATTATTGATTTTATTACCTATTGATTCCTGGTCTGTCTTAATTGATCAAAATGCCTTGATATTCGGTGCTACATTTATGGTAATAGCTTCTGTATGGTCTTATCTTACTGATAGAGCTGGAAAACCTGGGATTGATAGCACTCACGAAATGGTACAAGCTTATCTCTTTTCTATGTCTCAAGGGGATTCGAGTGATGTTGAAAAAATTATTGAGAAAAAAGCATCTAAGCACTCTGTTATGACCTCTCAAATCCTGCTAAAAACTAATGATGAGAAAAACCGTTTTAGATTCATTTTACCTGAAATCCATCCTGGGCCATTTTATCCTGTGGGTGGTAGCAATATCCCATACATGATCTACAAAACTCTAGATTCATCTGCAATGGTAATGCATAGCATATCTGATCACACATTAAATTTGCCTTCTCAAACTGAAGTACAATCATATCTGAAATCTCTAGATTCTTTCTCAAAATCTGGTGATGGTTTAATGTGCACTGAACCTGTCATTGTTCAAATAAATCGTTCTCGTGTATCTGCAATTGCATTTGAAAAAACAGCTGTTTTGTTCTTATCTCTGTCTCCTAGTGGAATGGAAGATGTTCCATTATTTATGAAAAATGAAATCGAACAATTTGCAAAAAATAGGGACTTTGAAAGAGTTATGGTTGTTGACTGTCATAATGCAATGGGTCCTGAAATTCCAAAATCTGATTCTGATGATATGCTAACTGCTTCAAAGTCTGCACTTGATGAATTAAAAAAACAAAAGTCACACCCAATCAAATTTGGTTATGCAAATTCTGAAGGTATGGATATACATGTAAAAGATCTTGCAGGTGCAGGTCTTGGTGTATTATGTCTTGAGATATCTTCTAAAAAATTCTATTTTTGCTGGGCTGATGCAAATAATATGGACAATGGTGTTCGCGAAAAAATCCTTGAACACCTAAAAAATAATGGTTATAATATGATTGAATTATGTACCTCTGATACCCACTTTACTTCTACTGGCGTAAAAAATAGAAACGGATACTATGAATTAGGTAAGGTAACTCCTTCTGAAACTTTGGCAAATTGGTATCTTGAGATTGCAAAAAAAGCTGAATCAAATATTTCTTCAGGTTCATTTGAAGTACTTGAAAATAAAACTAGTGTAAAAGTGATGGGCTCTGGTATATTCAATGATTTCTCAAAAGCATTAGATAATTCTCTAAATGTCACAAAAATTTTCATGAGCGGTTCAGTTGCTTTATTCTTATTTTCTATGTTTTTTAGATTCTAATTATGTCTAATTGTTGCATATGGTTTTGATCTTTTTAATTCTCAGTTTCTACTTTTAACTCATCTATGTTTCCATAAAACTCATCTATAAACGAAGAAAATTGCATTATTGGTACAATTGGGACTTTATCAATAAAATCAATCTTTTCCTGATGTAATGTGACAATTACTGGTACTGCAGTTGTACCTCTTGTTTTTGAAACATATTTTTTTGTTCGTTGCACCTGTTTTTTTACAATCTCTTTGAGACTTGAATAATTCATTTTTTTCCAATGCTTGCAGTCAATTAACATTGCAATTCCTAATCTAATCCCAATTACACCGATTTCCATTACGGGATCTTTCATTCTGAAATTTTTTATGATTGAAAACCCCTTTTCATCTAATATTTCTGCAACTAATCCTTCAAAATCATTCCATTCAATAAATTGTGAAACTTCTTCAACTGGTGCTCCATTTTTTATTAGATATATTGCACCTCTTAATTTATCTCCGTCCTCAAAAACCATCTCTTTGTCTTTTTTCACACCAATTCCATTCTTTGATAAAATACTGAAAACTTGTTTTGTTGAAATGCTATCGATTTTTGTAATAGTTGAAAAATCTAATTCTGATATGTTTCCTGAAATAATTCCTTTGAGACTTTTAGTTAAATTTTTCAAATCCATACAAGAGAAATTCAAATTTGTTTTTAAAACGTTACACCGCTCCGAATGTTTACCTTTGATGAACCTTAAATTATGATGTATTCTGATGTTATTCATGAAATTCATGCTAGTGTTATTGCTAGCACTTATCACTATCCCTCCTGTTTTTGCACAACAAGGAACATTTGTCGATGAAATAAAATTCATCCAATATCTTGATGAAAATACGGCTCTAGAAGAAGTTCGGAACGGCAATCTTGATCTGTATTACTTTAGAATTCCATCTGATCGTCTTGAAACAAAAGAATCTCAAACAGGCCTAAATATTTTTGAATCCACTGGTGGCTCATACAGTTTACTTATCAACCCTGCAAAATCTGATGTTTTTAATCCATTCTCCTTTCAAGAAAATCGTTTTGCCCTAAATTATCTGATTGATAGAAAACTCATTGTAAATGAATTGATGGGTGGATTTGGAACTGAGATGATCTCAAATTACGGTCCATTTGATCCTGATTATTTGAATATACTTGATACATTAGAATCATATAATTTCAAATATGATCCTGCCTTAGCTAATAGATTAATTACTAATTCATTAATTGAAAATGGTGCATACAAAAATAATGACATTTGGTATTATGATGATTCTCCAATAGCTATTAAGATGTTCATTCGAAGTGATGATCCTGTACGAAAATCAATTGGAGAGTTACTTTCAACTGAATTAGAAACGCTAGGATTTACTGTAACAAAAGATTTTGGTGATTTAAACAAAGCATTTGTCTTGGTATATGGGTCAGATCCTGCTAATCTTAACTGGCATATCTATACTGAGGGTTGGGGTGGACGTTCTGCATTAGTCAAATATGACTCTGCTGGTTTAGCTCAAATGTATTCTCCTTGGTTCTCTAATATGCCTGGATTCAATGATCCGACATATTGGAATTATCAAAATGAACTTCTAGATGAAGTTACAAAAAAAATCTATACTGGTGATTTTTCTTCATCACAACAAAGATCTGATTTAGTCAAAATGGCAACATCTGAAGGCATCGATGAATCTGTACGAATTTTTATTGCTGCAAAAATTGATCAATATGTTTCCAATAATTCTACAACTGGTGTTATAAATGATCTTGGTGCAGGTGTTCCGAGCAGATTCACCCCAATAAATGCAAAAAATAATTCTGAACAACTTGCAATTGGTGTCAAGCAAATCTATCAGGGCTCATGGAATCCTATAATGGGTTTTAGTGATAGTTACAGTACTCATATCTGGAATATTCTATATGATCCAGGGATCTTTAAACACCCATTTTCTGGCAAATCATTTCCTATTCGTACATCTTGGAATATTGTAACAAATGGTCCTGATGGCTCTGTTCCTGTTCCAAACGATGCAATAATCTGGAATTCTGACTCAAAAAAATGGTTACATGTTGATTCTGATGTCACTGCAATCTCAAAAATCACTTATGATCTTAATCTTGGCAATTGGCATCATGGGCAACCAATTGATATGAATGATGTACTTTATTCGTTATATTTTCTTCAGGAATGGGGTTCGTTAAATCAGGAAAATGATAAAACATTTGACTCTGAATTCTCTCCTCAGGCAGCACAAACTTCCGAAACTTTAGTTGGTATAAAACCGATTAATGATTCTACGATTGAAATTTATGTAAATTATTGGCATTTTGATGAATCTGAAATTGCATCATGGATTGGTATTTGGCCATCAATGCCCTGGGAAATTATTTGGGCAATGGAACAATCCGTTTTGGATGGAAAGTTATCTTTTTCTCGTTCAGGAGCAATTAGTAAAAATATCAATTGGCTTTCATTACTTATTCCCCATGATTCGATGATGGTATTATCTTATCTTGAAAATGCCTCCTCTGACCTCCCTTTACCATTATCTAACTCTATTTTATCTTCATCATATCTTCAATCACGGTATGATTCTTCAACAAAATGGATTATGCAAAACAATCATGCAGTAATTAGCAATGGTCCATTCATGCTTGATAATTATTCTCCTGCGTCTCGTACAATTTCTGTTGCTGCTTTCTCAAATGATAATTATCCCTTTGATGCAGGTCATTGGTCTAATTTTGAAAATGCAAATTTTCCTAAAATTTTGAAAACCGACATACCTGAAACCCTTCAAATCAATTCTTCATTGAAATTTTCTGTTATGACTGAAAACACTGACAAACTTTACTATTTTATTTCTGGTCAAAATGGTATGATTACCTCTGGAATTCATACTGTATCTGGCAAAAATTCTATAATTACTATTCCACAAAAATCTCTATCACAATTACTGCCTGGTGCTTATTCGCTGAAAATCTTTGCAACATCTGATGATGTTCTTCGCCCATTCATGTTTGAAACAAGCTTTCTTTCTTCTCATAATTCTTCTCAACTACCTGAAATAGGTGTGTCTATAGAACAGGATTTTGACGATGGCAAAATTGATTATCTTCTACCGCTACTTGTTTTTGTAATATCTGTGACTATTCTTTTATTATTTTTAAAAAAACGTTCTAGGGTTTTGAACCAATAACAAACAGTGTTCCAAAATTTCGTTTCCATTTCGTTTTACTTTTTTGGTCTTTGATCTGTTTTATTTTTACATTAAATCCAGCTTTTTTGAACATCTCTCTCCATTCTGACTTAGAGCGTAAATCCATTGGCATTTTCATATCTCTAATCCATCTAATGGTATCTTTATTTTCTATGTAAAAATCTGTACCGCAATAAAATACTCCGTCACTCTTTACCCTCTTAAAAATTTCTTCAAGTGATGATTCCATCGGTACTGTATAATACAATGACTCCATTGAAAATATTACATCAAATTTTTCTTTATCATTCCATTTTTCAATATCTGCCAAAAAAAACTTCTCTTTGTTTGATGAGATTTTTGAATTTGCATTTTTTATCATACTTGTACTTTTATCTATTCCAACAGCCTTCTTACATTTTGGATGCATTGAAATTTTTCTTACAGTCCATCCATTTCCACAACCTACATCTAAAAATGAAAAATTCTTTTCAAATTTTATTGAATTGAGGAACTTTGTGACTGTGATTATGTGGCCCTCTTGCATTTCCTCTGATTTTCCATTTTTTGCCCACATGTCAAACGTATTCTTTACTATGTCCATTTACACTCAAATTTTGTTATTGGGTATTTTATGTACTTTTAACCATCCCAAATAACTGCCTGACAATTAGTTTGGGGTGATGTGTTGCAAGCCGAAACATTTTTGATATGCCAAAGTCTGCTTTTACAAAATCTAAAAATTCATCTGCACTCAAATCACTAATTATGCTTATTTCTTTATCCCATTCTTTATCAGATAATCCAATCCATCTGCTTTGAACTTTATATGCTGAATTAATTTTTGATTCAATTTCTTTTTTCCATGTTGTTTCAAATACTTGTAATCTTCTTTTTCCTGTATCTGATTCTTGTATTGCTTTTGCAGACACTTTGCCTGCAAGCTTGCCATATTTTATTGCATATCTTATTCCTTCTAATACTAATGGGTTTGCCATTCCTGCTGAATCCCCAACTAAAATTAAATTATCAAACACTGTGTCTCGAATTAACCCTTCATTAGGAATTAACCCATAGTGGAATTCTTCATTTGATAATTTTCCTAATTTTTCTACTGGACCCATCTTATTTTCAATAATTTCTTTTAAGCGTAATGTTGGATCAATATCTGATTCTGGTTTTCCTACCCCAACTCCAATTCTTACTCTATTTTTTGATACTGGAAAAATCCATGCATATCCTGCAGGTGAATATTTCTGTCCTACCATTAACCACCATGTATCTGAATCTACATGTTCTACATCTACTTCATATTCTGCACCTACGCCAAATCGTTTCCATTGTTTTACTACTCCCATTTCTCTTGAAACAGTTGATTGAAATCCACCTGCATCGATAATCATTTTTGAAAGGAATTCATGTTCTACTCCTTTACTTTTTGTTTTAACACCTGCAATCTTTCCATCTTTTTTAATCACACCTGTAACTGTATGATTTAGAAATAATTCTACCCCTTCCTGTTTTGCCCTGTCTGCTAATAATCTGTATGTACTTCTCACATCTAATACAGCTGCCCTTGCAACTTTATCTGAAATTGATACTTCATTATTTGGCGAACAAAAAGTAAAATTTTTGATTGGATGAAAGCAGTTCTCAGGAATATTGAACTCTTTGATATTGTCTATCCATGTTACTCCGCTAGTTCTTACCGTCTGTGCAACACTCTCTTCTTTTTCAATTAATGCAACTTTTATTCCGTTTCTTGCAGCCTCATATGCTGCTGATGAACCTGCTGGACCTGCACCTACAACTATTAATTCATAATCAAACTTACCCAATTATTTTGTTTAACATACAATTCTATTATTAATTTAGCACTTTGTGTACTGTGAAAATAATTATAAATTATTTCTTTATTACTGGATTACCTTCAGTATCATTTTCTCTTTCAGGATCATTTGCCTGAACATGCCATTGATCTCTGTGAACAAAACTATAATCTTCACCTGGTTTTTGTCTACAGAATTTTTTATGAATATTGACTTGGATCTCTAAAGTAACTTCATTTTCATGAAATTCCCTTGCACCACATTCTTTACATATGAATTCAGGCATATGTAATTTCAAATTTTTTTATATATTTATTTTATTAGGTGGCAAAATTTAGGATATATTTACAATATTTATCAATACATTAGTTCATCCCTAATTTTCTTGAACACAGCTTGAAATCTTGTCAATTATCTACTCTAATTTAGTTAATTTATTGTAAATATTGTTTTCTGCCTTACGTTTTGGAGATGTTTTACGTTTAGTAAAAATTCTTTTTGATTATTTTTCTTGTTATCTTTTCTTACAATAAAACGCCAATTTATCATTTTTCAAACTTTGCTTGTGAATTTATCATTCAGATATTCCTTTCTCATTTAATGAAATAATAAATTAAATATTTTGTTTTTTCTTAAAAAATACAATTGATTGATGTAGATGTTTCTGCTTTTGGGATTTGGTGTGGTATTACTTCATCCTTGATAATAATCACTGCATTATCTTATAGACTTTATCTTCGTAATAAACACAATGAAACAAATTCATCTTGAAAAAAAAGGACTTCGTTGTTTTTCCATAGCTGAAAGCTTTTTTCAAAAATCAACAAAATCATTCCTTGCTGGAACTGTTATGTCTACTGAATTAATTATTGATGGGTTTGAAATTTCTCAAACAACATTGTATGGCAATGACTCGACAAAGCAAATCTTGAAAATGTATGATAATTTGAACCGTTCTGATATTAATTTCCTATTAATTGATGGTGCAATCATTTCAATGTATAATATCATTGATCTTTCATATATTTTTAGAATTTTACAGATTCCGATTATTAGTATAACTTTTAATGATTCTGAAGGTATTCCTGAATCAATAAAACATCATTTCCCAAATTCATATGAATCAAAACTTAAACAATATGAATCGCTTCCAACAAGAAAAAAAATCACGTTGCATACTAATCAATCAGTATTTGTTCGTAATTTAGGTTGCACTTTAATTGAATCTCAAATATTGTTAAACAGGTTGACATTACATGGTTCAATCCCTGAACCAATTCGTATATCTAAATTATTATCAAAATCTATTTTAACATCTAAATTCTGATTTTTTTCCTTGCTTTAGTTCTCAATTTTGTCTTGCAGCATGGACATCTATTACCTTCAATTAGAAAATATGCTTCACAAAACGAACATCTCTTTTGCCCATTGTTATATCTTAATTCTCTTGGAATTATTTTTTCTTTTTCAAATTGACATATGCCTTTACATACTGATCCCATACTAAATTTTGTAAATTATGCTGTTTATACTTTCTACGAAAACTCCTATGGTACTACAGGTGTAGGGGTGCCTAATTCATTTAATAGTTCTCATAGCTTGAACTAATTTTAAAATAGTATAAATTTAATTTAGTTAGAAATCATGCATGCGTTTAGATCTATGTCGAAAATGTGGTGCCGCTCAAACCATTGTTACTTCTTGTGCTTTCTGCAAACAACCATCTGAAATCGAATGTGTTGACTGTAAAATGATATTTACAACTTTCTCATGCATGTCATGTAGCGGACAAAAAACTATTCATGATTCAAAAATCACCTGTTTTCAGACTAAATCTATCTGAGACTTCTGATATGCTTGATTATTCCTGTATAATCTATATCCCCTAGTCCATTTTTCTCTGCATCATTGTAAACATCTCTTACTTTTTTTGTAATTGGAAGGCTGGTGTGGTTCATTTGTGCCGTTGTTAATATTGTATCTAGATCTTTTTTCAAATTCTTAAGCATGAATGTCGGTTTTACATCGTCATTTATCATTTTAAATGCTTTATTTCTGGACATACCTGTACTGAAATATGTGGAATTTAACACATTCAAAAATATCTCTGGATCAAAACCAGCTTTTTTAGTAAATACAATTCCTTCTGCTAACGATACAGCTAATAATGAAATTTGTAAATTCATTGCAAGTTTAATTAAATGTGCTGTTCCTGATTTTCCTAAAAAAGAATTATCTTTTGCAATATCATCAAAAACAGTCTTGTATTTCATATACTTGCTTTTTTTACCTGACACCATCATTACTAATTCTCCCTTTATTGCTACATTAGGGCCCCCCATTACTGGAATCTCTAACAAATCTATTTTCTCATTTTCAAGTTTTAATGAAATCCATTTTGCATCATTTGAATTAATTGTTGACATATCTGCTATGGTTAATCCTTCATGTTTTCCTTTTACGATGCCACATTCTCCAAAAATTACTTCTTTTACAGCATTACCATCTTTAACACATGTGATGACTAACTCAGTGTATTTTGCGACATCTTTAGGTGATTCTTGAAAATTTGCACCATTCTTAACTAAATCACCTGTTTTCTTTTTTGTTCTGTTGTATACGTGTACTTCATAATCACAATTAAGTAGGTGCAAAGCAACAGCTTTTCCCAACATGCCTGTTCCTATTATCCCAATTTTGAACATTTTCTTTGCCATTTCTACTAATTCTAATCTCCGTTTGATTCACAAGCACAAAAACCAAATTCATCAATTCGTGAATCGCATAATGCACATTTTTCAAAATATTCTACTTCCCACATTTCTTTTCCAAAATTTTTTAGATGTTCATTAATCTCTTTTGGGATTTTTTGATTATCTGGCATAACGTAACTATATTTAGATGATATTCAAGTTTTTGTGGTTTTAACCAATTTCTGCAGTCAACGATGAATCATCAAAAACATCTGTAACTTTCTTTGCCAAATCATCAATATCTGTGTGTGGTTCAGCAGATACTAACAAAATATTCTTGCTTGCTGGAAATGGAAAGCTGATTAAAACTACTTTATCACGTCTACTAACAATATAATTAAGATCCCCTAACGCCTTATCCTCTTCTGTCCATAATGAAATTTCAATAACTCTTTTTAGAAATTGTTTGAATTTTCCTTCATCCTTCTCAAACGGTGCGATTCCATGTTTGAATCCACCTGCTAACATTTTACCATTTTCATTAATAATTCCAGCAAATCTAACTCCATCAACTTCCAAAACTCCTTTGCATCTAACATCATACACTCCGTTTTTTGATGATTTTTCTTCTACCATGTCTAGTTTGTGTGGGTGGGTTATATAATTGGGTATTTGTACTCGAATGATTTGAAATTAATTATATTTTTTCAAAATATTATTGTAAACTCATCTTGTGAATTTTTTAAATAAAATTTATTTGAAATAATTCTGCTAATAAAATTTGATTTGTATTTACTCAAAATTATGTGAATTAGATTTTTAAATTTTATTCCCTACTCTTCTAATCTTGATTTATGAATTTGACTATCTAGGTGTATCTGCCAATCATTAATTCCGATTATCTCGATTTTGCATACATCACACCATGTTATCATTTTATCAGGATCAATTGGTTGTTCAGTTGGATTAGACATCTGTTTTAAACTGATCTGGATTTTAATAAATCTACATTTTTCAAATAATACCTCATGATTTTTTTACTCTTTTAGAATCTTTTTTCTATACCTTACTAACAAACATCTCTTACAAATACAATCCTTATTGTTAATCTGTTCCTTTGAAAGTTTTGGAAAATATGTGCACCAACAAAAAATGTTATTATCACAAGTAAACTTATCCCCGCACTCTGAACAAATTTTCTTCATAACACTAATTTTTTCCGAATTTTAAATTAATTACGCTAAAATTCTAGTATTTAATAAAAAAACTGTTGAAAGTTCCTGTTGTTTTTTTCACACTAATTTCTATATGTGTTGTTGGCATTATTGGAATTCCTATGGGGGACCCAAAGTTTTTTGTTAATGCGATAATTCTTGAATCTGTCTTTGTAATCTTAACTATTCTTTCTCAGATTAAACCTAGGTATACTCTTGTACCATGTATGATCATTTCTTGTATTGTAATTACTGGAAATACTATTTCTCCACAACACATTGACATAATGAAAACTCTAACTCCTCTACATAATGCATTTGTGCTTATTATTGGGGGTTATATCCTTCAATCAGTTTTACTAATTTCGTGTATTATTGAACAAAAACATCCGAATTTTTAAAAATCGCCTATACGCTCTCTCTGATCGATATTTGTTTTTACGCCCTACTTGATTTTTTTTAACAGTTTTACTATAATCTAATTCAAATTTCTATATGACATGAGTTGCATTGAGGGTCAAAAAATTCATCGTTTCACTTTTTTTCCATTACAGAATAAACACATGTGCATTTACTGTTATGCCGAAGAATCTACTGAATAATTTTAATAATCACTATTTTCTAAAAAATTCACTCGAATTTTTCTGGTCTAACTACTCCAATGTCGTTTACATAAACTATAATTGTAAAATCAGAAAATAATGTCCTTGCAATTTCTTCTACAATGTCTTGTAATTTCCTTTCTCCTAAAACTACTTCAATCTTAACATTTTTTTCACTTTGGAACCCTTTTCCACGTAAACCTTTTGATCCATCTCCTTCTACTTCATAAATCGTATATCCTGAAACTTCAAATTTATGAAGAATGTCTATTACATTTTTCTGAGCAAGTGTTTCACATGTAATAGTTAATAATTTTACTGGAAATAATTTCATAATGAGTTATGTCCTATGAAATTGAATAAGTTTATCGATTCTTGCATGCCATGAACTGTGGTTGAAACAACTAACATGATTGGTAATAAGACTATGATGTTATATGGAAATGTAATTCCTAATGCTGATGTGATGTACAAACTAGGTTTTGCTTGTGGAATTGCATGTCTGAGAACTGCAGGTGCCGCAATAAACGATGCACTTGCAAGTAGTAATCCAAACATTACTCCTCCGCCAACACTGAGTCCTAGTAATGTTGCTACTAAAACTCCAATTACGCCATTAAATGTTGGAATAACTAACGAAAAAACTAGAAGAAATACTCCCACTTCTTTGATATCATCAAGTCTTTTTCCTGCAATTATCCCCATCTCAATTAAAAATATGACTATGGCTCCTACAAACAAATCTTCAAAAACTATCTTAATTGATGAAAACCCTTCTTCGCCTATAACATATCCTATTACTATACTCCCAAGCAAAATTACAATAGCTTTTCCAGTAAGTGAATCCTGTAAAACTTGAATCATTTTTGTCTTTCCAGATTCAATTTTTATCATATCTGACTCTGATGAATCATCAATGTCTTGTGAAAATATCTGTTTTTTTATTTTCTGTTGTTTTGATACTGCAAGATTTGTCAAAAATATTGCTAAAATGAAACTTACTGGTTCTAATATGGCTAAAATGGCTGCAAGATACCCTTCTGATTCTAACCCTTGATTTTTTAGAAATGATAATCCAACTGAAAATGTAACTGCTCCTACTGCTCCATATGTTGATGCGAGTGCATATGAATCAAAAATATTGAATTTCCCTAATCTTCTAAGAATTTGATAATGATTTAAAGTGAATAATAATGATAATCCAATTGCAGTTAGCATTGGAATTAGCATAGTTTCAAATCCTGTTTTTTGCATTTCAATTCCTCCATGTAAGCCAATAGCTGCAAGAAGGTAAATTGGCAAAAATTCTGAAATGGCGTCTGGTATTTTAAGATCTGATTTTATTCTAGCTGCAATTATCCCAAAAATGAAAAATAACACAATAGGTGTGAGAATATTTGCTTGAATTAATCCTAAAACATCCATTTGATATCATCCGCAAATTTTGAGTCTCATAAAAATTAACAACACACAACTTTGGATTATTTAATTTATTCATAAAATATTATGAAATTAGTCATTTTGAACATTTTTTTACAACATCCCTTAGAATTTTATATTTTTTTCAAAAACATTAATTCTAATAGAAATTATGTTCTTTTTACTGTTGACTAAAATTTGTTGTAATCTTTGTCCACAATGTTTTGATACTCACGATTCTCTTATTGAAATTCGTAAAAAACGTCATGAGGAATTTCACAGCCCTTTTTCTACTTCATATAAACGGAATATCTCATTAGGATGTGTAAAATGGTATACAAGTAAATGACAAAAAAGTAGATGGTTCTTGACTCTATTCTTTTAAGCAAATTCCTCTAAAATCTATTAATCAAATATGATGATACTTTTCCGTATCCTTTCGTGAAGTGTCTGAATAATTGATTATGTGTCTACCGTGAGATTCTGTCAAATATGCAGGCCTTTGATAGAATTACGGTGGATAATTTCCTAATACTCATTTTCTTTCCTCAGCTTCTAGCGTCCATTTGTCACTACCAAATCTTGATGCTGAAAATTCTAAATGTCCAATCACTCTGTCTCCTTTTCTAACCATGGCAAAGTCTGACTTTCGTTTTTTGAAAATCTTTTCGCGTGGTTTGTAACCACCTTCAATTGTTCTAATCTTAAATCTTTTAGATGCTTTAACGATGATATTTCTTGCAATCTTTACATCACCAATCCATGAGAACATCTCAAATACGCCGAAATTCTGTGTGGTTATTTCATATCCATATGCTCTTGCTTCAAACTTCCATTTGTTTTTTTCAGCCTCTTTATTCATCCATTCAATTGCGACATCTCCATACCCTGTCTCAATTCCGAAAGTTTCTGAATCTGCCATTGCTTCATAAGTTATTTCTTGTAATACATGAATGTTCTCTGATATTCTATTTTTACCATATACTTAAAATTCATACTTTTGATTACTCATGCTTTTTACTCTGCCACCACTCCATAAATCTAAAGCATTTATTATCTGAATTCAAGTGTACTAAAAAAATACCATCTAATTCGATTTTTTTATCGTCATTTTTTCTAATAAATGATGCATGCCAATGCGCTACACCATAATTTTCATCTGAAGTAATTATCTCGTAGTCGAATTTTGTTTCATTTTGAATTTGTGAAATTTGTCTCCAATATTCCGAAATTTCTGAAATTCCTTGATATGGTTTTTCAAATGGTTTTTCTTGATATGATGCTCTATCATCAAATAATTCTGCAATCAGAGAATGATCTTTGTTAACCCATGCTTTTCCATATAGATTTAACCACTTTTCAAAATTTTTCATTCTTATGCAAATAATCATATCATCTAGTTTTAATATTCTATGTTTTGAATTCCTTTAATGCATCCACTTAATGTAGCTACAATAGTAGGTGCAATCTGTGTATTGGCATTTGCTGTCATGTTAATTCAACCTGAAAATATGGCAAAATCTGAAGATCATGAATTTTCTGAAATGAACTATGATGAATCATCAAATGAATATGTAGAACATGGTGAAATGACAAAACACCACGCAATGATAAAATCACTAATCCATGAAAAACATGAACATACTATTTCTGTTACAGGTTTTGCACAAAAAAATATTGAACCTGATTTGCTTGTAATGGAATTTGGTGTAGAAACAAACGGTGATACTGCAAAATTAGCTTTGAACTCTAATTCTAAATTACTTTCTGATGCGATATCTAAATTAGAACTCTTAGATATATCTGAAAATGAACTTAATACATCTAAATTTACTATAACTCCTTTGTATGACTACTATCAAGATGAAGAAACAGGCCGTCATATGTCTGAATTAATAGGTTATCGTGTAACAAATTTACTTCAAGTAAAAACAACTCATCTTGATTCTGCAGCATTAATTCTTGATTCACTTGTTTCTTCTGGCATAAATAAAGTAAATTCTGTTTATTTCACGATTTCTCCTGAATCATATTCGATTATACATGATAGTTTAATTGAAGATGCAATACAAAATGCAAAAACAAAATCTATTACAGCACTATTGCCCTTAAATCAAAAAATTGTTGGTGTAAAATCAATAAACTTGGATGCACCAATAACCCCCAGTTCTTCTTCTATGAATGTAAAATCATCATTTCTATCAGAATCTACGATGTATGATGCACCTATTTTTACCTCTAATACCGTCATCTCTGCATCTGTACATGTTGTATTCCTAATTGATGAAAATATTGAAAAATAAAACAAGCTTAAAAATAGTTAATTTCTGATACTCATT
>CAYFOW010000005.1:13189-18674 GCA_964344885.1 uncultured Candidatus Nitrosopelagicus sp. | reverse complement strand
TGAAAATATTGAAAAATAAAACAAGCTTAAAAATAGTTAATTTCTGATACTCATTTATGATTACTGTAGATTGTAGGGATGTTGAATCCATTTTACACGAATTATTGATTTATGTATCTGATCAAGTAGGTGCCGTTCCTGCTATAAAATTTCATAAATTTGTTTTATCCTCCTTTGATGATGAACAAATCGATAAAACTGAAGTAATCTCTGCAATAAAGGAATTTCTAGAATCTATAGGTGAAATTCATAATTTCGGTGTGATTTCTACTGGTGACACAGTCACGATCAAATCACTTAATGGGACGTCAATTGAACGCACTCAGCCTAAACCATCTAATCTATTTTCATGTTCTCACTGTGGGCATGTAACTCAATATGAGGTCGAACATAACAATCACATGAAAATTCATTATCTATAATTATGGATACTTTCAATTTCCAATTTTCATAGTTACTGTTTATATTTATCAAATCAAATGTATGAATGGAATAATGATCGAATACCGTTGTCAAAAATGTGAAGCAACGTTTCTCACAAAAAATGGAATTGACACACATGATAAAAAAATGCATGGTACGTATTGTGAAACCTGCCCAATAGATTTAGCTGTAAACAAAATCACTAGTTTATTTAAAAGACGAAAATCTTCTTGAATAGATTTTTTAATCCAATTTAATTTGTTTTTAATATGAAAAAATTTGTGCTTATTGGTGCATGTGCAGTTGCAGCAATAATTGTGATAGCAGCTGCTTGGTCTTATCAGACACAACTTGAATCTCTTAATGTAGCGCGTCCATCTGTGGCAGTGAATTTTGAAAATGGCTCTCCGATTCTTGGATCAGATGATGCGCCAATTACGATTGTAGAATTTGGTGATTACCAATGTGAAATGTGTAAAAGATTTCACGATCATACTAGGGCAAATTTAATTGAGAATTACATTGAACCAGGTCATGCAAAATTAGTTTTTGTTGATCTTGCATTCTTAGGTCGTGATTCCCCGATTGCTGCACAAGCAACCTACTGTGCAAATGATCAAGAAAAATATTGGCAATATCATACAATGTTGTATAATTATCAGGAAGAAATTGACTCTGGTTGGGCTAACCGTGATAGATTAAACTCATTTGCATTTAGTCTAAATCTTGACATTGACGAATTTTCAGAATGCATGGACTCAAAAAAATATCAAAAACGTGTCAAATCTAATTATAATGAGGCAGTACGCCAAGGCGCATCAGCTACTCCTACATTTGTAATAATTTCTAATAGTGGGGAAATTGAAAAAATTCGTGGAGCTCAACCCTTCTCAGTATTTGAGAAAACAATTGAAAAACTCATTTAATTTTTATTTCTTCTAAAAAATATGTGAAATTTAGAATATTTTTTGCTGATCTCGTTTAATGATCTAATTCATATCACAAAAAAGACAATCATTTCTTACTTTACCCTCTATCCAATTTGAATTCGATTTGTTTGTATGTCTGGAATCTATATACCAATCAGGCCATGTCGTCGAGATGCAGATCTTGATGAACTTGATGAATTAGATGACGAGTAATTTAACAATTACTCGTTGAATTTAATTTAATGATTTGATTCTACGTTGATTTTACTGAATATTGTCATTAGCATAATGTATTTTATCACTCACATTATATGGTATTTTGATAGTGATTTAATGAGCGGTGATAGTATTCGAAACTCAATTGAATCTAATTGGCAAGAATATCTTTCACGTTATGGGAATCTTTTCAAATCTGATTTCATTAGTGGAACAAGTCCACCATCAGTTTTCGTTGGTTCATATGGATATCCAAAAGTAGGTGTAGGTCCTATGGTGCCCCCAATCCATGGGGATACTGGTTTATTTGACTCCCCTGAAAATTGGGTTGGTAAAAATCTTGAAGAAATAATTAATTTTAGACTGAATTTAATACGTGGAATTCAAAAATTAGATGTTGATACTACTCAAGGTAGATACATTGAAAATTTACATGATCTGAGTATGTCGTCAAATCCTACTGATTCTGAAATGACATTTCATAAAAATACAAATCCCGTAACATTCATTGATGGTGAAAGCGCTCCTTTTGGCCCTGTTGGCGAACTTCACTCTGTAAAATTTTCATCATCTAGCTCTCACAAACATATTGAACGCGCATATTATGATCGAGATCTGCTTGCAGAATCTGCAGTAATCTCGTTGTATCAAAATGGTATTGATGTATCACGAATTCAGAAATGTTTTAGCATTGGTATGTTTGGAAAGCAAAGAAAACTTGTTCCTACAAAATGGAGTATTACTGCAACTGATGACATAATCTCAAAAAACCTAGTTTCTGAAATACTTGAATTTGATCTTATTGATTCACATAGAGTTTTCTCTTTTGATCATCTAGGAAATATGTTCTCAGTAATTTTATTCCCTCATCGATGGGTCTTTGAAATGCAAGAAGCATGGCATGCTGAAAATATTTTAGAATTTGCAGCAGATCATGAAGATTCTTCAGGAATTAGACATCCTCCAAAAATAGCCGGTGCTTATTTTGCTGCAAAACTTGGGGTATCTGAATATCTAAAAAAAATTCAATCACAATCTGGTGTACTTGTTCTACGTGAAATTCAACCTGAATATGCTATTCCTGTAGGGGTATGGCAAATTCGTGAAGGTATCAGGCATGCAATGCAACAAAAACCATATTTTGCATCAAATCTTGATGACGCCATCTCTTTTGCCTCAAAACGAATGAGTGTAAGTAAAACTGATTGGTTGCTTCATGGAAATATGATGAAAATACTACAACAAAAAACCATTACTGATTTTCTTTAAATCTAATATATGATAAATTTTGTACAAATTTGTTTAAAATGCGCTGTTATAATCCATCTGGTTGCTATCATGATAGTTCGCTACATGATGAGGGTAATGGAAAATGTACTGTAAAAGGTTGTAATTGCATGATATTTGAAAAAAACTTTCCTAAAAAATAGTCATTATCCATAGCATTGAATATGCTATTTATTGAAGCAGAAAAGTTTCATTACTCATGCATAAGAGTTTAGTTTTTGGAATTTTGACTATATCTAGTCCTATATTATTTGCAATTGCTGCATTTCCTGACAGCTTTAGTATGAGCTGGAATCAGGGACGTGGGGGATTCTTATTTGGTATGGCATTCATTGTTGCAGAATTAGTAGGATTAAAAATTACTGTATCTAATAGGCGACTTTTTGCAACAATTCCGCTTGCATTAATTACGATGGCTTACTTTGTAATGCTTGATTTAGGATTGCGTGATTTCATAATTAGTCAAGCACCTAATTTTGACGTTCAAATGATTTACTCATGGGAATGGTTGTGGGATTTTGTGATAATATCAATATTTGTGGTGTCTGCATCTTCTGTTCTGTTTGGCAAACGTTGGATACGTATTGTCCCTGCAGGCCCAATATTCCTTGCAGGAAGTGCTGCGATTCTTTCACTTGATACGTTCTTTCCATATGATACTTTAGGTCCATTACAATATGTCGTTCCTTATTTGGTACAAACTAATGTTTGGATAATCACTGCTTTGGATCTTGGCATTGCAACTGCTAGAGACAACTTGATGTTTCTAAGAGGTGATCATGGTCCATTTGCTTTACAGGTATTTTGGCCATCTGCTGGAGTTCATAGCGTGATTATTTACTCTTTAGTAATGATGGCATTTTTACTAAAAATGAATATACAAAAAAACAGAAAGGCAATGTATTTTGTTATAGGGATTGCAGGCACTATTGGTGTAAACTTAATTCGAATTTTCTCATTATCACTTTTTGCATTAAAAGTATCTACAAACCCTGTTGAATTTGAAGAATATCATTCAGTTGCTGGCGAAATAATGTTCTTGCCCTGGTTATTTATTTTCTTGCTGGTTGTAACTGCAATCGAAACAAAACGGATGAAAAAAAAGGAATCACAACTTCAAAAATAATTTGTTATTGTATCTTGGCCTTCAAATTCATTTAATTCTGAAATCTTTACACCCACTCTCCTAATCATTGCTGATTGCACATTCAATAATTCTCTTAGCATCTGACTAACATTTTTTTCTAAAATTTCTAGATTCATTGTGGGATTTTTTAACATTCTTGACTTTGTTTTATTGCTAAGATCTGTGAAAATGATTTGAATTCCTATTGATTTGAATGTCTTTTTTTCTTGCATGATGGTTTCATGAACCTGTTTACACAACATCATCATTGTTTTATTGATGAATTCAAATTCATTGGAATCCTTCTTTAATGTTGTAATCTTGCTAATTTGGATTGTTGGCTGTCTTTCTGAAACTGGTTCCTCATCAATTCCTCTGACTGCATTGAAGATGTATGTGCCTGTTTTTTTTCCAAATAGTCTGTTTAATGAAAAAACATCGACATCTATTATTTTTTTAATGGAATTTAGATTTTTTTCTTGCAATATTTTTTCTGTTTTTGAACCTATACCTGGAATATCTCTTATGGTGATATTCTCTAAAAACACGCTAACCTTTTCAGGTGTGACAATTGTTAACCCATCGGGTTTTTGAAAATCTGATGCTATCTTTGATATCAGTTTATTTGGTGAAATACCCACTGAACACGTCATTTTTGTCTCATTTCTAATTTTATTTTTAATCTGTTGTGCAATATGACTTGCATTTTTAAAATCCAGTTCAGCTTTTTTACTTATATCTAAAAATGCCTCATCTCTACCGACATATTCGAATACATCTGCAAATTCCTTGATGATATTCATCACTTGTTCAGAAACATCTGAATAATATTCAAAATCTGCAGGCAGAAATTCACTATCTGGTCTTGAATTAAGCTTCTCTTTTGCTAAGCTTATCGGCATTCCTGATCTTACGCCATATTCTCTAGCGATATAATTTGATGTTGCAATTGCACCACTACCTCCACCACGTTCTGAAAACATGCATACAGTAACTGGTTTTATTTTTAATTCTGACCTTCTAACTTCTTCACATTGTGCATAAAAATAATCAAAATCTATATGTAAAATAATTCGTTCTCTCATATCTTTTGATTATGTAATTTGCATATTATCATATCTAAAAAAAAATCATCTAAATATCAGATTATTCTAGGAAAAAAATGTCGTATCCTGTTACTCCAAGTGTAGATGGAATAAAAATAAAACCTGAAATTATGGAGCCAGAGGTTTTGTATCATTGTTTATTTGGAGATAAGTTAATGCTGGTTTACAAAGATCATAACGAAGTCTTAAATTGTTTTGAAATTGAAGAAAAAAAAATCATTGATCAAGTGAAATCTGGAAATATTGATGTTGAAAAAATTTTAGAAGATTACATCAAAAAAGAAAATCTGAAATCTTAAATAAAAGCAGATTTGTATTTTAACAATACGGTAACCTGAAATGAGTTCTGACGCAGAAGATATTTTATCTGAAATTCAAGATTCCAAAGAATCTGAACC
>CAYFOW010000005.1:13015-13089 GCA_964344885.1 uncultured Candidatus Nitrosopelagicus sp. | reverse complement strand
GTTCTGACGCAGAAGATATTTTATCTGAAATTCAAGATTCCAAAGAATCTGAACCCCAACTTGCAGAACCTGCT
>CAYFOW010000005.1:0-12915 GCA_964344885.1 uncultured Candidatus Nitrosopelagicus sp. | reverse complement strand
CCTGAACCCCAACTTGCAGAACCTGCTCCTGAACCCCAACTTGCAGAACCTGCTCCTGAACCCCAACTTGCAGAACCTGCTCTTGAACCCCAACTTGCAGAAAATTCAAAATCATCTTCTACACCTGATGATTCTGATGCACCTCGTGATGTAATTTACATTGGAAAAAAACCTATTATGACTTACATGTCTGATACGCTGACTCAATTATCCTCTGTACCTGTTGTAACTATCAAAGCTAGAGGAAAACGAATTACTGAAGCAATTGATGTTTCTCAAATGATTGTTAAACGAATGGATGAGGTAGGCTATGAGATTTCTGATGTTAGAATATCATCAGTACCATTGACATCAAAAGATGGAAAAAATCGAAATGTATCAACAATTGAACTTGACATAAAAAAACTCTCTAATCCTAATTAATCTCAAGCAAAAAGCTTATTCCAAAATATACTAGTGTAATGCACACAATCATCATCAAAATTTTATACCCTCTTTTACCTATCCACATTCTACTTTTTGCTGCAAATGCCGCAATAACTGTCAACCATACAAAATCCATCCAAACATGCATGAGAAACATTATCACAATCCCTTCAAATGACCACAATGTCATTGCCTGAGAAATTATCTTTGTTCCAATTGTCATCCACCAAATTATGAAAAATGGATTTGTTATGCTAAGTATGACTCCTGCAAAAAATGTACCGCCTGTGATCTTTTTTTCTTTTATCATATTTTCTGAAAAAATGCTTTTTGCTTGAAAACCTGCAAAGACAAAAAGACCTGCCGCGCCTAAAATTGATATGCCTATTTTTAATTCAGGTATGAACTCAAGTGATAAAATTCCTATTCCTATAAAAATCACTAATGGTAACTCTACGATTGCATGACCTAACGCCATTTTGATTCCTGCCTTTGAACCTTCTTTGAAACCATATGTGATATTTCCTACAAATAATGGACCTGGTGATAATACTCCTGATGCTGAAACTGTAACTACCATTACTGCAAAAACAATTATTTCTTGCATTATTGACGTTGAACTTTATTTTTTATCGATACATTGTATTACGAAGTGTTTTTGCTTCTTGCTCAGTTTCCTCGATTTCTTGCTCAGCAATCTTTGCTTCTTTTTGTAGCATCTCTAAATTACATGAAGTGCCGGGGACGATTTTTGCAAATGCTTCGCATAACTGAATTGTTGCTTTAAAATCAGGTTTTTCTGGCTGTGATTTATACAAAATTACAATTACGTCAATGTTACGCCTTGCTCCCTCATTGAGCAAAATTGCAGGAATTCCTGGAATTGTTCCATGCTCTAAAATCTTTATTCCTGATCCTCTTACTTTCTCTTTTGCTCTTTTGGTACTTGCTACTGCAATTACATCTGAATCTTGGCTTTTTGTTTTCATTGTGGCACTGCTAACAATATGTGAAATACCGTGTTTTTTTGCCCAATCTAACATGACGTTTGCTGCATCTCTTTGCATTGATTGATGTAATGTTAGGTATGATGAAAATACTGCAACCTTAAGTTCTTGATTTGCATAAATTCTCGTTGGATAATTTGGTTCGCCATTTTTTATTATACTGATGGGTGGAAATTCATCTGAGTCTAAAACTCCTACTAATTCTAATTGTGTTGCATGAATGATTGATTCTGTAGCAACTGCATTAGTAACTCCTGTTGATGGAAATCCATCAATTAATACTCCTCCATCCACATCAATCTGTTTTAATTCGCTGACTGTGATCTTTTCCATTAATCTACATTGTTCTCACACTGTAGTTAAAAATTTCTTTATGTATTTTTAGGGGATAACTACTGCGCGTGCATCAATCTCTGATTTTTTTAATTTTTTTAAAACAGAATTGATCTCTTCAAGTGGATATGATTCTGTGATTACTTCTAAATTGTTTTCACTTGCAATGCTGATGACTTGCTTCATATCATCTCTTGAACCTATCAATGTACCACGAATAGTTTTTTCTTCAAATGCTAAAAATGTTGGAATCTTTCCGACAGTTGCAATGACAATTATGCCGCCTTTTTTGACTGATTTGATGGCAGAATCTGTTACTATCTCTGCTGGAGCAAAAACAATTGCAGCATCTAATAACCCATGTTTTTGATTAACCACATCCAGAAAATCTTGCTGTTCTTCTGAGAATTTTAGCGCATCATCGGCTCCTAATCTTTTTGCAACATCTAAATGATTTTTACTACGCGAAAATGCGATGATTTTACATCCTTCTACTTTGGCAAATTGCACTGCCATGTGCCCAACTCCCCCAATTCCAAAAATTCCAATCTTCTTATCTTTGTGTGGTTCTGCTGCTTTGACTGCCTTGTATGCCGTAATTCCTGCACAAAATAATGGTGCTGCATATTCTGATGTCATCTGGTCTGGTATCTTTGTTGCAAAGTCCTCTGAAACTGTAATGAATTCTGAATATCCACCCTTCAATGATTCTCCTGTAATAATTGACGATTCACAAAGATACTCTTTTCCTTCATTACAATATTGACATTTCATGCATGCTCCAAGTAATGGTGTAATTCCTGCCCTTTCCCCAATTTGGAATTTTGTGACATCTCTTCCAATTTCTATTACCCTTCCTACCACTTCATGACCTGGAACCGTAGGCAATATTGGAGGAATTCCTATATCTTTCCAATCCCCCTCTATTCCATGTAATTGAGAATGGCACACTCCACATGCCTCAATTTTTAATAATATCTCATCTGGATTCTTGATCTTATGTTTTTCAATCATTGTTAGTTTTAACGGATTGCTTTCAATTGGTGCGCATTCTGATAATACCATCGCTCTCATTTTTTCACTCATGGGTAATCTGTATTTTTTTGACTCTTAAATTGTTTAGTAATAACAATTAAAATTAATTCATTTCGTATTATTTTATGCCTGATATTACTGATGAAGATAAAGAACGTGTTGAATTACTTATTGAGGTATCAAAAAACAAGTTTAAGAATCTCTCTTTAGGTGAACTAGAGAGATTACAGGAATTAATTGAAAAGACTGATTATAGTCATCAAAAAAAGGCTCACAAATCTAAGATGAAATTACTTGGACAAATTAATGTGGAAATTTACAAGCGCCAAGACGGTGATATGTGGGATAAACGTAATTAAACAATTTAATTAACTAATATTTTATTTATCCCAAACTATTCTATTACATGCCAGTAACGCAAGACAAATGGATTGTATATCACAAGAAAATGGTGATCCGCTCAAGATCATTTGCAAACTTTACACGTGAAATCTCTAACCAAAACACGCTGATTGATTATATTTACTGGATGAACCAATACATGAAATTCTGTACCTCTCAAAAACATATTCAAAGTTCTGATGATTTTGAAGAATTGTTAAAGTTTGATGGTGAAAAAATTACTGACATATTCCTTGACTTCATTGATTTTCTGATAGAAAAGGGAAACAAGGGCGTAACAATACGTCTTAAGATTACTGCGCCTAGCATATTTTTTGAGATGAATCGGAAAATCTTCCATAAAAAACTGGTTCAAAAATCAATTCCAAAGGACAATGTTGAGAAAGGCGGAAAACTGGCAATCAATGAGAATGATTTACAAAACATGTTGGAATGTGCTGACACACTACGACAAAAGGCAATCCTACACTTTCTTTCATCTACTGGAATCAGGCCACAAGGACTGACTGATCCTGTACTGAGGATGAAACATCTTGTCTCAATGCCACATCCTGAACAGCAAAATATTGATGATTATTGCTATGGTGTAAAAATTTATGATGAATCACTTGATGGCTACTGGGTATTTCTTACCCCTGAGGCACGAAAAGCACTTGATCGATACATTTCTGCAAGGAGAAATAATGGTGAAACTATCACTGATGAGTCGCCCATCTTTGCAACTGAGAAAAGATACCGCAAGATTCATGATCACATCAAAGTAAATGGCGTGTATGCAGTAATCAATGGTCTGATAAGAAAGTCAGGCATGAAACGTACCAAGACTGGCAAAAGGTATGACAAGGCAATAACCTACATGTTCCGTAAACGTTTCAACTCTATTTTGAAGATATCTGATACAGTTAACTCTAACATTGCAGAAAAACTCATGTCACATTCAGTAAAAACGATACAACTTGATAACGCGTATCTTGATGTTGGGCGTGATATCATCTATAAAGAATTCTGCAAGGCCATTCCAGACCTTACCATATCAAAAGAAGAAAAACAAAGGCATGAACTTGCCAGACTGTCTTATGAAAAATCTGAACTCGAAAAGAAAAACCTTGAACTTCAAGAGATGAAAGATGACGTTGAGAAAATCAAGCAAAGACTTGAGATCTCAGAGAAATTCCAAGCCCATCAATATCCATAAATACGTGGTATTTGTAAATAAACTAAAGTAATCTGATATTTTCAATATGCGAGGATGATCCTCGCAGAATTAGTTCTTAATAAGCGATAATGATTCACGCCTAGATAGTTCTTTTATAGTGATGTAATCGATTTTCTTGTTTCCATATATGTAATTTAGTTCCTTTAAGATAGCGAAATAATCTATTTGTATGAGTGCAAAAACGCTTAGACAAATTGTAGTATCTGAAAAAAATTATCTTGAATTAAAAAAACTTGGACTTGCAGGGGATTCTTTCAATGATGTAATTACAATACTGTTGGAAAAGCGTGAGGATTATGAGTGAATATTATTGCCCATGCAAATGCAAAAAGACACACTTACTTTTAGTTGATGGTGGCTCTACTGGGAATTATTCGGTAAGAGTTTGCTCAAAATGCCATTATCACAATAACTACAAGTTTCTAATTAAGGATGAACCACTTTGATGTTTTTCAATTTCTATTATGACAAATTTGCAAAATCAATTAATGAATCAAACATGATGATGCTCACTGGGCCAAGAATTGTACCTAGACCCATGAGCAATCCTGCCCTAGAAGAAGGAGGATTTCTATTTTGAACTACAACAAGCAAGTAGATAAAGACCGAGTAGTTGCACATTGCTCTCAGTGTTATGATAAAATACGATTAAAATGCCCAGTTTGTCTAATTGAAAAAAATACTAGGTTTTGTAAGATTTACAAAAATACATCATCATTATGGTGGCATATCAAACATGAACACAATGATTTTGTAACTTCTGATTTTGATATAGATGAATTATGTCACACCCTAAATGAAATCACACGTGCCATAAAATGGGGGATCATAGTAACTTGACTGATTCCAAATCAAATGAATGGTTCTGCAAAGACTGTGAATTGGTCTTAGAAGATGGAAAACCTCAAGATATAGGGCCATTTACAGAAACTGATGAGGTTTTTTACAAAGCTAGGTTTACTCATCAAAATTGTAATGGGTGGCAGAAAGGCAGACCAGAAAAAACAATAAGAGAACTTGGAAGGGAAGCTACTCACAAATGTGCAGATGAATTAAGGAAAGAGTTAGACCTCAAAAAACAACTGAGGCAAGGTGATGTACTCAAAGATATTGTAACGTATCTATGCAAGGAGATCAAAAAAGAAGAAAACAACATTTACCGTGTCCTACTAAACGGAATTTCTGCATTTACAAAAAATCCAAACAACTCAAGAATACTTGCACCTAGTTCAGAAGGCAAAACCTATCTCAGCTCAAAAGTATCTGTATTATTTCCACAGCAAAACGTTATCCAACTTGCTAGTGCATCTGCACAATCTTTCAAGTATCAAACATCTGACCTTGTACGAATTACTGGAGATGGTCTGCAAAGCATCAATGAAGAGATGAAGAAACTGACAGTACAACTTACAGAAACAAAGGACAAAAAGACAGAGTCAGAAATTAAACAAAAGATCAGGGAACTAAGGGAAGAATCATTTGGATTAGTTGACTTTGAAAACAAATGGATCATATTCTCAGACAGCCAACATCACACATTATGGGAATCACTCAAGACATTACTTTCACACGATGCACCATACATCAAGCACCAGGTAACTAACAAAGTAAACGGACAGAATGTTCAGCAAAAGATAATCTTCAAGGGTCATCCAGCAATGCTGTATTGTTCTGCAAAGGATGAAGAAGAATCTGACAAAACAAGGGAAATTGAATCAAGGTTTGATACCATATCATTACAGACTAACCCTGAAAAATACAGGGAGGGAATCAAATTAATCTCAAACAGACATGGTCTTTCTGGAGACTTGTTTGCAGAAGAAATAGTATCCGAGTCAGATACTATTTTGGCAAAAAAGAGAGTGCGGATTCTAATTGATAACGTACAGGTATTTGGTAATAACTCAAACCCAGTTCTTAATCCGTTTTCAACAAAACTATCTGAGATATTCCCACATGATACAGCAATCAGGCAAAGACAATTTGATAGATTTATGCAGATGATCTCAATCATCACATTATGTTATGCACATCATAGATGCAAGGTTGAATACGGTGGAAAAATACACCCAATCACAATACTATCGGACATAAAACTTGCAACAGAAATAATGAAAGAGCCATCTGATATTTCGCTCCATAAAATACAATTCCTCAATAACATCTTCAAGGGAACCGTAAAGGAAATCATTTCTGAAAGATCTAAAATAGACCAAGAAAAATTCTCAGAGTTTAAACTAAGTGATGTGTGGGTTACATCTTTACAGGTTGCAGAATATGCACAATCTAAAACCAACAATAAGAGCATGCACAGGCAGAAAGTTCAAGAAACTTTTCTCTCTCCATTATGGAGGCATGGATATTTAGAATCAAAAACTGATCCAGAAAATAACTCTCGATATGTTTTCAAGATTTCTCCAAAATATGATAAAGATAATGCAGATTTAGAATCGACACTAATCGACACTTCGTCACTTGATGATTCGTGCCTGAGAGTATTTATAGAAAAGTATCTCAAGCAACGATTTGACTCAGGAAAATTGAAGGTATTTGATGGACATGGTAATTTGATTTCTCTAGAAAATCTCCCTAAATTGCTGATGCAAATCGTTACTCAACGCCCTAAATTCGTGCCTAAAAATGATAGTGTCGAAGCATCGAAAAGCATCAAAAGTAAAATTATTTTTTGAGTTTTCAAAATAAAAATTAAAATTAATTTTAATTACAAACGACTGAATAATCGGTCTTTAACTATAATCAAAATCATTGCTTTATGAAGTGAATCACTATTGTTAAAACATGACACAAAAAATGACACAACAACCTATGAAAATGTCACTATAATCAAGCACAACGACTCATTACTGCATAATCTTGTTTCGGATTGCATAACATACCGATTAAATGAAAAAGAATCCATTAGATACATAGAAAAAAGATACAAAAAGATTTCACGCAGGCATTTTTACCGAATAAAGAATAAAATTAATTCAGATGATTCATTAAATGATTATTTTGATAATCATGCCCGTATTGGATTCGTTATAGATCATAAGAGACGAGTCGATGAGATCGAGAGTGTTCTGGCTAAGTTAATGAAAAAATGGTTAAACATCACAGAAAATAATGCGGATGTCTCAGAGATGACTAGGCTTGCTGAGACTATTATTCATGCTAGCAAAAGATCTGTAGAACTAAGTTTGGCAAATTCAGTTATTTCTAAAATAAAACAGGACATTGAAGAAGCAAACAGGAAGAATAATCCATTACTATATCCGGAACCTCTTCCAATACTGTCTCAGGCAAAATTTTAGAGAATTATCTTAGAATAAGTTGACTGATTTAGGAAAGTTATCTTGAACTATGTTGTACTAAATGAGAATTTTATTATATTTTTGAACTAATATGAATAATCACAAATCATCACTAGTTTTGATGTATAGTTTTCCGTTTTCCTCTACAAATAGAATGGTATTTTCTTCTTTGAACTGGAATCTTTCTCGTACTTTCTTGGGTATTGTCACTTGATACTTGTATGTGATTTTACTCATTCCTAGAATCTCTTTTTTATCCATTACTTCCATTACAAATAAGGAAAGTAAGCAAAACTGATTAACTAGACCAAGGAAAGTAAGGATCTCTTGGAAAGTAATGCAAATGAATCGAATATTTGGATCTGGCCTACAAGACAAGAGAATTGGTCCATCATCAAATCCGAAAAAGTATGGGCAGTAGGCACTGAGGGTAAAGGAAAACGAGTTCAAAAGGGAGACATAATTGTATTTTATGTTAATGGGACTCTGTATTTTCATGGTGCTTTTAGAGTCACAACTGATTGGCATAAACCAACAGTTCAATGGCAAGATGAATCATTTGTAGGAGAATGGGCAGTATCTGAAATTAGTTTTGAAGAAATACAGATAGGTTTTGCAAGTGTCAATAAATTATTATCACATCTCAATTTTTTTGAAAAAAAAAAATCATAAAGGATTGTATCTACGTGGAACACCCTCTGGCCCTGCAAATGCTGGAAAACCTATTTCTGAAAGTGATTATCATCTAATCCTAGAAGAATTAAAAGAGGTTCAAATTGAACCCAACTTTAAAAAAATTAAAGAAATTGAAAAAGATTTTGAAGAACTTGTTGAACTTCCTGAAACATATCAAGACATAGAAAAAATACCCCCTCCAGAAAAAAAGACATTAGAAGAAATTTTTCAAGATGTTGAAAAAGGAAGATATGCAATTCCTGATTTTCAAAGATATTGGAAATGGAATAAAAATCAGATAGAAGAATTATGGGAATCTATTTTTCAAGGATATTATGTAGGATCACTTTTGTCATGGTCAACATCTGAGAAAAAATTGGGAATAACTCCTGTAGTTGGTGCTCCATCTTTGAGTAATTCATCTGATTTAATTTTAGATGGATAACAACGAATTACCGCAATTTACTATGCTGTAAAAAATCCGCCTATATCATTACCCACTACAGACATGCCTTATTCCTTCTTTTTGAACATCAATGCATTATTAGATCCTCCAAGAGATTCATCAGAAATTATTGATTCGTACAATTCTAAAAAAACAGAAAAATTAGATTTACAAAATAAACAAACACAATTTAAAAAGAAAATTTTTCCATTAACATTATTTCAAAACAGGGCTTATGGTGATTGGCTTTTTGACTTCCACAATTATCTCAAACAAAATGAAGGATATGATGATGAGGATGCAAGGAAATATTATAAAAAATTACGAGAAATTCTTGACTATGTGTGGTTCTCTTATGAAATCCCCGTTGTGAAACTTCCTTCCAGTCTTCTATTGGATAATGTAGCAACTGTTTTTGAGAGAATTAATAGTAAAGGAACCCCTTTAGGCACATTTGATCTTCTCAATGCTCGATTTATCATTCATGATATTGTTCTCAAGAACATTTGGGAATCTGTGCGTGATAATCATGAAAATTTGAGACGTTGGTATGGTGATTTCAAAAATGACAAGATTCCATTGTATATACTTCAGGCAATGGCATTATCAAAAGCAGGCTTTATGAGAAGAAAATATGTTCTCAATTTGGATGAATTATACAAAATATCTGGCCAATTTCAAACTGATGATTTTTTGAAAGATTGGAATGAAATGTCTGATTATGTGGAAGAAGCTATAGTTCGAATTACCTCTACTGGAGTAGAAGGATTTGGGGCTCCAAATTATGATTTTATTCCTTACACTGTAATGGTTCCATTAATTGCATCATTGCTAAAAGAGATTGATCAAAAACCCAACAGAACTTCATGTTTAAACAAAATTCGATTTTGGTATTGGAATAATGTTTTAGGAGATAAATATTCTGGTTCAACTGAATCAACTGTTGAATCTGATTTAAAAATTCTAAAAAAGTGGTTTGATGATTTAATTTCAGAACCATTTGATTTGGAAGAAAGAACAAGTTATAATACCACAAAAAGTAACAGTGCACTTTTCAAATCTGTGATGTGTATAATTGCAAAAAAGGGCGCCCTTGATTTTATTCGTGGTGATCCTCCTCAATACAGCGAATTAGAAGATCATCATATATTCCCACAAGCTAACACTCGAAAATATGATGCAGGAAGTGATATTGACTCTATTCTTAACAGGACATTGATTTTTGATAAAACTAATCGTTTCATTAGTAACAAAGATCCTTCTGAATATCTTACAGAAATTATGAAGACACAAAACATTGACAGGGATTCTCTTAAAACTCGTCTTTCAACACATTTGATTTCTGATGTTGCTTTTGAGTGTCTGATGAATGATGATTTTACAGGATTTATCAAAGAAAGAGAAAAAACAATTAGTGAAGAATTTAAAAAATTACTTTGTCCTGAAATTAGTTCACAGTCTTTAGATATTTTGACACTCTTAAAACAAGAGGATCAAAATATTGAGTTTAAAGAAACACTTCGTTGGGATGTCAGGCAAAATAAAATCAACCCTGAATTAGAAGAAGTAGTAATGAAAGAGATTGCTAGTTTTATGAACGCTCAAGGTGGAAAATTACTAATTGGTGTAAATGATGCTGGGGCTCCTCTTGGCCTAGATCGTGATTATCAAACATTTAGGAAGAAAAACTCTGGAGATTTTCAAGAACATCTTACAAATATTATAAACAAACAGCTTGGTAAGACAATAAATTCTTCAATTTCATGGAGTTTTCATCAAATAAATGACAAAGAAATTTGTTTAGGTGAAATTAAGCCATCCACACATCCTGTGTATGTTAAAATCAATAATAACAAAAAATTCTATGTTCGAATGAATAACACTTGTCAACCTTTGGATGTTGAGGAATCTTACAATTATATTTCAAAACATTGGGAATAGAACTTTTGCCTATTCCATTGGTTTAACCAAAAAATTTGATTTACATTCATGTGGCTGTTATTGGAATTAAGAAAAGGATTTGAGAGACAGTGTATTTGTAGAATTGAAAAAAAATGATGTATCTAATCCTAGAGGTGGAATTAGAATGGTAATTCCGGAAAAAGCAGATTATTGATTTGGTATTTTGTAGTATAACCAAAATTTAGCTAATTTAATTTCATAAACGTAATTGAAATAATGTTTATTTTTTTCAACATCTAATACAATTCATGAAAATCCTTCTTTTCGCAATTTTCTTGGTTATGACATTTGTGTTTTCTCCTGTTTACGCTGAAATTTACTATCCTACTAACGAATACCGAGTTCCTCAACCCCCTAGGTATTGTATCATAGAACCTACCGGATATGATGATTCATTTAAAACAAAAATTACAAAAATTCTGGACAATGCAGTACATGAATGGAATACTGCTATTTCTGAATTCATTACTGGATTTGATACTCATCCGATTTTGTGGAAACTGGAATCAACAGTAATGACTGAAGATAAATTCTCATCAAGTGATTGTGAAATAAAAATTTCTTTTAAAAACGAGTCAGATGACGTATCGGGCACATTCCATACATTAGGATATTTTCAATATAGGACAGATGGTATCAATGGAGACATAGTGCTTTTTACAAAGGAATTAAGTCTGGATTCCTTGAGAATTGTTGGACTTCATGAAATTGGACATTCCTTAGGCTTGGGGCATTACGTATCTGATGATAATGAACAAAATGAACGTTGGGTTTCCAAAAACAGATTAACACCTTCTATTATGATTCCTGTACTGAATATCTATAATAATTCTGAAATTATGGATGTTGATTTAAGGAAGTTGGTTTCTACATATGGTGCTGAAGGATTTTATGCATTTTCATCAAAACAACCCCCTGTTATTCCTACCCCTACTCCGTCCCCCCCGCCTAAATTTACTCCACCATTAACACCAAAATTAATCATAAATCCATTTGAATCAGTTCAAATCTCAGAACAAGAAATTTCCGTTACTCGATATGATTCAAAAATGATTACAATCAGTGGTCAAGTAAAAGAATCTGTGATGTATAAAGGACATTGGGTAGTGTTGACGATAAAATACCCTGATTCAAAATTTGTAGTTCATACTGTAAAACCTACTGATACAGGATATTTTTCATTACCTATGATTATTGATACAAATAATTTTCCAAGTGGTGTATATGAGGTTGAACCAAGTTATATGGAAAATTCTGATAAAAATATGAATTTTCATTTTGGTGTAAATACCAAATTACCTTCATCAAAATTATTTAATCCAAAGAACGATTCTGCTTTTAAAAATGAATTGGATGATTTTAATACTGTTTTTCAAAATATACAAGATAAAGTGAATGCAAATGAAGAAAGTAATCCAATTCTAATACAATATTCCTCTGAATCCCAAAATAATGATGCTATATCACAAGCTCAATTACATCATAATAACTTGAAAGAAATATTGAAAAAAATCGAAGTAATACAAAACCTTGCATCATATCAAATAGATACTGAAAGTGAATCAATTCAATTTACTTTGGACGAGTTTGAAATTTTAATTGAGGATGCAAAAAAAGAAAACGAATTGTATGAAAAATTTATTGTACAAAGTCTAACTAATGAAAAAATTTTAATTCCTGAATGGGTAAAAAACAATGCAAAGTGGTGGTATGAGGGAACAATATCTGACAACGACTTTGCATCAGGAATAGAGTTTATGATCAAAGAAGGTATCATCATAGTACCGGTAACTGAAAGTGGACAAAAATCAGATGCCATAATTCCTGAATGGGTAAAAAACAATGCAAAGTGGTGGTCAGAAGGGGTAATAACTGACGATGATTTTATTCAAGGAATACAATATCTAATTCAAAAAGGAATTATTAATACATCTTAAATGTCTGGAATTATCACAAATTAATTAGCAAAATCTCTTTTCACAGTATATTTTTTTATTTTTATTTTTTAATATGCTAGGTAACCAAAATTTAGCTAATTTAATTTCATAAACGTAATTAAAAAATAATACATTTTTGCAGCAAAAATTGGGTATCTTGAAG
>CAYFOW010000004.1:1438-55669 GCA_964344885.1 uncultured Candidatus Nitrosopelagicus sp. | reverse complement strand
AAGTATCTAAAAAGAGATTTCAGCAAATGCGATTATCAATTTTTGAGTATGGCGGGTATATGGCAGAATGGAGACCAGAAATAGTGTTTGTTTTAAGATATGTCATGAATGAAATGAAAAAACTACCAGAGTATAAAGAAAAATATCCAGAATTGTGGATGATTGAGATTTTAAGAAACGATACTGGGAAATAAACTATAGGGGAATTATTCTTTGTCTATAAATTCTTCAGCACGAGGAATATCAGGACTAAGACCCTTTCTCTTTCTCAAGTCTTCAGTAATTTTTGGTAGTACTGATTTTGGAATTGGAGACCAGTGTTTAAAGTGAGTATTCCAAGTTGCACGTCCTTGTGTTTGGCCTCTCATATTCTCAGATAGATCAAATGTCTCAGATGCTGGAACTTCACCAATTACAATACTTGATGCACCTTTTTGCTGCATATCAAGTACTTTACCACGTTTACCAGAAAGCACAGTTGCAACATTTCCAACCAATTCCTGTGGGACACGAACTTCAATTCCTAAGATAGGCTCAAGCATTTGTGGATTTGCTCTAAGTAACGCACCCATACATGCACGTCGTGAAGCAGGACCTAATTGAGATAGACCACGGTGAGCAGTATCCTCGTGTGGAACAAAGTGAGTAAATGTGAATTTACAGTCTCTCATCTGTTCTTTTGTAAGTGGACCCTCACGCATTACTTCTTCAAATCCAGATAATAATGAATCAGTTGATTCATCAACGAACTGAACACCTTTTGTACCATTAATCATAACATTGCCACGAGAATCAAATCGCATGACTCTTTTTGCAGTATCAGTATCCCAACCATGGTCACGCAATAACTTTGCAACTTCTTTTTTATCTTTCATCTCACTTAGTTGACCTGCTCTACACATCTCTGCAATTTCAGGCTCTAATGGTTCAACTTTCATGAAGATCTTGTTGTGACGGTTTGGAGATTTTGCCATTATAGGCTCACATGAACCAGATATGGTCTCTCTGTAATTCACCAGAGGCTCAGATGATGTGATTTGAACGCCAGCTTCGGCAATCATAGAAGTTGCAATTTCAAGGTGTAGTACACCCATTCCAGCAATGATTGTCTCACCGCTTTCTTCGTTAATTTTTACAATCAAGTTAGGGTCTTCAATGGTAATACGTTTTAGTGCTTCAACTAATTTTGGTAAATCCTTTGGATGTTTTGGCTCAATTGCCATTTGGACTACAGGCTCTGAAACATACTGAATTCCCTCAAACATCTCAATGTCTTTAATTGATGAGATTGTGTTTCCTGCACGTGCTTCTTGTAAACCAAGTAATGCAGGAATGTTTCCTGCACCTAACTCACCTATCATTTCACGTTGATTGCCCATGAAAAAGTTTACAGATTGTACACGTCCTTCTCGTTTAGCATCAATGATGTGAATTGTTTGACCATCTTTTATTTTTCCAGAAAATAATCTTCCAATTGCAACTGGTCCTGCGGCAGGATCCATTGCCATGTTAACAATCATCATGACAGTTGGACCATTCTCATCACAGTTCAAAATTGCCTTACCAATATCAGAATCTAAATCGCCTTTCCACAGTTTTGGAATTCTGTATTTTTGTGCTTCAGCAGGAGTTGGATGATGTTTTACAACCATTCCCAATACTGCATCAGCCAAAGGTGCTTTTTCAATCAAATCTTTGACATTTTCAGTCTCATATGCAGTAATGACATCCTTTAGGCTAATTCCACGCTCTTTCATGATGTCAACGTTTACTGCCCATCTATCTTTTGCAGAACCTAATGTAACGCTACCGTCCTGAATTGAGACTTTCCATTTTTCTTTGTATTCAGGTTCAGCATAAGTATCAATTAATTGATTAAAGTTTGCAACTACGTTTGCTAGTTGTTCTTGCATTTTTTCAGGGGTTAATCTTAATTCTTTGATTAGACGATCTACTTTGTTAATATACAAAACTGGGCGAACACGCTCTTCAAGTGACATTCGGGTAACAGTCTCAGTTTGAGTCATGATTCCTTCGACTGCATCACATACAACAACTGCACCATCAATTGCCCTGAGACTACGAATTACCCTACCTGAGAAATCGACGTGTCCAGGAGTATCAATCATGTTAATGACGTATTCATCATCGCCTTGTTTGTAATACATGGTAACGTTTGCTTGAACAATTGTGATACCACGTTCCTGTTCATCTTTCATTGAATCTAATGCTAAAGCAGAGCCTGCTGCAGAAGGTGCAATGATTCCAGAGTGTGCCAAAAGACTGTCACTCATGGTGGTCTTTCCATGATCTACGTGTGCAATTACACCAAAGTTACGAATCTTACTTTGATCCTTGATGATTTTTAGCACCTGATCTGTGGATTTGTATTTAGCCAAGCGATTTGAATTCCTTTGTACTCTGCTATTAAATCTTATGTAAAATTAGAACTGAAGTGTTTTTGATACCTGTAGTTGATGATGGTCTTACCTGATAAACTGAACATAAAATGAGACAATAGATATTCCAATTAATACACCAGATGCCACACCCACAATTAACAAAAGTTTAGGGTTCATAATATTATATCATTAATTCAGATATTTACCCATTTTGTGATTTATCAGGTATGAGGATTAGAAGAATTAGTAAATCATAGAAGAGCTTGCATCTCGAATTTCATTTTCAGTGACAAAGAAACATTCAGATTTTTTTAGTTTTTTTGCATAGCGTAATGCAAGTAATTGAGATACAAATGTGAAAAATATTACCTGATTAATCTTGGATGTAAATCGTATATCATATAAGATCACATTAAGGTCAATTTTTTGCAGAGATTTTTTGAGCATTAAATTATGAGCAGTAGCATTATCCAGGATGATTACAGTATCATTTTTTTTAGTTGAAAACAGACCCATATGTGCAAATTGCTCAATTCTTTCATATCGGCAATCCAAACCTAATAGTTCATGAAATTTGGCTGACATGTACATAGCTATAGGATATGTATGCAAATTTCCAAGAATGTAAACAGTTCCAGACAAAGAGGTTTTCAGAATATGTTTTTTAGCAGAATCAAAGATTTTTTTAAAGTCAGGCATTTTGAATTTAGTTACAAGAGACATGCATGTTAGTGCAGAAAAAAGAAAGCTGATACTGCCGCCAGTAAAAATTCCTGAATCAGTAAAATCTAACAGAAATGTTTTTTTGCAAATTTTAGATAATTTGCCTGATTTATTAGCAGATATTGCAAAAGATGTTTTAGCTAAACGTGCTGCACGAATATTAGATATCGTATTTCCAGAAATTGAGATAAAAAATACCGTGCTGTTTTTTAGAAGTGATTTATTTTGTAAAAGATCTAATGGATCAGAACAGTGAGTTTTAAGATTTGAAAAAGATTCAGCAAGCATTGCTGCAGCATATGAATCACCTGCTCCACAGAATAGAGATTTTTTGAGAATTTCGGCAGGTATGGGTTTGATAGGTTTGAAATTTTTCAGCGATGTTAATTGTAAGTAAATGTCATTTTCAAATGCTTCAATAGAATTCATAAATTATGATTCCAGAACGTTTTTCATTTTTTCATATTCATCAGATGAGATTTCACCACGTGCAAATCTCTGTTTTAAGATTTGTAGAGGATCATCTCCACCAGATTTAGAAGTTTTTTCATCAACAGTATCAGTTTGTGTTGGTTCAGTTTCTGGTTCAGGTTCTGGTTCAGGTTCTGGTTCAGGCTCTGGTTCAGGCTCTGGTTCAGGTTCTGGTTGAAAATTATCAGTTGATGCAGGTTCATCAGAGTCATCAGGTTGTGCAGTATTTAGATTTTCATCATCAATTAACATATCAACAAAAAGATGTCCTTGTGAAACAGAGTATTCATAGTAACCTGAGTCAATATTTGATTTAATTAATCGAAAGAGGTTTTCAGGTAGATCCTCCCAATAACCACCATCTTCAACATCTACTTCTTCGGCTTTGAGAATATCTTGTTTTTGTAATACAAGCAACCAATGACGAACTTCCTCATCGTTCATGGTATGTTTTGGCATGTAACGATCACCGGCAAATGTTTCAAAATGAATTCGCATAAGTTGTATTTTGTGATATGGTATATAGAATCATCGTTCACAAATTTAGGAATTGAGTGTAACATGAAAATAAATTACAAAGTATGACATTGTCACGTTTTTTATACAGTAATTTTTGAGAAAATCCATGGAAATTACAGTTGGTCACACACCTGATTCAGATGATGCATTCATGTTTTATGGAATGTTTACAGGTAAAGTTGTATCATCAGATTTTACAGTCAAACATGTAATAGAAGATATTGAACAATTAAACAATAGAGCAATTAGTCCAGATTTGGATGTGACTGCAGTATCAGTTCACGCATGTGCATACATTCCAGGATATACGATTTTACGAAGTGGTGGAAGTTTTGGAATTGGATATGGTCCAATTGTTACTGCAATGAAGCCAATGACAATTAGCGAATTACAGAATGCAAAGATTGCCATTCCAGGAAAAATGACTTCGGCATTTCTATTACTGCAATTAATGATTGGTAAATTCGATTATGTTGAGATGAACTTTACAGATATTCCAAAAGCAGTAAGAGATGGCACAGTAGATGCAGGCCTAGTCATACATGAGACACAGTTGTCATATGAACAAGAGGGAGTCTCAAAAATTCTAGATATTGGGGAATGGTGGCACAAGACAACTGATGGTTTGCCAGTTCCATTGGGAATCAACGTAATGAAGAGCTCACTTGGGATAGAAAAAATTAGAAAGTTTGACAGATATCTCCAAGATTCAATAGAGTACGGAATTGAAAACATGGATGATGCAATCGAATATGCCATGCAGTACAGCAGAGGAAAACCAAGGGATTTGATTAAAAAATTTGTTAAAATGTATGTAAATCAAGTCACAGTAAATATGGGACAAAGCGGTGAAGACTCTATTAGAAAGATGTTTGAGATGGCGTTTGAAAAAAAACTAGTTTCAAAATTTGAGTTAAGTATTGCATAGAGACAAAAAATATACAAATGATAAGTTCTACGCAAAATTAATTCAATTTTAAAAAACAGAGTTAATTATTCAAATAGATTAATTCATTATGGAGTTAAATACAAATAAATGAATTAGATTGAAATATATCAAAAGTTTGAAAGAGTGATATAAACAGATATCGGAGAATAATCATGAGATGTTTGTCTTGTGGTAATGAGATGCAACAATATTGTAGAAGTTCATACATAGGATTACCTGTCATTTATTGCAATAATTGTAAATTGTATGTTTCAGGGGATTCAATAAACAAAATCGAGAAAAAAATCTCAAATTTATATAACAAAGATTACTGGGATGAAAGGGAATCTGAAAGATCAATTAATTCCAATTACAAGGATGTTGATTCTGAAGGAAAAAAAAGAAATTGGATTTCACAATATAAGTATTGTAAACCATTTTTAGATGAAAAAAAAAGATTTTTGAGATTGGCGTAGGTGCTGGACAGTCAGCATATTGGTTTGAAAAGGAAGGTTTTGATGTTAGAGGAATTGAACCTGATGAAAGAAATGTATCAATGATAAACACTGTTTTAAAAAATGGGCATGTAACTAAATCATCAGTAGAAGATTTTGAAACTGATGAAAAATTTGAATTTATTTGGATGTCACATGTTCTAGAACATATTCTAGAACCGACAAAATTTCTTGAAAAAATAATTAATAATTTAAAAAATGACGGGATTTTTTTTGAAGTTCCAAATTGTGAGTTTCCAAAAATGTTAAACGATTCAATAGAAAAAAATCCGCACATATACCATTTTTCAAAAAGATCCCTAATCAATATTTTTAAAAAATGTGGTTTTCATGTAATCAAATCAGATTGTTTTAGGCCAGCTACAAAATTTGAAGCTGGGTTAAACAAATTATCAAAGAAAATATTTCCATATTATCCACGTATTTTAACAGATGAATTTAGTGGAAGAGATTTACGAATAATTGTAAAAAAATGAATTCGATTCAGAGTTATTAAAAAATGAATAATTTCTATGATCAATTTCTCAGTTTAGGTTAAAAGTTAGGTCTGCAATTTTTGACAAATGTGTATAAATTCTACGCGCGCCTTATATTCAAAATTACAATTATTCATAATATGAAATCAAACACAAATAATTCAAATCAAACAGCACTTGATTATGCAGGACTGTTATCAATTGTAGATGACGAAATCTAGATGATTTCGTTTCTACTTTTTTATTAATACCAACTAGTCAACCACTGTCACGAACATGTTTATTACACGTAACCAAATATAGGAATTATGAAATTATTATTAGATTTTGAACCATGCAAGGAATGCAATTCGCTAATGAATGATCTAAGCAACATGGAGATAATGTTAGGAGACGAAGAAGCAAGATCAGAGAAATCTGCAAAATTTCTCAGGCACTTAACATACTCACATAACGAAGTGGTTCAGGCAGTTCTCAAAGAAGTAAAAGAACGTAAACGAAGTCCAGAGTTTGATCTGTACAAATAATTTAATTACAAAATTAAACTACGTGTAAAGAATTTTGCAATATTGATTTAATATCTGAATTAGTTTTTGCACTCATTAATTTCAAACGCAGTTTTTTGCTTCCAGCATGACCTTTTGTAAAATGAAGTGCTTGTTGTCGAATATTTGAGAATTTTATTTTATAGTTTAACGCAATCTCAAGGTATTGTAAAAATACATCTAATTTATGCGATAAATCATATCGATTATACTTTCCAGTGTTTAGAAAATCATTAATCTGTTCAAACAGATATGGATTTCCCATTGCAGCACGTCCAATCATCACATAATCACATCCAGTATAATCAATCATTTGTTTTGCATCTTCAGGAGTAAGGATATCACCATTTCCTACAACAGGCACATCTACAAGTTCTTTTAATTCACGGATAAAATCCCAATTAGAATGACCAGAGAATCCCTGAGAAACTGTTCTAGGGTGTAGTGTAATCATTTGAATTCCTTCATCTTGTGCAATTTGAGCAATCTCTCTAAATGATAATAGATTCTCAGATAATCCGGTTCTCATTTTTAGTGTTACAGGTTTTTTAACTGATTCAACAAGAGTTCGAAAAATTTTTCGAGTAAGTGTAGAGTTTTGTAAAAGTGCAGCGCCTGCCATTTGTTTTGTGATATGAGGCGCAGGACATCCCATGTTATAGTCAATTACATCAAAAAACGGCTCTACAATTTGTGCAGATTTTTTCAATGCAGTCAAGTCAGAACCAAATAGCTGTACAGATAATGGCCTCTCATCATCAGAGAATTCTAGAAAATTAGTAATGTCTTGTCCAAGAGAAGTAAATTCATGTTCTTTGGCAACTATTGCATGAATGCTGGTCAATTCAGTTACAACTAGGCCTGCACCCATCTTTTTGCAAAGCAATCTTAGTGCAGGATCACTTACACCTGCCATGGGTGCCAAAAATGCCTTGCTAGAAAATTTTGGTAATGTAGTCATTGGTTTAGGGTATTTTCATACTGATTAAAAAAGTAATCAAAGCAAATCCATTATAACTGATCAATTTTCAATATTTTTCATGCCAATTGACAAGAGGATGCTAGCAAGTGGAATTGTCATGATTGCAGTAGGGTTTTCAATTACAATTTATTTTGAGAATTCAATTCCTTTAGGCGAGTCAGGAATGACAGACGAAGAGATTACAAAATTATTAACACAGCAAAAAGAAAATCAAGATTTTAAAACATTGTCAGGGATTTTGATTGGGATTGGGTTTTTGTTAGTACTGATTAGTTTTGGTGCAAGACCAAAGAAAAGTGGTGGGGTAAAAAAGACTGAGAAAAAACCAACTACTGAAGATTAGTATTTTTTTACAGTATCAAAGAATGTGTTGCGTTGAACAGGAATGCGTTTTACTTCTTTTACCATGTTAACTAGTTCATTTACAGATGAATCAGTTGGTTTTCCAGCTGCACGGTAAATTTCTTCAGAAAATGCAGTTCCAACTAGATCATTTCCCCCATGTGACAATGCAACTTGAGCTAATTTTTTTCCATAAGCAACCCAGTAAATTGAGATATTATTTAGAGTGTTTGCAAGCATCATTCTAGATAAAGAAATAACTTTCAAATCATAAATTGATGAGCATTCATGAAGTACCTGATGTTCTTTTTCAAGCTCAGTGTTATCTAGACTGAATTTTAATGGAATCAAGGTGATAAATCCCTTGGTCTTTTTTTGTAAATCACGAATTTTGATTAAATGGTCTACAATATGTTCTGGTTTTTCAATGTGTCCATATAGCATTGTTGCATTGCTTCGGATTCCAAGATTGTGTGCTTGCTCAACTGTATCAAGCCATTGTTGTCCAGTACATTTTCCACGAACTATTTTACCTCGTACATCAGGATGAAATAATTCAGCACCCCCACCTGGCAAAGAATCTAGTCCAGCATCTTTTAGACGTAACAGAATTTCTTTGACAGAGTTTTTTGTAAGTTTAGATAAATAAAAGATTTCAGCTGCAGTTAATGCTTTGATTTTTAATTCAGGATGATTTTTTTTGATAATTTTTATCATGTCCTCGTAATATTCCAAAGGCAACTTTGGATGAAACCCACCTACGATATGCACTTCAGTTGCACCCATTTGTTTTGCAGTAGAGACACGTTGCTCAATTTGAGATGATGTTAAAGTATATGCATCATCATCAGATTCCTTTCTGTAAAATGCACACATTTGACAGCTGGCAGCACATACATTTGTGTAATTCATGTAATATGATGCTGCAAATGAAACTGTATCACCTACGAGATTCTTTCTACAGATATCAGCTGCGGCCCCAATCATGTGGATATTATCAGAATTCATGATCTCCATTCCATCATCAAAGCTCAACTCTTCGCCTGCAATTGATTTTTCAAGTCCTTTAGAATCTCCAATTAACTGCTCTAGCATAACTCAAGCAAATCCAAAGTCAATAAATAGATAAGTAAGAAAAAGCATCATAAAATCAATGGTTGTCCCATTAGTTGATGAGCACAAGCCAAAATGCTATGTTTGTCATAAAATGTTTGAAAATATGGAACAAATTAAGAAACATCATGAGTCAGATCACAAGGACTTTTTTGCTAAATTTGAAGAAGAAAAATAGCAATCATTTACCAGAATTTAGCATGTTTTTTGCAGTCTCAAGACTCATTTTTGCTAAATCATAATCAGAATCAATCAAAAGTGCTTTTTTAAAGAAAAAAATTGCTTTTTTTATATCACCCATTTCAGCATACGATAATCCCTTGTATGCAATTGCCATTGCAAATTTTTTATCAATTTGTAGTGCTTTATCATAATATAAGATTGCCTCTGAATAATTTTTTAATCCATGCAAAATGGAGCCTAAATTGACTAGTGCTGTAATGTTATCAGGTTCAAGTTCTAGTGCCTTTTTAGTAGTACGACAAGCCAGTTTCAGTCTACCAAGTCGTTGTAGCGTAGTTCCCTTGTCAATTAATACAGAGACATTTCTTGGTTCAGATTTTAGAATTTGAGCGTAACAAAGCAATGCCTCGATATAATTTCCATCTTCACATAATTCAAAAGCACGATGCTGTAATTCAGGCAAATCATGCATATTTTAGAATGATAACTAGTAGATAATAATTTTTGAGGCAACAGCCAATGATTTAAAGTATAATTTTTCAATCAATATCATACAATCATGGATAAAAAAACAAGTGGAATTGCATTCATCATTGGCGGAATTATAGTATTTTGCTTTTTTTTGGGACTAGTAGTTCAATTAGAGATGGTAGTAGAGATTCAAGATGTAGGGATAAGATTCGGGGTTTTTTTGCTAATGTTTGGAATTCCTGCAATCATGTTCATGTGGGGATGGTTCTACATTAAACGTTCAAAACAATTTTCAGATTACTAGCAAGAGGCAGATTACTTGACAAAGCTTTGACATTTGCAATTAAGAATTAGACATACCCCATTGTTTCGAATATGGTCATTGAACATGTGTCGGCATTTTGGATCATTACAGATTCGTCTTTGTTTTTCTCGTAAAACAACTACTTGGGCAATTTTATTTGCTTTATCTTTAGGAAATTTTTTTTTATCAACATAATAATGAACGACTCTGTTGTATAATGACGTATAATCAAATGTCTCCTCAATCAACTAATAACTAATGTATTGGATAAATATAAGATACAATATATTAATACTAAACACTCATTTGGTATAATTAAAAATATTTAAATATATTTTTAATCTACTAATCACATGAAATTAGATAAAACTGACTTGAAAATTTTAAAAAACCTTCTAGTGGATGCCAGGCTTTCATCAAGACAATTAGCATTAAAGCTAGGAATGTCAACTGTAACAGTACTATCTAGAACAAAAAAGATGGAAAAAGAAAAGATCATCAAAGGATATACTGCAAGATTAGACCATGAGGAATTAGGATATGATTTGACTGCAATCATAGAGATTAAAGCAAAAAAAGGCAGAATGGTAGAAGCTGAAAAAGAAGTATCTGCATGTGAGAGTATTTGTGCAGTATATGATGTAACAGGGGAAACAGATACAATTCTAGTTGGAAAGTTTAGGGGTCGTTCAGAATTATCAAAATTTGTCAAAGAAGTATCTGCAAAACCAAATGTAGATAATACAATTACTCATATTGTACTTAACACAGTAAAAGAGGATTTCAGACTAGTATAGAGGTTATATCTTAATTCGGTAGTAATCCCATCGTTCAGGATCAAAACGGGCAACAAATTCAGCGCTTTCTTTGCTTTTAGAGCGTTTTTCAACTACATCACGTAATGCAAAGCTAGTCAGAAATTCATAATTCATTGATTGAGATTGCATTAAAAATAGATGACGCATTTCATGACCGCCACGCAAACCCCAATAGCCCATACGAATGGATATTGGTTCAAGAAAGACAGTGTTGTTTTTGCCTCTATTGTGATCATGTATTTCAGGTTGCAAATCATATGACTCCAGAGGGCCTCCCTTTGCAAACCCAACTACAGGTCCATCAACGTTTCCAAGACGAATTGTATTTAGTAATGTAGTAGGCTTTAGCAGAGATTCTGCAAAATTGTCATCTTGGAATCGGAGTGGTTTTGGTAATTCCAAATAAATTGAATATAATGACTTTACAAAATCATCATTATCACGGATTTTCATGGATTCGATTTTTGGAATTAATTTGATGTTTTCATATACAAAATCACTTTGAATTTTAATTTCCTGTTGTCTTAGATTCATAAAAGACAAGACATTATCCATGAAATTTTTTCTCATCTCTTTTGGCAGGCTACGTAAGACCATCTCACAAATTTGCCCCTCATTGCCAAGAAGTGATTCAAAATAATTAACAGAACGTCTAACAATTAATGCAGGATGCCATGCCAAAGCATGACTGTTAGTTTTTGCCAGATGCATTGCTTTAGAAAAATCACCTAATGCATATCCAATTACTCTATCAATAATGGATAAAATCCATCCCAGATTCATATAATATTCTTGTGTAGCAGTATTGTTTTGAGTAAGAGAAGATTTTGAAAAGCAGTCAGCTATTTCTTTTTCTGCATTTTCTTTTAGTGAACCACTCCAAGGAAAAGTAGTGCGTAGAATCAAAACCTTGATGATGTTAATGTCAAGTCCTGCTTCATCAAATAGATGTTTAATTGTACTATCTGTTTCAAGAAAGTGTAAGACGTTTTCTTCATGTGGTTTATCAATGCTTTTTTCAGGATCAAAGTCATGAAATAGTGCAGCTGCAAATAGATATTGAATATCAGTTTGGGTGAGTTGTAGAATTGAAGGATTTTTCCCAACAATTAAGGTACCAAGTGTGACTTCTAGCTCATGATCGATGTTATGATAACCGTAATAATCACTACCTAGTCCATTTGCTTCAAAAATATCAATTGTATAATCAATCATTTTTTGAAAACATCCAGTATTGAGGTTTTGAGAATCAAGGGAATCAAGAATTTGCGATTTTAAATCAGAAGAAGTAATAGAATACAATTATAGAAAATAGAAAACCTGTTTTTATATAGTTTGATGCATGTACTTGGAGAAAAGTCAGGATTTATTTAAAGAAAAGATTGCCGCTCATCAAATAATGATTAATGAAAAAGTAATCAAAGGCTTTGAAGAAGAAGATGAATTAAAAATCAGAGTATTAGAAAAAGATTTTTTGATAAAAAAATTTGTGATAAAAAAAACAGATAATCCAGTTCAAGAGACAACTACAAGAGGTGGAGTATACAAGGAAGAAAAGACAGGATACAAGATAAAAGCAGTTACAGAGGATTTTTCAATATCAGATATTTTTTCAGAGATAATGCTTGGTCCAAATACACAATTTCAGGAGATGAGAATTTTTCATGATAGATTAGATGGTTTAGCACTAATTGCAAACCTTACAAGTACATTTCAATCAAAAGACAGTATTGAACTGACAATGAGTTTGATTAGAACAGAGCAAAACTAGGTACTTCTTTTAAAACCCATTTTTCTATCATACATCGCACGTCGTTTTAGATCAGATAAAACATCATATGCACGATTGATTTTTGCCATAGTTTCTTCAGCATTTGATTCAGTGGTTTTATCAGGATGCCATTTTTTTGCAAGTAATCGATATTGTGTTTTAATTTGATTTTGAGTTGCAGATTTTGGGATATCTAAGATTTCATAGTAATTTGGTAAATCAGATTCTTGAAGGGACTTTCGAAATTCTTCACCATCAATGTGGGGTCTTTCTGAGAATACGAATGGATCATCATCACTCATCCAATCAGAGTGGTATTTTTCATAATCTCTATTTTTTTGAGAAGCAAATTCATGCAAGTCATATTCATCTTTTCTGCGTAAAATCAAATGTCTTGCAATGTATGCAAAAATTCCAGAAATAATAACAATTGCAATAATAAAAGTCAAGATAAGGTCAGATTCAGAAAAGGTTAGCTCAGAATTAGAATATCCTGGGTTAATGTTTTGTTCTTTGTCAAAAAAGAATTCTTCTTCAATAATTTCTTGCCCATATGAGACATAGATGTGATAGCGACCACTTCTATCAAGATCATAGTTTTCTAAAACAATATCAAAATCAAAACTGCCATCATCCAAAACATTTACTGATTCATTAAACAAAGTATCATCAGTAAAGCTCTGTATAGAAATGATTACAGTAGTAATTGAATCATCATCAATTGACCCACTTACATTTATCACATCACCATTTTTGTACAGAGGTTGAGTGATAGAAATTTCAATATCATCAGCAAATGCCATCGGAATAAAGAGGATTATAACAAATGATACTAGTGAAAAATATTTTAGATTCAATGCAAATCAAGTTTAGAAAAGCATTATTTCAATTTTCATTAGTTATAATCTAGCATTTTTTGTGAAATTAGGAGAATTATATTAAAAATGCAAAAAAATGGGCAATCTTAGATCACATTAGAGTAAATAATCATTCACTTGATCTTGCTTATACAACAAAACTAACCCCATATCATGACAGAAGGATATTGTGTCAAATGTAGAGACAAAAGAGAGATGGCAGGAACAAGTTCAATTACCATGAAAAATGGTAGACCTGCAGTCAAAGGTACTTGCCCTAGTTGTAGTACCAAGATGTTTAGAATTGGAAGTCCTTAAGGGACTTCTCCAAATTTTTTCAACTAACGACTGATTAGTTTGTCGTGAATTTGAGCCAGAATGAGTTTGGCTTTTTCTTTATTTTCAAATGTCTCAGTGCGTGTATCTAATATTGCATCAATTTCATAGTTTTTATCAGTCAAAATCTTTGCAACATGATCATCAAGAGTGCCATTTCCAATTAGATAATAAGCAAATACAGTATTTTTTTGGCCAATTCTGTGTAATCTGTCTTCTGCCTGACGATGTATTGCAGGACTCCAATCTAATTCAGCAAATATGACATATTTGGCAGTAGTGAGATTGATTCCGACGTTTCCAGCCCTTAGACCTGCAATCATCAGTTTTGTTTTGCCGCTTTGAAAATTATCAATATTTTGTTGTCTTGCCTTATCAGTTTGCCCGCCTATTATTGATGATGGGGCATATTCACTTAGACTCTCATGAAGTAGCTTATGAATTGCTTTATGATGACAAAATACAACTACGCTTTCTTCAATTTCCATAATATTTTTTACAAATTCTATTACGTGTTTTAGTTTTGCAACACCTGCAGCTTGTCTTTCGCTTTGAATAGCTCTGTGATATGATGCAGATTTGTTAAATTCAGATGTTGCATCTTGTTGTTCTTTTTCAAACTTTGACCAGATTTTATTTAATTCTGAACGATAGTAAGTTGCATCAGCATCAATGACTTCAGTATAACGTACTTTATCTTTTAATTCTTTTAATACGTCTGATTTTGTTCTTCGCAGCATGATATGTTTTCGCAATTCATCACGTAGGCTTTCACGTTTTGTCTCCAAGACAATTGCCTTACCCTTCTCATTTAGATAACAGAAATATTCACAGAATTCTTTAAAGCTACCAAGTAATCCAGGTTTTAGAATATCAGCAATTGGCCATATTTCTGAACCATGATTATAGATAGGGGTACCAGACAGACCTACACGATATTTTACAGATTCTAATGCAGCTAGTTTTTTTACTGCAGCATATTTTTGAGTAGTTTTTGAACGGAGGTGTTGGACTTCATCACAAACAATTGTACGAATTCCAAGTTTTGCTAAATCATCAAATCGTTTGTGAAGTAATTCATAATTAATTATGTAAAAATCAAATTGTTCCAAATCAGCACGTTTTCCTGTTCTAATCATTGTCGAAGTTGGAACATCAGCTTCAATTATCCTACCGTTTTTGCTTTTTTTCTTAAGAAATTTCTGAATTTCACGCTCCCAATTACTTAATGTAACTAATGGAGCAATAATTAATGCAGGAAGTGATTGTTTTTCAGATGCAATGTATGCAAGTGTTTGTACTGTTTTTCCTAATCCCATTTCATCTGCAAGTAATGCATTTCCAGTAGATTTTAACAAAAAGTCTAATCCTTCTTTTTGAAAATCAAGAAGATTTCCTCGGAATTGTTTTCCAGGAGTTGCTTTTTTTAATTTTTCAATTTTTTTAGGTTTGACTTTTTTTGGTTTGTTATGAGAGATTTTTCTTTGCCAAACGGTTTTTGATAAAATTTCCATCGGATAACGATTCATTATTCTTTGAATTTGACGCACATTTTGAGGGTCATCAGGTATAATTGCCTCATTTGGTCCATCACCATACCAAGATCGAGGAATAACCTTTGAGACCATCATTACTGCACGCTCACCAGTTACTTTCCAGCAGAGTGTTTTGGAGTAATTATCCATAACATATTCTAATGTTCCAATCGTCATAGTTGTTAATTCCTCGAGAAGCTGTTTTTGTCGCTTATGAATCTTGATTTTCTTTCAAAAATCAACAATCAAACACAAAAGTGATATTATAGATCAATTGACTAGATAGTTTTCAGTAATTTCGTAGCATTTAAGATACATGATTCAAGATCTACAGATTCTAACAAAGGCTGGAGATCTGATGGTCCAGAGGATGCAAGTGCACACAATGAATAAAGATATTCAGTTGTCGGAGTGTCAGTTAAGAGATAATATTGTCGTAGTATTGCATTCAAATCAGATTCAGAAAGTTTTCTAGATTTTGAAAGCTTTTGTGTTTTTTCTTTCCATAATTGCACTAGATTCTCCCATGTAACAACTGAGATGGATTCTTCTATTTCCGGAATTAGTTCGATTTCAGCACGTATGTACATTTTTTTTTCTAGTCCTATTTTTTCACGAATTTTATTTATTGCATCTATTCCTTTCGGACTCACAGGATCATAATTTTCAGGGATTTCAAAATCAGGTGCAATTAGATTTAAAATTTTAAATTTTTGACGTCCAACAGTATCAATATGAAGATTGGTGCCAGCCATATCTACATCCTTGCAAGAGATGATTTTTGCAATAGTGCCTATATCGTAAGGAGCTTGCCAGCCATTAATTTTTCGCGTTGGATGAATAAGACACACACCAAACTGGCCATCCTCAAGCATCACATCATCTACTAGTTGTTTATAGCGAGGCTCGAAAATTCTTAAAGGCAAATCTTGACGTGGAAATAAAACTAGATCAAGTGGAAAGATAGGAATTATTTTTTTCATATATAGTTCCACTTTTTATCATATATTTACTTCATCAAAGAATTAATCATGAGTGTGTTCTACACCATGACAATCACAATTACAGAGACTTGTTTTATGATCATTTTGACAGTCAATGCACTCAAAATGTTTGTGATTCTCACAATTAGCACATATCATATGTAATTAAGCAAGATATCGACTTGAAAAGTTTTTCTTTATCACAAAATTCACCAAACTAGAGACAGACTCAAAGGGAATTTGAGCCAAAAAACAGATAAGATTTTTTTGACATTATCACACAAGATAATACTGAAACGCCAAGAATCAATATTGCTAATAAACCAAATTCAGGAATTACACTTGTACCAATTACCTCAATTTCCTCATCACCATAAGAAAATGGAATTGTTAGAATTCGCTTATCATCAAAGCGTTGTTCAAAATATGTCCCAACAGGTACACTATTTTTTGTCATTGCTAAATCAAGATCTTCACCATCAACTAAAACAAAGAAATCTTCATCAACTAAAACATCATCAGACAAAATGGAATTAGAATCAATTATTTCACGTGGAAGGTATAATGTTAACACACCATCTGAATGAGAGTTTAATGATATAATCAAAGACGATGAATCAACATCAGGAAATATCTCAGTAATTTCACCACCAGTGATTTCATAATCAATTATGAATTCAGAGCCAGAATATGATAAAATAAGAATTTGTGTTTTAAAGATTTTAAAATCATTTGAATCAGAAAGAAATGCCTGGATAATGTAAGAACCATCATGTGTTAGAAATTCATCAACGTCAATTGTTTTTTGCAATATTCCATCAGACGAAGTAACTAATTGTTTGGCATAAACTATAGAGTCAGAGGAATCAAATATTTCAAGAGTTACTTTAGAATTTGGTGTTTTTGATTGCCCATCAATAATAATTTGCGAGTTATGATCATAGCTTACACGGTCAGTCCAGATTACCATAGGTAAAAGTTCAAGATACATTTGCTTTGTTTCATCATCAGTTATCTGAATGCATCCAGAACAAGATAAATCAGAAATCGATGACGCATAAGCAGGTGCAAGTGCAACAATTCCCAATGAAAGAAAGAATAAAGCAGGTAAGAAAAATTGCCGCATTACATCATGCATTAATTCAAATCAAACTGATCTGTATTAAGCATTAGAGGGTGAAAAGATTTTAGCAAATCAATTCATTTGAATGAAATTATTCAATTCGTCGATAGATTGTTTTGAATTCCTCAGATAACGAATATGCAACATTTTGTAAATTCGTTACATCTATCATCTTATCCTTTCCATTTGCAATCTGGCGAATTATAGTCATACAGCGCTGGGCACTGGTACAATCCTCAGGCTCTTGAGACGTCCATGTTTTAAAACAGCCATTCAAGTCCATGCAATATTTTAGAATGCTTGATTCCCATCCATCTACAGTTACAGGAATTCGCAATGCAGCTGCTAGTTCTTTAAACTCATTTCTTCTATCAAGGACTAACATCTCTAGTGCTTTTTGGGCGCGATGAACATCATAGCCTTCTAGTTTTTTTAACATATCCATACAGATAATAACACTTGATCATTATTAAGAAGAACCATTATTTCTTTTAGTGGATTTTATTATTTTGTCATTAAATGATTAACAAAAACAACAAAAAAACAAAAAGACATAGGTAAAGTCTTAATACAGAAAACTGGCAGGAATAATTATGTCAGACGCTAGTTGTGGATGTGCTGCATCCGCAGAAATGGGATCTGAGTGCGATTGCGGATTACAAGGCGAATGCTTTTGTGATGAAACATGCGATTGTGCTGTAGAGACATGTAAAACCAGAGAAGGCTAAATTTAGCTTTACTTTTTACATTTTTTTTAAAAATCAATCATTTTCATTTAAAATGAATAATTTAAAACAGAATAAAAAATACTAAGTAATGTGAAATATGATAAAACAGATGTTGTTTATTTCAAGCCATCCTGCATAACATGTAAAAGAGTTATTTCAGAATTAGATAGATTAAATGCTGACCTCAAGCAAAGAGATATTTTCAAAGAGCCACTAAGTGTTTCAGAATTAAATAAAATTGTAAAAAATTTAGGCATCAAACCCGCTGAACTTTTACGAAAGCGTGATAAAAAATACAAGGAATTAGATTTAGATAACAAAAAACTACCAGATTCTCAGATAATCAAACTCATGTCAGAGAATCCTGGATTGATAAAAAGGCCAATTATAATTGCAAAAAAAGGCAACCTAGTTGGGAAATTTGATCTAAAAGAAATGAGCTAATCGTCTTTTTGTTGAAATATACGTACTGCCTCAAGATGAGAGCAATTTGCTTTCAAACCTTTGCCATGATGAAATTTGTAAAAATTTTTGAATCCAGGGCATTCGCAAGAGTCAGCAGTGACAAAATATGATTTTTCAGGATCACTTGATGATTTAATTTGAAAAAGATCATCATCAATTTTTACTACACCACCTGTTTCAACGAGTTTTTTTGCCTTGCGAATTGTATTTGAGCTCAATTTCTAAGAAGATTGTTTCCATGATGCAAAACCACCTTCAAGATTAACTGCATCAAATCCAGCCTTTTGTAGTTCGTCTGCAATTATGTTTCCACGATACCCTGAAGAGCAGTGTGTACAGATCTTCTTTGTCTTTAATTCATCAATTTTTCCTTGTTTTGCATTACGAATTGCCAATCCCATAGGCATGTGAATCGAACCATCAATGATGCCATTTTCTAATTCATCTGCCTCACGAACATCAATTATAACATAATCATTACTAGATGAATTAAGCTCATTTGCAGTAATTGTTTTTGCCATATTGTTCAGAAAACGTTTTTCTATATTAATTATAATGAAAATTTGTTCTCATGGGATTAAAACGATACATTGCAACTCGCAGCATCACAATGTTTGGTGTGTTGATGATTACACTACTTTTGACAATTTCTCTGGTAGGCTCAAATATGGATACAATCCTCAAACAAGGAATCACATATCAGGTCAGAACTGAAATTACTGAGAATCCAAAAATTGCAGAAGGATTTGCAACTACTGAAGAGTTTGAGCAGTACATTCAGACTCAGATTGATACACGAGTCAAGTCACTAGGATTAGATATGCCATGGTACTCACCTCAAAGATTAGGCTATACCATGTTTAAGATCCTGATTTTAGATTTTGGACAAGCATCATTTCTTACCAGTGATTCAGGCTCATCAAATGTAGGCGATATTTTACTTGAGAAAATACCACGAACTGTCTTGCTATTTACTAGTGCTACAATAATTATCTCAATTATTGGGATTTTTCTTGGTGCATTATCAGGCAGTAAAATAGGTTCAAAATTAGATAGAATCACATCTAGTTTTGCAGTAATTAGCAGTAGTTTTCCAGTTTGGTGGATTGGAATGCTTATGATTTTTTTGTTTGCATTTACATATCAAATATTTCCAGCACGAGCCACTCCTTCAATATTACCAACTGAACCAGGATATTTCATATCATTACTGTATCACATGGCATTACCATTAATTACAATTGTAATGATAGGCTTTGGTTCATGGGCATATCTGGTGAGAAATTTTATGGTAGGAATAATGCAGGAGGATTTCATCAATGCAAAAAGAGTCATCGGCATTAATCAGAGAAAGATTATTTTCAGGCATGCATTAAAAAATGCAGCACCACCAATTGTAACAATTCTAGCACTTAGTTTATCAGGCTCATTGGGCGGGGCAATAATTACTGAAGCAGTATTTGATTGGCCAGGAATGGGAAGATTATACTTTGAGGCAATCAGCGTTATGGATTTGCCAGTCATAATAGGTGCAACATATGTTTTGACGGTATTATTTTTGATTAGCATATTTACTGCAGATTTACTGTATGGTTATTTAGATCCAAGAATCAGGACGGCATGAAATGAGTTCAGTTACTGCATCGGACATAAAAAAAGAATTTGTAAAAAGCAAGATTGGGATTACAGGAATTATAATTTTATCATCATTGGTGATTTTTTCTGTTTTTGCACTGGCAACAATTCCAATTGATACATTCAAGCAATGGAATAATCCAGGAAATTGGATTTCATACCCAAAGACTGCAATACCAGTATGGGTTAATTTGTTTTTGAGTGAAAAGATACCAGAGCATATCATAAAAGAAGATCCCATAATTTCAGAAATTGATGGAGAGATTTCTGCATCATCAAATCAGTTAACGATTTTTTATAACTATGATGATTTCCCAGACGACTTTATTTTTGAATTTTCAACAAAATATTCAGGAATGCCGTTGGCTGAAATCTTCGTAATAAAGCCAGACCATAGCAAGGTAAAGGTTCACTCATTTGTGTTACCATATTCAGAGACAGAAACAGTACATCATGAGAGGGTTTTTTCAACTGACTCTAATTTAAGAAAAAATTTACAAATGCAAAATGCAGATAATTTACAAGGAACATCAGAGAGCATATTATTTTCAAATACTGATGGAACTGTTCAGAAAGGAAAGTACGATTTTTTGATTAACGTATACAGTGTGCAAGAAAAACCAATCATTATTGATTCAAAGATGATAATCGGTGGAAAGGCATTTGGCATGATGGGAACTGATGAGCTTCGAAGGGATTTGGCAATAGGAATTTTGTGGGGAACACCACTTGCACTATTTATCGGAATTGCAGTTGCAGTAGGTTCAGTAGTAATGGGATTGCTTTATGGAGTGTATGCAGGATACAAAGGCAAAATCACAGATGAAAGTATGATGAGATTCAATGATATCATCTATGCGCTTCCTGCACTGCCATTTTTAATCATTCTTGCAGTCACAATTAGCAATAGTATATTTTTGATGATTGGATTTTTGATGATATTTAGCTGGGTTGGAGTTGCAAAGGTTTCAAGAAGTATGGCATTACAAATTAAGACACGACAATATGTAGAGGCCTCAAAGATGATGGGTCAAAAAGATTCCAAAATCATCCTAAGGCACATACTGCCACAGTTACTACCCTATGCATTTGCCAGTATTGCCATATCAGTGCCAGCTGCAATAACTACAGAAGCTGGACTGAGCTTTTTGGGATTAGGTGACCCAACATTTCCAACATGGGGGCAGATTCTACATGATGCAAATACATACGGAGCAGCTGCTAGAGGATTATGGTGGTGGATTGTGCCACCAGGAATAATGATTGCCATTACAGGACTTGCATTTGTTTTTATTGGAAATGCACTTGATGCAATAATTAACCCTAAACTAAAAAGATAAACAAAACATTTTGTTATGACGTGTTTTGTTTTTTATCATATTATGTTATAATAATATAATCTGTTTTTTGTTTTTTTGTTGTTTTTGTTTATCACATAATGATAAAATGATAAAATCAGATAATTCAGGCACAAAAATGCATATCAGTTCATACGTTTTTTGTATTATAGTATAGTTTTGTTTTTGTTTTGTTTTTTGTTTTTTATTAAAAAATTACATTTTTTATTAATCATTCCTGTATAAAGTGCATAATAGAATTTTGTTTTTGTTTTGTTTTTTGTTATAAAACAATCAAAACAATACATAAGATTAACAGTTACCACAGTAACAATTTACAAACATAATGAAATCTTGCTTAAATACAAATTTTGTAATAAAAATCATGAATAATGGCACCAAAGCCCAGAAAAATCAGTCAAAATGGATTCGAGTTTGGAATGCAGTTGTAAAAGGAACTGGGTTTGATCCAGACATCTAAAACATAGAATAATCATCAAAAAATGCTAATTCATGTTAAAACTTCGAATTAATCTTACAGCATCATCATTGAGTTTGATTGTGTATGCGGCACAATGAGGATCATCAGTTTCAGATAAAATTTCGGCAAATTCAACTTTAGTCTTTCCATCATCAGAATCATCTTCAGATTCTTTTACACACAATGGAAATTTTTTCATCTTCAATTCATTCTGCATTAGATAATTTATGAAATTTTTATACTGTGATTGATCATTCCAAACCCAGCCCTTTTCAATACATGTAGCAATCCAGATATCTAGTGAATTTTGATAAATGACTTTTTTTCTTATCTCATCTAAAGCCTGTAGAGTCATGTAAGACTAGAAATCAGCACGACGCATGTTAGAACCACAACGTGGACAAGAGCCGCCTTTGAATCTGTGATTACAAGTAAGGCAGACATATTTTACTCCGCCATTTCCAGAATTTTGTCCAAAGAATCCGCCACCAAATCCAGAGCCAGAACCTTGATCAGAGCCGCCAAATCCTCGCATCTTTGCCATGTAGCGTCGTCTAAGAATTAGTGGAAATATGATAAAGATTGCTAGTGCTGCACCCAAACCATATGGGAATGGCAATACCATTTGAAGACCTATACTTACAGCTAGGGAAGCAAACAAGAAAATAAGATATGACTTGTAATTAATCAATCATGGATTGTTGCCGTAAAAACCTTATAAAGTTTTGTCAGAAATTTACAAGTTTATTTCAGAAAATAATTAGTTCAGTCTAATTAGTAGTGTCTAATTTTCATGCTGTTTTTATTTAGTAAAATGCAATTACTATCATGAATGCATGGAACAAGTTTTGGAAATGGTATGAAAACAAAATTTTAGGAAGTGTAATAATTATTGCAATAATCCAATTCATTCAGGTTCCACACATGGTATGGAATGCAGACATGATGTTAGATGCAGGATTTGTATCAAGGGTACATCCCGTTATTGATTGGCTCCTGTATGGAGTAGATTTGATTGAGATTGTATCAATAATCAACGTAGGAATGATGATGTACAGTCTAATTAAAAAAAGACAGAACAAAAAACAAGAAATTACAATCAAAGAGACAGACTAGAAATTTGCTTAGTCTTTGTTAATTGTAATAGGTATAGAGTTACCACCTCTATCCCATGCAAAGATATCCTCATCATTGTAGGGAGATTTTACAATTAGTGATACTAGACCAAAGAAATTATGCAGATCTGTAACTGATGGCTCAGCAGAACCTACTGGATGAGAATGTACAATTCCAACATGATCAAAATCCAAGGGCAGAAATGAATGAGGAAATCCAGCAAATGTAGGACCAGTATGTGAAAAAGGCGGGATTTCCAGTGAAGTCACCGTGATATGACCATTTTTTGATTTTCCCTTTAAGATGAGTATTCCTTCATTTGGATGATTCATCTTACAAAAGGAGATTATACTATCAGAGACATCCTTAGTCAGAGTTACCTTGCGTTCAAACTTTTTTGTCTTAAACAGCATCTTGGGTTTCACGTTTTATTTCATATTGAACTGCAGAGATTTTTCCAAGATGTTTTTCAATGTATGAGATGATTTCAGGCAATTCCTGTTTTAATTCAGAAATCTGTGCATTTAATTTTGTAATTTTTGATTCTGAAAAAGATTTGTTTTCAGAATGTTTTTCTAGTTCTTTTTCTTTGAGATGCAGTTCAGAATTATCAAATTGTCCTAATTGTTTTTCAAGGTCGGATTTTTTTTCATTAAATTCAGTAACTGATTTTGTAAATGAGTCAATCAACGATTGGGTTTCTTTGATTTGTGATACAGATTTATCAATATCTTTCACAGATACTGAGCCAGAGGTCACCCCAGTAGTAATTGAATCAAGCAGTTCTTTGATGGTGGATTGATTTTGAGCTGTGAGTGCATCAAATGGCGATTGTGATAGAGTTTGTAAAATTAAAAATTGTTCTTTTCCAAGTGATGATGCATTAAGAAACTTGTTTAGTGGACGAGAGATCTTTGTGAATTGATCCTGAATGACAGAGACAATTTTGGATTTTTCAGGTAAAAGAGAATCAAGTTTTTCACTTATTTTTATAAATTCCAAATAGTCTTGACTAGATTTGATTGATTCAATGCGTTCAGATGTATTTACAATTTGAGAGTCTAGTTCAGATACTGCATCAGTTAATTCAGATATGGTTTTGGTTTGTTTTTGAATTAATTGTACTGTTTGATGATATGAGTTAATTTTAGAGTCTATTTCTTGGGCAGTGGATTCAACATTTGAAAAATTCTCAATTAGTAATTTTACATCATCAAAGTTTTCATTTAATTCAGAAAGATCGTCTTTTAGTTTTTGGGCATATTTTTTTGCAAAAATATGAATTACACTAGAATGTTTTCCAAGCACATCACCCAGACGTTTTAACATCCTATTTGCAATCTTACTAAAAGCTACAACATCATCATATGATTCGATTTGTGGGAAATTTACATCACATTCTTTTTTAATTGTAGATACAACATCTTTTTTTCCTCGAACAACTAAAATTTTGAGGTGTATATCAATATCATCTACTTTGAGATTATCAGCATCCAATTCATTTGCAATTTCCAGTACACGTTTGCATTCAGAATCAATTTTATTTCTAAAAGTTTTGACTTGTGCAGCAATAGTCTTCATTCTAATATTTTTGATATCATCAAGTATCGGCATGACATCAGATAATTGAATTTCATTTGAAACAGCATCTTGTTTTACAGTTTCAGGTTCTTGTTTTTTCTTTTTTCCCCAACCAAACACCATAATTAATCACACACAATATCAGTTAAAATGTGTTAGACTTGCTAAAATTTAAAAGATGAATGATTATCTGGTAAACTAATGAAATCTCAAAAATCGTATTTTAGCAGTATAGCAAAAAAATCCATCATAATTAAAAGACCAAAGCAGGTAGTTTGGAAGAAAATTTCCAACATAATAGGACTGGAGTGGTTAGAAGGCATGGATAAAACGACTTTTTTGACAAACAAAAAAACAGGCATTGGTGCAATAAGGGAGCTAAGATTTCAAGACAAAAACATTATTGAAGAGCACATCGTTGATTGGAAAAAAGGCGATTCATTTTCATATATTGCAGTAAGTGGATTACCACTCAGGGCATATTGTGCAAATATTTCGCTTGAGTCAGTTACAAAAAATTCAGTAAAGATGACATGGAAATCATACTTTAATAGTAAAAAAATGTCAAAAAAGGAATTTGATGAATTTTGTGATTTTATTCAAGCATTTTATGCAAATTCACTAAAAAATCTTAAAGCAATTATGGAGTAATTTCAGGTAGAGTTCCAAGATTATCACTGTCTACCTTATTTCTATCAATTCTAAGATATGATTTTCCATTAATCTTGATAGTAGTTACAGCATCTCCAGGTCTCCAATCAGTTTCAGATACTTTGTACAATGTCATGTATGATCTGCCTTTGCGAATATTTTTTGCAACTTCATTTTTCTCAACAATTACTGGATCGCCTAAAGCATCCCCTCTATCTTCATGCTGTTGAATTTTAGAGATCTCAGCTACACCAGGGCCGCGTCTAACTGCAGTTATGACATAATCTGCCCATTTATCCATGACAATTTGTGAGATGATTAATTAATAAATAAATGTACAATGAGTGATGTTTTTTGATTACCAACTATTCATGTAATCAATTTGTAATGGAGTGAGATGATCAATTCGAATTTTTAAAAAACTCAAAGTTGCTAATGCTGCTTTTTTATCAATTTCTTTTGGAATAGATATTACTTTTTTTGGAAGAGATGAATGATTTTTTGAGATATACAGAATTGACAAGATTTGATTAAGAAAGGATTGTGCCATTACTTCAGGAGCATTTCCTTCAGCTGCAATAAGATTTGACACACGACCATTTGTCATTAAAAAGACTCTATTTCCATTTTTTAGTAGGTGTTCATCAAGAAATTTACGAACTGTACGTGTACGTTTTGTTAATTCAGATAAATCTTGGAGATTAATTTCGACATCAAAATGACCTTCATTACACAGGATTACACCGTCTTTCATTTTTAAGATGTGCTCCTTTCTGATAACACTAGTCATTCCTGTACAGGTGATGAAAATGTTACCAATTTTTGCAGCTTGAGACATTGGCATTACTTCAAATCCATCCATGTGAGCTTCTAGTGCCTTTACAGGATCAACTTCTGTAACAATGACTTTTGAACCCATTCCCTTACATCTGATAGATACACCTTTTCCAACCCAACCATAACCAACTACAACAATTCGTTTTGAGGCCATCAAAAGATTTGCAGATTGTAAAAAGCTATCAATAGTACTTTGGCCGGTCCCATATCGATTATCAAACAAAAATTTTGTTAGTGCATTATTAACAGATATTGCAGGATATTGTAAAAGTCCAGAGTTATACAATTCAGATAATCTAGTTACACCAGTAGTTGTCTCCTCAGTAGCGCCCAGAATTTTAAATGAATTGTATTTTTTATCAGAATGAATCAATTTGCTCAAATTTGCACCATCATCAGTTATTATGTCTGGACGATGAGACAGCACCATTTTTTGACACCATAAAAACTCCTTTTCAGTTTGATTAGACCAGGCATATGTAGATATTCCTTGAGAATCTAAGAATGAAGCTATTTCGTCTTTTGTCGATAGTGGATTTGCGCTACAGATAGCAATTTGTGCCCCAAGCATTTTTGCACAGATAGCAAATACAGATGTCTCTTTGGTAATTTGTAGACACATGCCAAGTTTCAGATTTTTTAATGGTTTTGATTCTCCAAAATCATTTATAATATTGGTAAGAGTGCCCATGTGCTCCCAAGTCCATCTAAATGAAATACGACCCTTTTCAGCTAAAAGTGGATTCTTGATTTTGCTCAATATTAAAAAATTAATTTCAAAGTATTAATCTTTAGAGGAAATCATACATGCAAATTCACATCAGTGGTTTGTAAAATTGATGATTTTTAAGAGCTGCACAAGTCATAGTGATTTGGACTAGACTCAAAGATCAAATTTCTATCAACTAAAGATTGGATGTATTTTTGGCAATCTTCTTGCTTTCCAAAATCCTGGCTTGCACTCATTGAGTTTAATAACACGATTTTTTGAACTGATTTTTTACTATGTGTTCTGCATCGTTTTAAACACCAATTACATTTCTGAGTTTGAAGATCTTTGAAAATTCTAAAAAACGATTCTAATTCATAATCTGATGATTGTGGCATATTTTGTCTAAATTAGATAAAGTATTAAACTTAAGATGAAAAGTTGACAAATTGTTTAAAATTACATTTTCATTTCAGATAAAATAGAGAAAAGATTCTCACCATCTCAACCATCTTCACAGATTATTGTTTAATTTTTCTGAATTATATTTATATGAATAATTTGATGTACATATTCTTCGTTTCAATCCTTGTTATGATAGATTAGTCTTTTTGACAGCCTGTTTTGAAGCAAATTTATCCATAGTTTTTACACACATATCTCATGGAATATGTTACGTGTACATTACTAAGTATAAAGAATATAACAAAATTTTGTTTTTGTTTTGTTTTTTTATAAAATAATAGTTATTTTTTATTATATTGGTGATTTTTTTAAATTTTCTAATCAACGATAGTCTTATAAAGTACCTGTACCGTATTTTACAGTAACGATAATATATGGTTAAAAATGCAAATCCAGATTACAAGAGAATTTTTGAGAAAAACCCATACATTTTGTATTCTGAAAAAACTGAAAAGTATTTTTGTGAAACATGTGAGAAAGAATTTGAATCAAAAAAGGGTGCAAATGCACATAGCTCAAAGACTCATGATATTGCATTATCAGGCAAAAAGACTATTCGTGTAAAGCAAAATGATATTGTTTCAGACCAGAATCAAACATATCAAGAGGAGACGACAGAGATACCGGATACTGAGCAAGAAAAGCAGATATTTGAAGAGAAAGATTTTGAGAATCCATTAGAACAAGCAAATAATGAGATTGATAAATTATTAGAAGATATAGAAAGAGCAGAAAAACAGATCAGGAAATGTGAAAAGTTAGGATTGCATGAAAAAGCAAACGAGATTAGAGAAATGCATGGGATTAAGATTCCAGAAGAGTTACCGGATAATTCTTGGGGAAGAGATTTGGTGTTAATGCACTGGATGCAAGAAACCGACGAGGGAATAAAAAACAAGTTATTGATTCTATATTGCAGTGTAACATACATGACACCACCTTTTCAGATTATTGCCATGTTAAATCAGATCAAATCAGGTAAGCAGATTCCAAAAAATGTAGATGATGATGAAATGACGAAATTATTTAAACAAATGATTCCATTTCAATTAGTACAAAATCCAAGACCAAAGCAAGATTTTTTCAATCTGATAGTACTAGCAAAAAGGAATAATCAGCAAAAAACAAATAGATTATTTTTTCATGGATTTAGAATGTTTATGAAACCAGAACTATTAGGACAGAATAAAAAAACAAAAGATGTCAAAATAGACAAACCTAAAGATACTGACAGTAGCACCAAAGTAATACAGTCAAAAACAAGGACGGTTATACCTATCAAAAAAAGTTCTATAATCCCTGTCAAAAGGGTAAAAATATCATCTAATGAGAAAGAATGTAATAAAGAAAATTCCAAAAGTAGCAATTCTGATGACTAAACAAATGCAAAATCCATTCTGGAAAAATAATGTGTATGGAAAATCTTGCAGCGTAAGCATTTTTTAGAATTAAACTCATTTAAGAAGAACATCACCAATGATTCAATTCCAGAAGTAACAACTATGAGTGGATTAGAATTTGAGCATTTTCTTGGAAAATTATTTGATAAAATTGGACATAATACAGAAGTAACAAAAGCTTCGAGAGATCAGAGGCAGATTTAGTTATAACAGAATAGGGTTGTAAAACCGCGGTTCAAGCAAAACGTTTTTCAAAACCTGTCTCAAATTAAGCAGTTCAGGAAATTGCACAGTTATAAAATATTAGTGCATAAAACGGAATTGTTATTGCAACAAATGGTTTTACTAAATCTGCAAAAGAATTGGCAGAATCCATTAACATCAAATTAATTGATGATAAAAAATTATATGAATTGAGTCAAAAATATCTATAATAGTTTTAAGATAAGAATTTTGATTAAAAATACTCAAACCTAAAATATTCTGAAAACAGAATCAATTCATGAGCGATATTAGATTCATTCTAATCGGAGCAGCATTGATTTTTGCAGGATTTATTATCATCATTGCGTTTGGAGGAGATTTTAATGAATTTACGGTTCAAATGGAGTTAGGAGAATGTTTTGATTATCATGATGATGCACCGCCAACAAAAGTAGACTGTGATTTAATTTTACAGGACAAGATAATCATGTTTTCTGGTGCATTAGGCGTAATCATTGCAGGAATTATTTCCATGATTAAAGGATATCGTGGGACATGGGATCAGGATGTAAACCCTGAAGATATGGTGGGACCAAGTAGAACGTTTGATTCAAAGGATTCACCAGGTGATGATTCAGAAAATAAAAAAGAGTAACAGTTACCTAACAATAGTAACTGGGATAGGGGATTTGTGAATTACATGATGTGATACACTGCCAAGAAATGCTTCAGATGCAGAACTCATGCCTCTAGGACCCATAACTATTAAATCAAAATTGAATTTTTTTGCAAATTCAATGATTTTTTTTCCAGAGTTTCCACCACCTTGAACTTGTTGTTTACAAGAAACATTTGCCTTGTTTGCAATACTAATTGCAGAGCCCAAGATTGCATCAATCTTTTCCTGAGAAGACTCTTTCATTGATTTTGTAAGAGTGATTCCCGCAAGGGCAGGCAAATGAAGCACATGATAGAAAAACACACTAGCATTCAATGGTTTTGCAAGATCCACAGCATACTTGACTGCACGAGTAGATGAATTAGAACCATCTACTGGTACAAGGATCTTTCTAATTTTTGCCATGTTAATCAGATTTAATGTTGTTTAAAAAGTATTTCAATAGACAGCATAAGATTCAGCATAGATATTCAGAAGTGATAACATCATTCATTAATAGAATATCCAAAAAATCTAAAAACCATTAATTCTAAATTTGAATAGATAAGAAATGATGTCAAAGCCAGAAGCATCAGATGCAGATGAGCAGATTTGTCCATTATGTAAAAAAATCATCCGTGAACATAGTCCAAAAGAGATGTTAGAATGTTCACGGAAATTACAGGACGAAGAAGAGACACAATCAGATGACAGTGGAAACTAAAACCTCACGATTATAAGATTCACCTGCAGATATCCCACCGTTTCCAGGATCAATTTTTTGTTTTGGATTAAGTGAAGTATCATGGTGACATGGTTTGTTACATACTGGACAAAATTTTCTATCCAATAAGATACACTGACAGATATGATTTTTTAGATAAGATTGAGCAGCTTGATTCCATTCACCTGTGCCATTACAATATACACATACATTTGATGAGAAAGAACCCGCACCCTTACAAAAATCACAAAAGTCATCTTGCATATCTGATCATTCCAGTAAAACTTGTTTTAAATCAATATATTTTATGATTAGGTGAATGTGAGTGCGCCGGGAGAGGGATTTGAACCCCCGCATGCGATGCACAGACGCTATCCTGTATAAGATTTCGAGGCGTCCGCCGTAACCTGGCTTGGCTATCCCGACAGTCATTCTTAATTAAATCCCTAATTTAACAAAACGATTTAGATTAATGCGGATTTTGTAAATACAAGTAGACATATTAAATTAGTATGGAGTACTGTACAGACTGTAAAGAAAATCATCAAGTGCAACATCCAGACATAGAGTCTCGACATTTACCACATAGAATTTCTGAAAAATGTGATTGTATATGCCATGAATCATAACAGTTTAAAAAAACAGCTAAAAGAGAAATGATGATATAAAATGGGAGTTAATTTAAAACCACTATTAATCAAAGAGAAAACAAAGCTAGATTCATTTTCTTCAAAAATTGTGGCAATTGATGCGTATAATGCAATTTATCAATTTTTAGCAATAATTCGAGGACCTGAAGGAATGCACCTAACAGACAGCAAAGGCAAGGTTACAAGTCATCTTACAGGATTATTATACAGAAATGTGAATTTTCTATCATTAGGGATTAAACCGATTTATGTCTTTGATGGTAAATCCCCATCTTTAAAATCAATGGAAGTAGAAAGACGGAAAAAAATCAAAAAGGAAGCAACTATAAAATTTGAAAAGGCAAAAGCTGAAAAAGATTGGGAGACTGCAAAAAAATATGCACAACAGACTACATCAATGCAAGATGGCATGGTAGAAGACTCGATGCATTTTCTGGATTTAATGGGTATACCGCATATTCAGGCACCATCGGAGGGCGAGGCTACTGCAGCACACCTGACACAGATTGGAAAAGCTGATTTCGTGGCAAGTCAGGACTATGATTCAATTTTATTTGGTGCAAAGAAACTTGTAAGAAATTTTACCAATAGTGGAAGAAGAAAAATTCCAAATAGAAATACGTACATCGATGTAGAACCAGAAATTATCAATACACAAAAAAATTTAGATGAATTAGGATTATCAAGAGAACAACTAATCGATGCAGGTATTTTAATTGGAACCGATTTTAATCCGGATGGTTTTGATAGAATCGGTCCAAAAACGGCTCTTAAAATGATTAGAGAATATAAGAAATTAGAAGACATTCCACAGATTCAAGAACAGCTTTCAAATGTAGAGTTTGGACAAATTCGAGATATTTTTCTTCATTCAGATGTGGCAGAAATAGGAAAGATTGAATTTAATGAAACAGATTATTCAGGAGTAATCAACTATCTTTCAAAAGAAAGGGATTTTTCAAGAGACAGAATTGAGACCACGATGAATAGACTAAAGAAGAGTCTTGAAAAAAGAAGCCATACTTTGGAGCAGTGGTTTTAGTAATACTAATCACGAATTTCGAGAACCCTAAGTATATTCAACATTAATCTTTGTTTGTATTGATCATACATCTGTTTTGCGTGAAAACACTCATTGACTATCTCCAGTTGTTTGAGTCTAATCTCATCACGATGCGACGGCTTTTCAATTACCTTAATTGCTTCTTTTTGTAATCTCTCATGACGATTTTTTAATTGTTCCAAGTACATAGTACATCATCATACATAATTTACATAAAAGTATGTGGATTAAATTACAAGTACAAATTCTTTGCAGCAAGTTAACTGAAAAAAACACGTTACGTAGATTAAAAAAAATCTACAAAAGAACACATCATCTTCAACACTGAAGAATAACAAAATAAACAACATGTAATTATATTGGCAAGATTACGACGAACTAATCGTTATTGTATTGATTGTGGGAGCAGATTAGTGTATTATGCATTATTATCCAATCCAAGAGCACCAAATGAGTTTCGTAGTTTAGTGTATACATGTCCGGATTGTACAAAACACAATAAAAGACCAAAAATGATTTCAGTCAAGAGAATAAAAGTAGACGACCCTCTAAAAGTTGTCAGAAGATATGTTTCTAAAATTCAAAAGAAGTGATTAAAAAAATATCTCTTCTAAACGCCTAGAGTTTCTTCTTTGGTGAGTTCTAAGAATACACTATCACCTACTGACAAATTCATTGTTTTGTATTCATGCATATCAAGTTTTATGGACGTCATTGCGCCAGACATGTTACCTCCCATACCTGACAACATTTTGTTAAGATCTTTCATTACATCATTGACGTTACTAAATGCCATAACTTTTGGTCCAGTAGGGGGCATTTGCGAAGATGAATTTTGTAGGTCTTTTTTCGAAGATAAAGTTACAGTCACATAAGGTGAACCATCAGATGCAGCATCTATGCTTCTAACAACATATTCCTTTTTCATAATTTGTTTTGATTTTGTTTTTTAAATTAAATTTAGCGTTTTAGTATACTTTTCAAAAATCATATTTGTTTTAAAATTACTAGTTCTAAAAGTAAAAACAGTGGAAGAATTCATGGACAAAAGGGGAGCATATGTCCATAAATTCTCCGCATACTGCGATCAGAAATAAAAAGTTCTTGTATTTTAATATGATCGTAAAATTGAGCAAATAATTGGTTTTAACGCAGTTATTTTAGTAAATTTTCAACAGAATTGAGTTTTTCATCCATTTTATCGACAACGCTATCAATTGAGTTTTGTGAGACATCAATTTTATCCAAACCAGAATTATAAAACTTCATTATAGTTGGATTATCGTAAATCAGCTCAGTTGATTCAGGAAATAGGTATAATCCTACAGCAACGACTGCAAAAAGAATCAAGAGTTTGATTTTCATATTGATGTATTTTGCAATTATGATAAAAGACTCTGAACTCAATTTAGTTGAGTAATAATCCAAAAAAGCTAATCAATGACAGATTCTATTAAATCAAGTTTCTTGATTAAGAGATTTCTTTAATTCATCAAAAGCAGATTGTACTTCATTTACCGCAGCGCCATCTTCAAGAGTACTAACATCACCTACCTCATCATTGTTTGCAATTGCTTTTAGTAGACGTCGCATAATTTTACCACTTCGTGTTTTGGGCAATTTATTAACAAAATAGATTTGTTTTATTGTAGCAATTGATCCTACTTGTGTTCTGACAGTTTTAATTAATTCAGACTCTAGGACGCTTTGTGACAAAGATGCATTATTTTTTAAGACGACAAAAGCAATGATTGATTCTCCTTTTATTTCATCAGGTATTCCACATACTGCAGATTCAGCAACATCATTATGGGAAACCAGACTGCTTTCTAATTCAGCTGTACCAATTCTATGTCCTGCAATTTTTAGAACATCATCTGCTCGTCCCAATAACCAGAAATAATTATCAGAATCTTTTATAGCATAATCTCCAGGATAATACATGCCGGAAAATTTTGACCAATATACTTTTTCATATTTCGCATCATCATTCCACAGAGTTAACAACATTCCAGGCCATTGATTTCGAATAACTAATGAACCCTTTGTGTTTGCTGGCAATTCATTTCCGTTATCATCAACTACTGCAACATCAATTCCAGGAATTGCTTTTGTAGCAGAGCCGGGTTTTAGAGGAATTGTTTCCAAACCAGGAAGTGCAGACAAGATCATCCCACCTGTTTCAGTTTGCCACCAGGTATCAATAATTGGACATTTAGAATGACCAATTATTTTAAAATACCATTTCCATACTTCAGGATTAATTGGCTCACCAACAGTGCCCAACAAACGTAAGCTTGACAGATCAAAAGAATTTGGTAAATCATCACCAAATTTCATAAACATTCTAAGTGCGGTAGGCGTAGTATAGAAAATCGTAATTTTGTGATGTTGTATCATCTCCCACATTCTTGAAGGGTTTGGATAATCAGGTGCACCCTCATAAAGAACGATTGTCGCACCATGAAGTAATGGAGCATATACAACATAACTATGTCCAGTTACCCACCCAATATCAGCAGTGCAAAAATACACATCAGAGTTTTTTATGTCAAATGCCCATTGAAACGTAGAGTAAAGATGAGTAAGGTAGCCACCGGTGCCATGCAACACACCTTTGGGTTTTCCAGTAGTTCCAGAAGTATACAAAATAAACAATGGATCAGAACTATCAACTTTTTCAGGAACACATGAATCAGAGACATCAGACATTAGCGAAGACCACAGATGATCAATTGCATTTAGGGAAGGTTTGCTCATAATATGTTCAACCATTACCACATGTTGAACGTCTGTTCCAGATACGGCTTCATTTACAATTTCTTTTAAATTCACAGCTTTGCCTTTTCGAAATCCACCATCTGCAGTAATGATGATTTTAGAGCCAGAATCATTGACTCTATCACGCAACGAACTAGAAGAGAATCCAGAAAAAACAACAGTGTGAATTGCTCCTATTCGTGCACATGCAAGCATTGAGACAGGCAGTTCAGGAATCATAGGAAGATATATTGTGACACGATCACCTTTTTTGACTCCAAGAGATTTTAGGACATTTGAAAATTTACATACATCTAAGAACAGCTCGCGATATGAGATAGTTCGAGTGTCTCCAGATTCGCCTTCCCAAATAATGGCAGCCTTGTCAGAAAGATCATCCAAATGCCTATCAAGGGCATTATAAGAAGCGTTAAGTTTTCCATTAACAAACCACCTTGCAAATGGAGGATACCAATCCAATGTTTTTGTCCAAGGCTCAAACCAATGCAGTTTTTTTGCATTTAAATCCCAAAAGGAGATTGGATCAAAGTCTGCAGTTTTTCTTGTTTGATCATCATTATTGCCAAGACCAACATCATTTATCACATCATTCATCTTAATTCATTTTTTATGATACAATATGCATTTTTAAAGTTCATGTGGATGTAATAGAATTAATTTTTTGTTAGTTTAGAAAAAAGGAAAAAGAAAAAGCTATTGTGCTTCCATCCTTGCTAACCAATCAGAACTTGGCTCTTGTTCTGATTTTTTCTCCTTTGGTTCAGACTGAGGACTCTCAGGTGCTGGACCATTAGGAGTAGGTTTTCCTTCAGGAGGCTCTGGCAAGCTTGTCTGAGGATATCCAGATTCAGATAAGCTTGGCTCAGATGATTCATTTGGAATTTCTGCAGATATTGATGGGGATGGTTCTGTAGTCATTGGTGATTGTTGTTCTGGAGATGTTTGTGTTACAGTTCCATTTGCAGATTCCAGATAAGTCATTGCAGATTCCTGAATGTGTTGCTTTGGTGTCAAAACGGGCTGGACAGTGTCCAATGACAAGTCAGCAATACGTGAAAGGACTTTGGCAATTTCAGCTTTTTCATGGGTGATGTGTTCAATCAAGTTATTGGAGTGTGTCTTCACTGATTCGAATGTGGATTCAGAGATTTCATCACTCTTAAACTGAACCTTGGCATCAAAAATCAGGGTTTTGACTGATTTAGATTGTTCCTCAAGTGAATCAAGTCTGGCCTCAAGTTTTGTCTTAATAGAGGATTCAGTTTGTTCCAAATCCATTAACTTTGACTTGTATTTTTCATGAATAATTTCTGCATCGTTTTTCATATCGTCGTTTTCAGAAACAATATCCATCAAAGCTTTTAGACGTCTTAGGGTCATACCTTTTTCTCGCAGCAGTTTCTGAGAATCAAGACGCCATTTTGGTATATAGATGACGACATCCCCTTTAGATACTAACTGTTCAAATGGGACCTGCTTTAGTCCTTCTGAACCACAGTCGATTCCAACGGTTTGGATACTGCCATCAATTTCAGTGACAGTGCCCAGTACTTTACCCATGTATGCACCATACATGTCCTTGACTGATTTACCGATGAATTCAACTTCCTGTTTCATAGGCAGTAATTTTGCGATTGATATAACCGATAAGGTGTAAAATTGCTTACCGGTTTTGGTTAGTAGAATTTAACCTAAAAAAATCAATTAACAGAAATTTTTTAACTCTTAAAAAAAAATAAAAATATCGTGATTGAAAAGGATCAATTAAATCAGATTTTACAGTTTGTCTCAAAGAAATGGTCAGAGTTAGGCAAAGATGCAAACAACAAAGCATTTGAATCCATCCCAAGCGAGTTTTGGATGAATTCCATTGGAGGACCGGCTGGGAAAGGAAAGTGGATTACAACAGTAATGTATACAGAAAATGATTTAGACGCAGAGCAATTCAAAGAGGTATTATTACGATGGCAGGCAAAATCTGTTCAGAAAAAATCAACCACAGATCTAATAAAAATAAAAAAATTAGATGAGTGATTTAACAAGAATTAATTACAAATAGATTCAGAATCAAACATTGTCAGAGAATTTTTCTAGTAGTGAGAAAAAAATCCTAGAGAGTCATTTTTCAAATTCATCTGATCCAGTTTTTGCAATCATTACTCCAAGACAAGTTGATCGTGGGGCATTGATGTCAAGGTATAGTAGGACAGATAAAAGTATGAGAAGAGTTTTCTTAGATGAATTTTTAAAAAATGAGAATAGAGGGGATGAATTCTACAACAGAGTCTTATTAGAATATGGAGATGATTCAGTTGCAGAATTAGGAAGTGCACAAATTGCAATAGAAGGTTTATCAAATATTGCAGTAAAAAAAATCGAAGATAGAAGAATTGGATTTTCATATCTTGAGAAATCATCAAGATATGTTTCATGGGATAAAAAAATCAATGGGAAATACAAATTTTACAGAGATCCAGAATTAATGAATAGTAGATTTGCAGACATGTATCTTCAAGCATGTAACTTAGATTTTGATGTGTATTCAAAAAATATCAACCCCATGATTAAATTTGTCAGAGAAAGAGATCCCATAGAAAATTATAATTTTAAAGATTCAGATGGAATTGAGAAAAAATTTTCCAATTTAAAAAATGAAAACGACATTAAAGCATCAACTAGGATTTACAATGCGGCAACAAAAGCAAAGGCACTTGATGTTTTACGAGGCTTGTTACCTGCATCAACATTGACTAATGTAGGCATTACAGGTAATGGGAGAGCATTTGAGTATTTACTAACGATTTTGCTTAGCTCAGATTTGGATGAAGAAAAATACATTGCACAGAAAATAAAAACAGAATTGGATAAATCAGTCAAGTCATTTGTCAGAAGAGCAAATGACAAATATGGAATTGCACTACAAAACTATCTAAAAACAGTCAACAAAAAGTCAGCAAAATATTCAAAACTAGTCACAAAATCCGACCAAAAAGGCAACAAAGTGATTTTAGCAGACTATGAATCAGAGAAAAGGGCACTAGACAAAATAATAGCTGCTATTTTGTATGAAAATTCACATGGTGCAACTTACAAATCAATTTTAGCACAGGTTAAAAAAATCAGTGATATAGAAAAGCAAAAAATCATAAAAACATTTTCAAAGATTCGAGAGAATAGAAGACACAGACCACCACGAGCTTTTGAAATGACACAGTACACATTTGATTTAATTACAAACTATGGTATGTTCAGAGATTTTCATAGACATAGAGTGTTAACTTTAGAAAGACAAAAGCTGACAACAAACCACGGCTACGATGTACCAAATGAAGTAAAACAGTTAGGAATAGAAAAAGAATTTTCATCTTGTCTTCAGAATTCCAAATATGCATTTGATAAGATTAGTAAAAAATATCCTAGTCAAGCACAATACGTGGTAAATTTTGCATACAACTATCCATACTTTATGCAAATGAATCTTCGAGAAGCATGTCATTTAATTGAATTAAGAACAGTACCACAAGGGCATCAAGATTATAGAAAGGTAGCTCAAGAAATGTTTAGACATATATCGCGTGTGCATCCAAATCTTTCAAAAATTATCAAATACGCAGACATGAATCAATATGAATTAGAAAGGTTTGAGTCAGAAAAAAGAACTGAAGAAAAAAGAAACAAAAAGTAAAGATGAGCTCCAGCAGTGTAAAAAAAACTGAAGATGAATGGGAAAAGATCCTTACAAAAGAACAATTTAAAATCTGTAGACAAAAAGATACTGAGAGACCATTTTCTGGAAAATATAATGATTGTAAAGATAGCGGCACATACAGATGCATTTGCTGTAAAAATGAATTATTTGAATCAGATACAAAATTTGATTCAGGTTCAGGGTGGCCAAGTTTTTGGCAGCCAATAAATGAAGACAATATACAATGTACCGAAGACCAGAGTTATGGTATGACTAGAATTGAAGTGACATGTAAAAACTGTGGAGCGCATTTAGGACATGTTTTTGATGATGGACCAAAGCCGACTAATCTAAGATATTGTATTAATTCAGTTTCATTAGAATTAGAAAAAACAGTCACATGAATTGATTGATTTTAGTTATGGCAGTAGGCAGTAATGTAAGATCATTTTTTGCAAATGATGAGTTTCCAATTAATTTAGAGTAATAAGAATTACCTGCAAGGGATTTTTGTATATCAGAGTGATAACATGTCAATGCTTTTTCAATTAGAGGAATTTGAGAATCCAGGTCTTTTAGTACAGATGAATCAATTAGACATGAAGGCAATAATTTTATCAACTCATCTAATTGTGGGCCGGTACTTTCAACAGCACTTTGTACAGTAGTGATAAACATGGGTGCATCTCGTAATTCAGGAGACGAGCTAATGTTTTTCAAACGTTTTCTGTAATATCGTAATGAACGCATTACAATATCAAAACCGCCTTCATCAACTAGAAAAATTCTACCAAGCCAAATTTTTTCAGACAATAAAAAAAGTCACGAGAATGATTTTAAAAATTTTTCATTATGCAGAATCAGAAAAATCTTGTTTGTTAATGCGTAAGACATTATTTCTAATTTTGATCACTGCATTTTTTTTCATATAGTATGTGCTTTTTTCTTTATCATACGATCTTAAGTTAATTTTTGCATTATCTTCTTGTGACTTGAACAAATCAGTATCAGAGTCATGATTCTCTGTTAGATTTGCCCATTCACCCTCAAGCTCACAATGTTCAAAAGAAACAAAAGTCATTCCGAGTTTTTCGCTCATACAAATAATAAAACAAAATAGTATTTAGCATTTCAGAAATCATCAAAGAATTACTACAAGTGTGATGATTAAATATAGTATAATCAAATGCATGGCATGCCAAGTACAAAATGCACAGTGTGTGAAACAACATTTTTCTCACCAGATGGGAGTACAAAATGTGGTAACTGTATGAAAAAAGAAGGATTGTCAAAAGAAACAGGACATGACAGTTGTGGCTGTGGCCATTCACATTAACAAAAAATCAAGAGAATGTATCATCGACATAAAAAAATCCCCATTAATTTTAATTTCAAAATACTTTGGAAATTTTGTTAAGATATGTAAAAATCATTAATTTACGTAAACAGTAGAACAAGTTTACAAAATAAAGAAAAGAAATAATCAAAAGTAAAATTTCGTATTAGCTATTATGAGTTATTTCAGGTTTTTTCTTTATGTCTATTTTTGATATGAGGCCAGCAGATCGTGCTAATAGCACACCTATGAGAATTAATACTGAAACCATGACAATTATTCCGGAGGGTGCAATATTGAAATAATATGATAAGAGTATTCCACTTACTACAGATACAACAGAGATTGCCATAGATATCCCAACGGTTTTCTTGAATCCTTTGCCAAACATCATCGCACTTATGTTTGGAATCACAATTAATGCCGATATCAACAGAATTCCAACTAGTCTCATTGAGGTAACAACAGTTACAGACGCAAGAATCACAAATGCATAGTTTAATGCAGTCACTCGTAATCCTGCAATTTTAGCTTGTTCCTCATTAAATGTAAGGTGAAGAAATTGTTTTTGCATCACCAGTAATGTTGCAATAATTCCTGCACTAATTGCAAGAATCATTATGGTGTCATCATCACTAATCAACAAGATACTTCCAAACAAAAAGCTAAACAGATCAACTGAAAAACCACCAGAGGAGCTTACCAAAATCACACCCAAAGCCAATCCAGAAACTAGAACTACAGCTACTGCAGCATCACCCGAAATCTTTGTACTCTGCCTTAGTTTTTGTAATCCTATTCCGCCAAAAATGGAAACAATGAAGGCAGTCCAAAGTGGAAATACGCCTAGAAATAGTCCTACAGAAACTCCTCCAAAAGCGACATGCGATATTCCATCACCAAACAATGAGTAGCGTCTTAGTACAAGAAAGGTACCCATGAAAGAACAAATTAAAGCAACGGCAATTCCTGAAATTAGTGCTTTTTGAACAAATCCATAAGATAGTGCTTCAAGAACCATTTTTTTCACTTAATGATGATCATGATGGTGCATGTGTATTTGCATTGATGATTCAGTATAAGTTTTGAGAAGATCTTTGTTTGAGAAAAATTCTTCCTTTTGTCCATGGAAAAATAATTTTTTGTTCATGCATGCAACTCTATTTGCATATTTTGATATCGCATCTAGATCATGTGATGACCAGACAATTGTAATATTATTTTCTTGATTAATTTTTTTTATTAACTCATAAAATTTGGTTTGAGATTCAACATCAACACTTGTTACGGGTTCATCTAAAATCATTAACAAAGGATCTTTGACAAGGGATTTTGCAATAAAGACACGTTGTAGTTCTCCACCTGAAAGCTCACCAATTCTTCGGTTTTTTAGTGATTCAAGCCCTACTGTTTTGAGTGCAGTAATAATCTTATTTTTATTATTTCCAAGATCACTGTAAATTCGATTCCAACAACAACCACATTGTTGCACAAGCTTTGCACCTTTGACAAGTTTTTTATCAGAAATTATTCCCATAGATACAACATCATATACACTAGCAGGAAAGTTTGGCTCAAAAGATACTTTTTGTGGCACGTATCCAATCAAAGGCAATAATGAACGATATTTCGAATCTTCTAATCCAAATAGTTTGATCTTTCCAGAATATTTCTGCAAGCCCAAAATTGCTCTAAACAGTGTTGTCTTGCCAGCTCCATTTGGGCCTACAATACCAAGCAAATCTCCTTCTTGTACATCAAAACTAATTTTGTCTACTGCACGATGATGATCATATCCTATAACAAGATCTTCTACTTCAAGTACACTAATTACTGACATTCAAGTGCCACCTTTAGAGAATCCATATTTTGTTCCATCTTGTCGATGTATGATATGTTTTTCCCTAGTTCTTCAGGTGTTAATGCCTCTAATGGACTAAACAGTAAAACTTCTGCTCCTGCCTCATCTGCAATAACTTCGGCCAATCTCGGATCTACCAATTCTTCGGCAAATATTACTTTGATTTCATTATCTTTTACAAAATCAACAAACTCTGCAAGTTCTGCAGCAGTAGCCTCTGAATCAGGAGCTATTCCACCAAGTGCCATGATTTTGACATCATATCTTTCTGCAAGATATGTAAATGCATTATGGAATGGTACAAAGGTATCTTTTTTACATGATAGTAGAGATGATTTAATTTTCACATCTAACTCATCGAGTTTTTTATTATAGGATACTGCATTCTGTTCATAGTGTTCCTTGTTTTGAGGATCAGCCTCAATCAATCCATCCCGGATATTGTTTACTTGTTGTTTTACCAAAATTGGGTCTAACCAAATATGAGGATCAAATTCAAAATCATGATGATGTCCATGTTCTTCAGATTCATGTCCATCGCCTTCAATATCTAAAATAATATGATGAATTTCTTCAATTCCTTCTTCAGCATTCATGTGTCCTTCTTCTATTTCATGTAATACAGATTCAATTTGTTCAATGGTTTCATTCCCATGATCATGTCCATCTCCTTCATGTTCATGTAAAATCTCTTCTATGTTTACAAGTGCTTGAGTTGCATCAATGTGACTTTCTTCAAACTCTTCAATTACATGATCAATGTCTTCTACAAAGTCTTCTGCATGAGCTTCGTGTCCTTCACTAGGTTTTATCAGTTCAATTCCTTCATATGCTTTAACAAACAAAGCATTATCAAATTCACCTGAACTAATCATGTTATCAACATAAGGCTCCATTCCTAATCCATTATACACAAAAACGTCTGCATCTTTCAATGCCTGAATTTCTTGTGGTCTTGGTTCCCAATCATGTGCCTCTATTCCTGATGGCATATATTGAACAACTGTTGCATAATCACCTGCTACATTTTTTGTAAACTCGTAATATGGATAAAATGAAGCCAGTACCTGGATCTTATTGTTTTGTAAAGGTGTACTTTCTGAAATTTCCGAATTATCAGAAACTCCCAACATTGTAGACATAATTACTGCTACAGCTATGATTACAGCAATTCCACCGCCTATTGCAATAATTGATGAACTTTTCATTTTAACCAGTTTAAAAAATAATTATTAATAACATTATATAAACTTAATAAAAAATGAGAGGTATGATTCTATACATTAATAATTCAAAGAGATATAATTTGTAAAAGTTATTAAGAAACAGTACTAGATTTAAATAATAATAATAACATGTTAATCCATGACGATTGTCTCAATCTCCCTTAATGATGAGATACTGAAAGAACTTGACAAGCTTCAGGACTCCATGGGATTCACAGGAAGATCTGAAATCATACGTGCAGGAATCAGAACTTTTGTACAAGAAGAAAAACAAAAAATGGATCTAAAAGGAAATCAAAATGCAGTATTAATTGTGGTGCATGCAGATGAGTATGATGATCAAGTTGCAAGAATAAAGCACGATTATGAGGATTTGATAAGAACTCATCTTCACAATAAAATAGATGGAGATAGGTGTATGGAGATGTTTTTCTTAGATGGTGATTCTAAAAAGATACAATCAATTACACAAGGATTTCTTGTTGATAAAAAGATGGATACAGTGAAACTAGTTGCATTGTAAGTTAGTTTTATCAATTTTAGAGGTATCATCAATCATGTCAATTCTAAATTTTGAAAATTTGACATAATGGGTAGGAAATCCCCATAAATCATCAAAGTGTAGATTCACTAAACCTTAAAAATAGACATACGAAATTATCATATGAAGAAACATCTTGTCGTCATATTAGTTGTAGGTATTTTAGCAACAAGTTTGATCTCTTTTGCTGATGCACATCCACATAATTCCATTGATTTAATGAATACACATTCTCATGACATTCATGATGTAGATTTTATGGAACATTTTTTCATACATACATACGAACAGGTAGTAATATCACTCACTGATTTATTATCATTTTTGCCTTAAGGTTAGAATTTTTAATCAAACTTCACTAGTCATAATATTTTCCCAAGCCTAAAAGTAAATTAATACGTCAATTTCTTCACTATTATCATGAGAATCATACTTTGTGGGTTTGGTGTAGTTGGGCAAAGTCTTGCAAAACTACTTCAATCAAGGTCAGAGGATTTGTATGCAAGGTATGGTCTTAAACCAAGAATCGTAGGAGTTTTTGATAGCAAAGGCAGTGCAGTAGATACATCAGGCATAGATGTTACAAAGTTACTTGAAACCAAAAGACAAAACAATACTGTGAAAAATTATTCAAAAAGTAAGAACAACCTATCAGGGGTTGATCTGATAAATGAATTAGAAGCAGAAGTGCTAATAGAAACAACTGCCAGCAATTACAAAGATGCAGAGCCAGGTATGACGCACATCACATCTGCAATGAAAAGAGGAATGCATGTAATTTCAGTTAATAAAGGCCCTTTAGCATTAGCATTTCCATCACTACAGGAATTGGCAACATACAATCAGGTTTTATTCAGATTTAGCGGCACAGTTGGAGGAGGCACACCAATTTTAGATTATGCAAAAAATAGTTTGAGAGGAGAGAGGATTACGTCATTTGATGGCATTCTTAATGGCACTACAAATTACATTTTGACAAATATGGCTGACGGAATGACATTTGATGCGGCATTAAAAGATGCCAAAAAGAAAGGATATGTGGAAGCAGATGAGTCATTGGATTTGGATGGATTAGATGCTGCTGCAAAATTAGTTATTTTAGCTAATTGGATTATGGGAATGAAAGTAACATTGCCGGACATAAATAGAACAGGAATCAGAAAGGTAACTACAAAAGATATCAAAGATGCGGCAAAAAACAATACCGCAATTAAATTGATTGCGTCATGTAATAATGAATTAGTTGTTGCACCAAAACAGGTTCCTGTTGATGATCCGTTATGCGTAAATGGTACATTAAATGCAATTGCATTTACATCAGAGCATTCAGGTACACAAACGATAATTGGAAGGGGTGCAGGCGGAATTGAAACTGCAAGTTCAATTTTACGTGACCTAATAGACATTAGAAAAGAGATAGGAAAAGATTGAAGTCAAATCTCATATCAAAAAGCGAAACAAATTCTATCCTAAAAAACATGGAGGAGCAGTGGAAAATAGAATTACCAAAAATTAAGAATCTGAAATTTCACCACATCAATGATAGAGGAGTTATAATTACAGGTAAGGGAATTACTGCGATAAAAATCGATGAGCAGATAATTCCGTTTCTTGATGAAGAGGGCATTTTAAAGAAATTTCCATATGTTATGGTAGATATGGGCGCAATCAAATTTGTTTGCAAGGGGGCAAATATAATGAGACCAGGAATTACAAAGTTCTCAGAGTTTCAAAAAGAACAGATAATTTGCATTATAGAAGAATCACAAAAAAAGTTTCTAGGAGTAGGTAAAGCAGTGATTTCCAGCGAAGAGATGAAAACTATCGACAAAGGAGAGGTGGTAAAAAACTTGCATTACATATCAGATGAATTTTGGGAAGCTAAAAAAGAGATTAAAGTTTAGTTTGCTTTTTCAGTAAATTCTTTAGTGCCTTCTTTGTTGATAACTAGCACATCAATGCCATCACCACTAAAAGAGTCACGCATTGTGGCTGCGCGTATAGATTTAACTGCCAAATCAACTGCCTCTTGTTCAGTTAGTCCTGCTTTGAATTGTGGATCAAGTACACCAAGTGCCATTTCAGCACCAGTACCTACTGCTGCATACTCGTCAGGTAGTACAGAGCCTAGAGGATCCAAAGTGTAAATAACGGGTTTATCCACATAACCACCCACAATAACTTGAGTCAACAATGGGAAATATCTTCTCTCATACATCATATTTGACATCATTTTTGCAACTGTATTTGGAGGGACATCGCGTTTTATCTCCATTTTTCTAATTTTTGCCAAAGCCTTAATCTGTAGTGATAAGATTTGCATATCTGCAACAAGACCAGCACATGCAGCACCTACATTGTTGGTCAAAACAAAAGTCTTTTTTGTAGATTTTGAAACCAAAAAGTTACCATATGCAATACGTTTTTCACTTGCAAAAACAACACCGCCATCATAAGTCACTCCTACGGCTGTTGCACCAGGCATATACATAGCAGTCATAAAAACCAAGGATTTCAAGTAGAATAAAAGTCATTGCTAGAATGATTCTAAGAATGAAGTACTTACGCTCAACTTATTAAACTGGATCTGTAATTTATGTAACTTGAGATCAAAAAGTCCACGAGAAACACAAGCAGAAATGATTGTCAGAATGTTTCCTTCAGATGCAAACCCTGCAGGTAACGTATTTGGCGGAGAGATTCTAAAACGTATTGATTTAGTTGCAGGATTAGTTTCACAAAGACATTGCCAGACAAACGCAGTTACAGCAAGCATAGATAATGTAAATTTTCTAAAACCGGTCTTTATTGGAAATGCGTTAATACTTAATGCCCGACTCAATTATGTCAGTAATTCATCAATGGAAGTAGAGATCAAAGTAGAAGCTGAGGATTACATCAAAGGAACAAGGACTACTACAGGAACTGCATTTGTAACAACTGTCGCATTAGAAGATGGAAAGCCAGTAAAAGTTCCAGAATTAAGATTAGAAACAGATGAAGATAGGAAAAAATTTGATGAAGGTAAAGATAGAATGGAGAAAAGAAGGCAGTTAAGAAAAGAAAAACAGTCCTAGAAATTAGATAGCTAGGATTTTGAAAAGTTTTCCATTATACGACACATACAGTGAGTTGTTTTTTTGAGGAGATCTGTTCTGGTGAATTCATTTGGAGAATGTATTCTTGAAAAAATATAAGTTGAGCCTACAGATATTGCAGGGGCATTTAGAATACTTGTAAATGCATGCATAGGACCTGTTCCAGCATTTGATACACTTAGTAAAAAATTTCCAAATGATTCTTTTGTAGCTGCTTTTACATCATTTACAAAAGGTTCATTCAGATCAGTTCTTGCTGCAGATTCACCATGAAATACTTTGACTGAGATATCACCAAATCCATTTTTTTTCAAATGGCGCTTTAGTCGAAGTACCTGTTTTTGAGGATTCATGTTTGGTACTAGACGAAAATCTATTTTCACTAAAGCACTTGATGGTAAAACAGTTTTTGCACCGTCTCCAGTATAGCCTGAGACAAAGCCAGCTATGTTACAGGTAGGTTCTCCTGCAAGTGCTTTTTTAATTTCAAGACCTTTCTTTTTTCCAACAAATTCATGTATGCCAAATTCTTTTTTAAAGGATGATTCATCAAATGGCAGTGATTTTAAAACAGAAATCTCATCGGCACTAAATGGAACAACCTCATCATACCAGCCTTCAATTAAGATACGGCCATCAGAGTCCCTTAGAGAATTTACAGCATTTAGAAGATGCCATGCAGGATTCTTAATTAATACTGCAAGACTAGAGTGTGCATCACGAATCGATTCATTAAGTGATAATTCGACAAATAGCAGTCCTTTCATGCCTAAATCAATTATAGGACGATTTTTAGAATCAACATAGCCAAACTCCCAAATCACGCCATCACATGAAAATTTCTTTTTGAATTTTTTTAAAAATGGCTCAATGTGTGCGCTACCAGTTTCTTCTTCACCTTCGATTACAAATTTTACATTGCATGGAACATCACCGTGTACTTTCAAAAATGCTTCAACTGCTTTAATTCGTGTTATTAATTCGCCTTTATCATCAGATGCGCCACGTCCAAAAATTTTATTCCCCTTTTGTTTTCCGCTGAATGGATCATCATCCCATAATTCAAGGGGTTCAACAGGTTGAACATCATAATGATTATAAAATAATATAGTTTTGTCAGGATTTTGTTTTGAAATGATTTCACCAAAAACTATTGGAGCAACTCCCTTTTTCAAATAAAGAAGTTCAGATGTTATTCCAGATTTTTCAAGAATTTCTTTTACTAATAAAGCACATTTTTCAATACCTAAATTTTGTGCAGAGATACTGGGTTGTCTAATCAAAACTTTGAGATCAGATAATAATGAATCAAAATTTTTGTTCGTATAAGAAATTACATTAGATGTAGTCATTTTATAGAATCAAATGGTTTCATTACTTTTGCAAGAACATCTAATAGATCAGTTGCAACCATGTGAAGACCTAACTCCTTTTGAACTAGTTGACCTGCCAACCCATTAACAAATGCAGCAGCGCAAGCAGATTCCAATGCATTTCTGTTTCTGCCAAGCATCCCTGCAACAATTCCAGATAAAACATCACCTGTACCACCAACAGTCATTGCAGGAGTTTTTTTAGAATTCAGATAGGTTTTCTTTCCATCAGATATTACATCAGTAGGGCCTTTTAGAAGAATGGTGATGCCAAATTCATTGGAGAATTTCTCAACTAATTCAATGCGTTCTTTGATTGATTCAGGTGGAAGTTGTCCAAATAATCTTGCAAATTCACCAGCATGAGGAGTTACGACAACATTTTTGTCAGAAAGTAAAGGAAGTATGTAATTTACTAATGCACTGGCATCAAGAGATAATCTAACATCCATATCAAGTAAAGATTTGACTAGGAGTTTTAGTGCCTCCTTATCTTGAATTGCAAGTCCCATTCCAATTGTTGCCGAATCCAGATCATTTGGGATTTGGCCAAGCAATTTGTTTACTGCACCACGAGTTAGTTTTCCATCAACTAAGGGAATTACAATAAGATTAGGGGATATTGCACGAGTTGATTGAGCATTAATTTTTGGGACACATGCGTATACAAGATCAGAACCAGTTCTTAGTGCTGCAATGGATGAAAGAATTGGAGCCCCATGATAGATATAGCTTCCACCAACAACTAGAACTTTACCGTTATCACCTTTTCTTGAAGAAAGATTTCTTTTTGGAATAAATTTTTTTACATTAGATGTAGAAAGTGTCGTAGATTTCAATATGCCAACTTAATTTTTGGAATGGATAAACTTTGTTTTTAATTTAAAATTAGTCTTTTGTGGTTTTTGTAGAATTTTTTGATTTTGTACTACGTTTCACAGAATCACGTTCAAAGAAAACTTTACGGGCAAAGGCAAGATATGTAGTATGACCAATTCCCTGAAATGAGTGTCTGGTTTTTCCTTCGCGTGCTTCAATAGTTCTTAAGATATGTTCAGTGCATTCAATATCAGAAAATTCATTTTCAACTAGTACAGATACAAGTTTTTCAAGCTGATTCATTGTAGGACAGATTGCAATAAAACCCCCGCTACCTTTGAGCATGGCTCGTGCTTGTGGAACAACAGTCCAGGGATCGCCCAGATCAACTACTACAAGATCAACTTCATTATGTGGTATTTTTTTTGAGGTCTTAAAATCAAATTCATTCATTACGACATATTTTGACATTCCAGCTTTTGCAATATTTTTTTCAGCAATTTTCATGAATTTAGGCTCTACATCATACGTGTAAACACGCCCTCGAGGTTTTACGATGCTTGCCAGAAACGATGTCAATGAGCCACTACCAGTTCCAATCTCTACAACATTTTGTCCACTTTGTAGACCTGTTCTAGCAGCAATGTAACCTAGATCTTTTGGGTATACAATTTGTGTACCGTGTTGCATTTTCATAATGTAATCATGGGTGGTAGGCTCTAAAAGATACACATACTTGTCTTTGTTAGTCAAAAGCTTGGAACCAAATTCTTTTCCAATTGCATCAGCATGTTTTAGGACACCGATATGAGTGTGAAGTTGTTCCTTTTTTTTAATTTTAACAAGCCATTTTTTTGAATCATTAAAGAAAAACAAAACATAGTCATTTTGTTTAATTTTGCTCACGAATAATTTCGCATGATCTTTTAGATAATAACCTAACTATGCCAGTTTGTTTTGATATCAATCATATGCGGTAATTATCATTTTATCTAAAAATCTCATCTATTTTTTTTCTGTTACCTTTTAGGAAGAACAGTCCACCAGCACCTAGTAATGCAGCTGGAATGGCAAGATACAACACATCAGTTATTGGGTCACCACACATACAATATACAGGATTAACTAGTATTTGACGTTAATGTTTCTAGTCGTCAAATGTAGATGTAAGAAGATTGCTTGACTAGACCAGTCAGAAATAGATCACATGACTGATAGAAATAAAAATTACATTTTATGAGGTGCAGGGATTCCTAAAAGATCAAGTGCGTTAGAAATCGTCATTTGAAAACTCTGAACCAAGCATAGACGAGAGTTTTTTAGCGAATCTTCAACATTTAGTACCTTAACATGTTCATAAAATGAGTTAAAGGAGACTGCCAAGTCATGACAATATCTTGCAATAACTTTTGGAGAATAATTTAGTGCAGCATCACGTACAGCCACATCAAATCTAGCAATTGTAGAGATTAATTCACGCTCATATTTTTCAGTCAGGTTGTCAAATGGATTTTCAAAGTTAGGAGAGATTCCAGCTTTTTCTAAAATTCGTACTGCACGTGCATGAGAATATTGAATGTATGAACATGTGTCTCCTTCAAGACTAAGGGATTTTTTGACTACAAATGTAATTGGTTTGTCAAGGTCTTGCTTAATCATTTCATAACGAAGTGTTCCAACTGCAACATCTTTTGCAATTGATTCTATTTGTGACTCATCAAGTGAATTGTTTCTTTTTTTAGTTTCTTCAGATACACGTTGTTGTAGTTTTTCTAACATCTTATCAGCATTAATGTAAAGCCCTTTTCGTCCAGACATGGCAATTGATGCATCTTCTTTTTGTCCAATTTTTTGTTGTACATCTACATCAATTCCAAACATCTTCAAACTATCAGCGCTCAGTGTGACTGCATCATATCCAAGATGCACATAGGAGCCTTCAGATTTGAATTCAGACATCAATGTAGAGACGATTTTTTGCAATCTGATTTGGCGATTATCAATTACAGTTAGAACAACATCGCCAGTAAAATCAAGTTTTGATGAGTTTTCTTCAAGGGTTGTTTCATATAATACGGTATCAGGTTGTTCAGGCACATAAGGTTTGTAAAAAAATGGATCATCAATTAGTCCGAGTTTCCATGATGCATATGGAATATCTTTTGCCACATAAGTTGCAACACCATTACTTCTAACTAGAATTTTATCATCTTCGTCTTTTAATGGAATGACCCAACATCCTTTATTGTCACCATCTGTCTCAAATTTGATATAATTTTGTGATTTTAGCTTTTCAAAAATTTTCTCCCATAATTTTGAATGTATTATTTGTGATTCAAAATTAAGACAATCATATCTGACTCCCATATTCCAGCATGTTTCAAGTTGACTGGCTAGAACTTTACGCGTAATTACTTTAGAGAATTTTGAGATATCAGAAGAAGCGTCTTCTAATTGTTTTAAGACATCATGTCTTTTTGATTCAAGTTCTTTATCAGTCTCATATTTTTTTGTAGTTTCAACATAAACAGTATCACCACAGTAATGATCAAATTTCTGTCCATCAGGTGCATCAATTGAAAAATCACAGTGTTTGAATCCTACAATGATATCGGCAACTTGTAATCCAGAATCATCAACGTAATTTAGTACATTTACATCATAACTAGATTTACGAAGAATTCTAGAAATAGTATCGCCAATGACGATGTTTCTTATATGGCCAATATGTAATGCCTTGTTTGGATTTACACTAGTGTGTTCAACTACAATACATTTGTTTTTACCAACATCAAGATTGCCATAATTTTTTTTAATTGAAGAAGGAAAAACAATTTGATTAATCATCGCATTATCCAAAATAAAATTAAGATAACCAGATGGATGAGGTTCAGTTGAACTTACAAAACCACCAAGAAATTTCTGATATTTTTCTGAAATAGTAGTTGCAATATCTGCAGGTTTTTTTTTTAAATGTTTTGAGAGAAGAAATGAAACATTGCAAGTAATGTCACCAAATCCAGGTTTTGCAGTCTCAACTACAAAATCAGTTGAAGGTGCATCTAAGTCAGATAAAATTTTTGTCAGATTCGATCTGATTTCAGAGATTATTTTCAGGTAAACCATTACATTTCAGAAATATCAGGTACAATTTTACTTAATGCTTCAATTACACCATCTCCTGCCTCAGCATCAGTTACAATTGAAGCATGATTTTTCACAAGATCAGATGCATTGTTTAATGCAATACTAGTTGGTGCAAGCTCAAAAAGTGGAAGATCAGTTGCACTATCTCCAATTGCTATAACATCATCAACTGAGATAGAAAGCATCCTCATTACTTCTTGAAAACCAGTTTTTTTGTCAACTCCTTTAGAATTTATGTGATAAGCATACATGCTATCAGACAGTATCATTGCTGAATCAAAATCGGAAAGAGTTTTTTTTCCTGCATCCAAATCAAAAGTTCTTTGTAAAACTACTTCAGTCATTCTAGGAAAAACTGATTTTTCTTGAACACCATCTAATTTAGTTTGAAGAAAATGAAACGCATCAATGCATTTAGTCATGTCACCTAACAAAATATGATTATTTGGACCAGAAGTAATGCAGCCACCGTTTTCACCAACTGCAATTTTTGTGACACCGCCAAAAACAGAAAGTAAATACCCTTCAATTGAAGAACGACCTGTAACAAAGATTACGTTATGACCAAGATTTGTCAGATGATGTAATGAATGAAGTGCAGCCAAATGAATTTGTCCGCTATCATTTTCAGTTATGGTACCATCAATGTCAACTGCAAATGTCTTAGGCATTAATGAACAAAAAATTCTTGTAGATAATAACTGCTGCTAGAACTTTACAAAAGCAAGTTGATATTAGATAAAAATTCAAACCGTATAGAATGGGAATTCCTGAAAAAATCAAAGCTATTCAAGATGAGATGGCAAGAACACAGATTAACAAGGCAACTGAACACCACATAGGTTTACTCAAGGCAAAAATTGCCAAATTAAAAAAAGAGCAGGAATCAAATGCAACAAAAAAAAGTGCAGTAAAAAATGATGGGTTTGATGTTAGAAGGACGGGGGATGCCACAGTAGTTTTTATCGGATTACCAAGTGTTGGAAAATCCACATTATTAAATAGATTAACAGGTTCCAAATCAACAATAGGTGCTTTTCAATTTACAACATTGACAGTTGTTCCAGGTATGTTACATCATAGAGGATCTATGATACAAGTTTTAGATTTACCAGGAATTATCAAAGGTGCATCAACTGGAAAAGGTCTTGGAAAAAGAATTCTATCAGTTGCTAGAAGTGCAGATTTAGTTTTACTTGTATTAGATGTGTTTCAGCCATATCACGAAGATGTGTTAATTAATGAATTAGGAAATATTGGAATTAGACTTAATCAGAGACCACCAAACATTTTGATTGAAAAATCATCATCTGGAGGAATTGCCATTGCTCAACAAGTAAAACTAACAAAAATTTCTGAAAAACTAGTAAAACAGATACTCAATGTCTATGGAATTGTTAGTGCACGTGTAGTAATTAGAGAAGATATTACTTCAGAACAATTAATCGATTATCTTGCAGGAAATAAGACATATGCCAAATCATTGACAATTTTAAATAAAATTGATTTAGTAGATAAAGAATTTCTAGAGGATTTTAGAAGCAAGGTTAAGACAGAAGTTATTCCTGTTTCTGCAGATTCAGATATCAACGTTGAGAAACTCAAAGATCTGATTTATGAGAAATTAGATTTTATTAGAATTTACATGCGACCAAAGGGCGGCGAAACAGATTACGAAGAGCCGTTAATTGCAAGAAAAGGTGATAGAATAGGAGATATTTGTAATAAATTACACAGAAATATGAAAAAAGATTTCAGATATGCGCTTGTATGGGGCAAGAGTGTAAAATTTGGAGGGCAAAGAGTAGGATTACAACATGAATTAATTGATGAAGATGTATTAACAATAGTGAAGATTAAAGGAAGTTAGAAATTATTAGAAAAAAATTATGTTTGAAGAAAGATGGTGTAAGTATTGCATTGCAAAAACAAAACAAGAAATTCTATTTGTATCAAGTGTAACTACTCATAAAAGAAAAAGAAAATACAAATGCACCAAATGCGGGAAAGTAAAATGGATGCAAGGATACAGACCATCAGCAGAAAGTGTGTATTAAAAAAAATAAAAAAAATAAAAAAAATTCGTGTATAATTTGGAATCAATTAGTGTATTTTTTTTTATTTTAACCATAGAAAAGTGATCATTAGTCGCAAAAAAACATGGCAGCCAAGAAAAAGGCAGCTCCAAAACGTAAGGCAGCTCCTAAGAAAAAGGCAGCTCCAAAACGTAAGGCAGCTCCTAAGAAAAAGGCAGCTCCAA
>CAYFOW010000004.1:0-1338 GCA_964344885.1 uncultured Candidatus Nitrosopelagicus sp. | reverse complement strand
AACGTAAGGCAGCTCCTAAAAGAAGGTAATCTTCAAATCCAAACGGTCGTCTAAAGACGATTGTAATTCTTTTTCTATTTTTAAAAAAAAAATAAATCAGCTAAACATCTGTCCAGGTGGAGAGGACTGTTTCCCCTTGACAGAAGATTTTTCAACTGAAAATGTTTTATCTTTAGGAATTATCGACATTTTTACTGAAGTGTTAATTGCATAATGAGGAGTGCCATCAGGGTTTTTGTAATTTGTAGCAATTCCAACACGGTCAAGATCAACTTTTACTTTCACAATTGTGTCGTCTTCAAGTTTGAATGAAACAAAATCATGCTCTAATCTAGAAAAATCTAGAATTTTAAAATCTATTTTTTCAGGTTTTTGACTCATAATTCATTCAATAAAGAAGACTAGTTAGTTTTATCTGTTCTTCAGTAGAGATTACTTCCTTAGATGCTAAAATTTCTAATAATTCACGAATCAAGGTTTTTGTCTCATCAGACAGACCACCTGCAGGACCTTTTTCGCCAGGAGAGCCCGGAGGGCCACGAGCACCAATTGGGCCAATAGGACCTTTATCGCCTTGAGGGCCAGCAGAACCAGCAGGACCAGCAGGACCAATTGTTCCTGGGGGACCTTGTGGACCTTGTATTCCTTGTGGACCAGGAGGACCAATTTCACCAGGTTTTCCAGGATTACCACGTTCACCTTGTTGACCTTGAGGACCTGGGGGACCTTTATCTCCGGGTGGGCCTGTAGGTCCAGTTAGACCCTTTTCACCTGCAGGGCCTTGTGGGCCTTGTGGACCTTTATCTCCTTGTGCACCAGGGATTCCTGTGAGGCCTTTTTCACCTGCAGGGCCTTGTGGGCCTTGTGGACCTTTATCGCCGGGTGGGCCTGTAATTCCTTTTTGTCCTTTTTCACCAATTGGACCTTGAAGACCTTTATCGCCGGGTGGGCCTGTAGGTCCAGTTAGACCCTTTTCACCTGCAGGGCCTTGATTGCCTTGAAGACCTTTACTACCAGAAGAACCAGTAATTCCTTTTTGTCCTTTTTCACCTACAGGACCAGGTACACCTTTATCGCCTGGTGGACCAGTCGGGCCTGTTGGGCCTTTATCTCCAATTGGACCAGCAGGTCCAGTTAGACCTTTGTCACCAGGAGTACCTTTATCGCCTTGAAGACCAACAGGACCACGAATACCTGAAGGACCTTTATCGCCTTTATCGCCTGGAGCACCTGTAATTCCTTTTGGACCTTTTTCACCAGGAGGTCCCATTGTACCTTTATCGCCTTTATCGCCTGGAGCACCTGTAATTCCTTTTGGACCTTTTTCACCAGGAGGTC
>CAYFOW010000003.1:40131-60722 GCA_964344885.1 uncultured Candidatus Nitrosopelagicus sp. | reverse complement strand
ACATTTTCAGACTGCTGAGCAATGTCTTTAGTCATTAAAGTTATTGCTTCCTTAATTGATTGTTTTACAACAATTGCTAAAATTGGGATAGAGTTTTTTGTAGCAATTTCTTCAATCTTAAATCTCTCAGTTCCTATTCCACCAATTGCTGCACCAAAACCTTGCGCTACTTGAGCTGAATCTTCTCCCTCAAATTTCAGTGCAGCATCAACCATTATCAAAAGATCAGGAGAAAACTGCTCTATCAAAGATTCAACTGCATCACCAGTTCGTCCAACTGTAGAATTAGGTCCTTTTGCCTTTAAAAGGAAAAGTTTTCTTCCATTATATTCAGATTCAGCAAATACCGTTTCAAATGCAGCATCTTTTTTCTCCAAACCAAGCATTAACTTTCCAACAACCATAGGACCAATACCATCGCCTAGAGGCTGTCCTTGTTTAATAGCAGAAATAGCCTCTTTTAACGCAGTTGCCTCCTCAATTACAAAAGGAAGCATCATTTGCAATGGTACAATTAATGGGTAATTATTTTGTTTTTTTGCAGTAAGGAAAAGATGTCGTATGGTCTTATGAAGTGTTTGTAGAGTAGTAGTGATTTCAACTAGAGTAATAATTTTAGATAGTTCAATTGAATCAATTTCAGTAAATAATGATTTTACATGGAGTCTAGTAAAATCTTCCCTAGAACGTACTAAATGATTGATTTTTTGCATTATACCATTTGGATCAGTATCCACAGGCATTACAGAAAAATATTCAAAAAAGTTATCTAATTTTTTTTCATGACCTGAAACAGGATTCAAGTTTTGATTAACATAATTAATTAAAACATCTCTAGATTCTAAACGAAATGAATCTAATTTTTTTATCCCTTTTTTTATTTCACCTGCAGATATAATCAATTGTATACGCTGTCCATAAAAAACAAACAAGATAATAGGTAAAATCCAGACTAGCATCATCAGAGGATCAGAGTCATCCATACTAAACAGAGAATCAAGTTCAGGTATCTCCATGATAAAATCAAACTAGAATTTCAAATTAAACCATTCGAAAAAAATAAAAAAAATCCACAGAACAGTTAACAATTAACAAGTAGTTTAATTATAGATGAGATGAGGCAATGTCTCATAATGCCACAGACAAAACCCATCATTAGTGTCGAAAATGTAGTAGCATCTGCATCAGTTGATCAAAAAATGGACCTCAACGACATAACAAAGAAATTCCCAGATGTAGAATATCATCCAGAACAATTTCCAGGATTAGTATTTAGATTAAAGAGCCCAAAAACTGCAACGTTAATTTTTACTTCAGGAAAAATGGTTTGCACTGGGGGAAAATCAGAAGATATGTCTAAAAAGGCAGTAAAAACCGTTGTTCAAAAATTAAGAAAAGGAGGAATTAAAGTAAAAAAAGATGCCACTGTAGAAATCCAGAACATAGTTGCATCAATTAATTTAGGAGGAAGAATTCATCTTGAGCAAGCTGCTAGAACCCTTCCAAGAAGTATGTATGAACCAGAACAATTCCCAGGATTAATTCACAGAATGCTTGACCCAAAAACAGTCATCTTACTATTTTCGTCAGGGAAATTAGTTTGTACAGGAGCAAAAAAAGAACCAGACGTGTATAGATCAGTAAATAATTTACATGCATTATTAGAAGAAAAGAAACTGATGAAATACGAATAAGACGTACATCATAAAATGGGCGAACCCAAAGGAACAGAGGCATCAACAGTAAGCCAATAAGGTTTGTCATTAACATCAGCTGCTAATAACATTGCAGTAGATTCGACACCTGTCATTTTTTTAGGCTCTAAATTTGTAACTGCAATTACAGTTTTACCAATTAATTCATCTACAGAATAATATTCCGCACCACCAATTATAACATCTCTAGTTTTATTATTTTCAAGCTCAATTATTCCTTTTACGATACGTGTTTTTCCAGGAATTGGTTCAACTGAGATCACCTTAGCTACCTGAATTTTTAATTTTTTAAAGTCATCATAAGTTATTGCCATGTAACAAAATAGAAATATCCATTTAAAAATTATTACAAATCATTCAAAGTGTCTTTTCAAAAAAGAAGATTCTGCATTACGAATTTTATTTTTTTGTGAAACATCATCAATCATTTCAAGCAATCCAGTTTTATCAAGGGATTCAATTTCATCATTTTCACTAATTATAGATTCAATAGAATCAAGTATGTCAATACTTTCATCAAAAATTGAATTTATATCATCTATACATTCACTCAAAAATTTATCCATGCATTATCACATTAAACACTAGCAAATTAATTTTTCAAATAAGACTAATATGCATATTTTATAGATTATATGCAATGGCAGAAATTAAAGTTGAATTAAAAATCAATGCAACTCAAGATAAAATTTGGGAAGTAATATCAGATTTAGATAATGAACCAAAATTTTGGAAAGGAACAAAAGAAACTAAAACAATTTCAAAAAACGGTAATGAGATAGAAAGAGAGATAATAATTGCATTCAGAGATTCAAAGTGCAAGCAAAAAATAACTTTATTCCCAAAAAACAAAATAATTGCACAATTTACAGAAGGCATTATCAAAGGTTCAAAGACAATTGAATTGATTTCAGATGAACCAGGAGTTATAATGAAAACAACCTGGGAGATAAAAATGACAGGAATGATGAACATGTTTACTGGTATAATAAAAAAACATATCAGAAACGGTACTGAACAGGCAATGCAATCAATAAAACAAGTAGTCGAGAGTTAAGTTCAATGGTTATAGGATTAGAAGTTTTCAATTATTTTCTCATCATAACATTAATTGGAGTTACACTTGCATGGGCAGTATTAATTAAATCAATGTTAGAATCATTTAGGAAAACTCCATTCTTAGATAAATTCAAAAAAGAAACGCATGGATTTCCAAAGGTATCAATTATTTTACCAGCTCGAAATGAAGAAAGATTCATTTCAAAATGCCTTGATTCACTTTTAAAACAAAATTATGAAAATTATGAAATAATTGCAATTAATGATTCATCAACAGATGCAACAGGAGATATCATTGAAAAATATGCAAAAATAAATTCTAAGGTAATTGCAGTAAATGCAGAAAAAAAGCCTGAAGAATGGATGGGAAAAAATTGGGCATGTATACAAGGATATCAAAAAGCAACTGGCGAATTGTTACTATTTACTGATTCAGATACATACCATGCAGATAGCGTAATTTCATTATCAGTGTCACATCTGCTATCGTTGAAATTAGATGCATTAACAGTCATACCACGAATGTTATGTTTGGATAATTTAACAAGAATAACATTACCAATGATTTCAACGTTTTTGCATACAAGATTTTCAGCACTAAAAGTAAATGATCCAAAAAAAAAGACAGGTTATTTTTTTGGTAGTTTTTTCATAATAAGGCGTTCAATATATGATGCAGTTGGAACACATGAAGGAGTAAAACATGAAATTATCGAAGATGGAGCATTAGGGAGTAAGGTAAAAGAATCAAAATTTAAGATGAGTATGGTAAGAGGTGAGCACCTAATTAATGCAGTTTGGGCAAGAGACAGCAACACACTATGGAATGCATTAAAACGATTAATGGTGCCATTATACTTACAAGGTGCAAAGACTGCAATAGGGATTTTTGTTGCAGTCTTATTTTTGTTATTTATCCCATTTCTAGCTACAATTTACTCATTGGTAATGATGGGAGTTTCAGAGACGTTTTATCCATTATTCATTACAAGTATTATTTCATCATGTATGATTTTTGCAGCAGCAATAATAGAATCTTCACGAGGATTGGATGTGGGAGCAAAATATGCAATGCTTTGTCCAATAGGCAGTTTAATTATCGTATTAGGATTTGCAAGTGGCATAATACAAGCAAACAGTAAGAACGCAGTTTCATGGAGAGGTAGAAGTTATTCCTTAAAAGAGCACAAACAGGATGCAATTAATGTATAGAATAACTTATAGATAAAAATAATAGAAAATAATCTTGGATAATTCAACAAGAGTTGTTAGCGGAATATTAGGGGTCGGCATATTTCTTGTAGCAGTAATTTTTTTACTAAACCCTGCAGAAAATACAGTTTCAGAAATTTCCAGTGTAGATAAAGAGGACATTATAATAGAAGAATCTATTTCGTCCCCAATAAAAAAAGAATTAACATTAATACAATTATTTGAAAATTCAGAGGAAGGAGTAGTACGGATAGATGTGGATAGAAAATCTAATGAAAGAAATTCAGATAGCGTAGGTTCAGGATTTGTCTTTGATTATCAAGGTCACATAATTACAAATGCTCACGTAGTAGAAAATTCAGATGAGATAAAAGTCACATTTTTAGACGGTTCCACATACAAGGCAAAAAAGATTGGAGAGGATAAATTCACCGATATTGCAGTTATCAAAGTTGAAGAAGTCCCTACTGCATTACATCCGCTAAAAATCGGAGATTCCTCAAAACTTCAGGTAGGACAACGAATTGCAGCAATAGGCAATCCATTTGGATTATCAGGTTCAATGACATCAGGAATTGTTAGTCAGATCGGTAGATTATTACCATCTCAAGATACTGGATTTTCAATTCCTGATGTAATACAAACTGATGCTGCAATTAATCCAGGAAATTCAGGAGGGCCACTTCTAAACATGAACGGAGAAGTGATTGGAATTAATTCAGCAATACAATCAACGACTGGAGAATTTACAGGGGTCGGATTTTCGATTCCTTCTAAAACATTTTCTAAAATAGTTCCAAAGTTAATTGAAGAAGAACAATACAAACATCCATGGATTGGAATTTCAGGCAGAGACGTAGATCCAGATTTGGCAAAAATTAGAAATCTAGATTCAGCAAAGGGGTTTTTAGTCATCACAGTTGTTGATGACAGTCCAGCACAAAAGGCGGGGTTGTTAGGAGTAAGTGAAACAAAAGAGATTGATGGTAAAGAATATCCAATAAATGGAGATATTGTAGTATCTGTGGATTCAAAAGAAGTAAGAAAGATTAGCGATATTTTAACACATCTTCAACGAGAAAAGTCAGTTGGTGAAGAGATGGAATTAGGAATAATTAGAGATGGCAAGTTAATTTTCCTCACTATAATTTTACATGAAAGACCATCAGAATAGAATCACGCAAAGATAAATACATCCTAGCTGTGAGTTGTGGATATTGAATACAACATTACAAGATAATGAAATATTCAACAAGATGATTGAAAATAAACAGATTTCAAAAAAAGATGCAGTAGATGTATTTAGATATTCAAAAAATCATACAGAGGTATTATTTGATTATGCAAGTAAATTAAGAGATATCCACAAAAGAGATATTGTGACTTATTCTAGAAAATCATTTTTCAATATAATTAATTTATGCAGTGATCTTTGCTCATATTGCACATACAAAGCAGAACCTAATCAAGATAAGATTTCAATGATGAGTTTACAGCAGGTAAAAGAATTAGCACAAATTGCAAAAAGGAATCGTTGTACAGAGGCATTACTAGTAACAGGAGAAAGACCTGAAAATAAATATCACCTAGTAAAAGAATGGTTAAACAAGCAAGGATTTTCATCTACAGCAGAATATTTAGTTCATTGTTCAGAAATTATTTTAGAAGAAGGACTATTCCCACATACAAATGCGGGAAATCTTACAAGAGACGAGATGATTGAATTAAAAAAGAGTAATCCAAGTTTAGGGTTAATGCTAGAAAATTCCAGTAATAGATTATCAGAGAGTAATATGCCGCATCAATTTGCCCCAAGTAAATTTCCTAAAAAGAGAATTGAAGTTTTAGAAACAGCTGGAAAATTGAGGATTCCAACTACTACAGGGATCCTATTAGGTATTGGAGAAACAATTCAGGAGGTAATTGATTCAATTTATGTAATAAAAAAGATTCATGAAAAATTTGGTACAATTCAAGAAATCATTTTACAAAACTTTCAGCCAAAAGAAGATACAAAAATGAGAGATCATCCAACTACAGATCAGGATTATTTTAAAAGAATTGTTGCATTAACTAGAATTATAATGCCAAAAATGAATATCCAAATTCCTCCAAATCTATCTCCCAAAGATTTTCATAGCTTTTTATCTATAGGGATAAATGATTGGGGAGGAATTTCACCAGTGACAAAAGATTGGGTCAATCCAGAATTCCCATGGCCGAAGATAGATAATGTAAAAAGATATTCAAGTAATGCAGGATTCAGATTAAAGGCACGATTTCCAGTATATCCAGAGTTTATGAAAATGATTAATTCAAGACTGCAAGAGATGATTTCAGAGATAAAAGACGATAAAGGGTTTGTAAAAGGGGAGTTTTGTAAATGACATTACAGACTGCAAAAATAGATAATATTTTTAGACATGTTGATCCCATTATTGCAGCGATTTTAGAAAAGTCATTATCTGAAAAAGAGATAAGTGCAGAAGAAGCAACAAAACTTTTTGACGCAGATGGAATAGATTTTCAGTTAATTGGACTAGTAGCAGATAATTTGAGAAAGAAGAGATGTGGGGATACAGTAACTTATGTAATTAATAGAAATATCAATTTCACAAATGTCTGTGTAAAACAGTGTGGATTTTGTGCATTTAGTAGAGATTTTAGAGAAGAGGAAGGATATTTTTTACCAATTAAAGAAATTGTTGCTAGAGCAAAAGAGGCACATAATTTAGGTGCAACAGAAGTATGCATTCAAGCAGGAATTCCACCTAATTTGGAGAGAAATTTCTATCAAAAAATCTGTATGAAAATAAAATCAGAAATACCAGATATCCATATACATGGATTTTCACCTGAAGAAATCATCCATGGCGCATCTAATTCAAATGTATCACCAAGAGAATTTTTGTCATTATTAAAAGAATCAGGTGTAGATACAATTCCTGGTACTTCAGCAGAGATATTAGATCAACGAATTAGAGATAAAATTTCACCAGGCAGAATCAGTGTAAAAAACTGGGTAGACATTATTAAAATGGCGCATAAGATGGGAATTAAATCAACTTCTACCATCATGTTTGGCCATATTGAGACTCCAACAGATATTACAAATCATATTGCACTATTAAGAGAAATTCAAAAAGAAACGCACGGATTTACAGAATTTGTACCATTAAACTTTATTCACACCGAAGCACCAATGTTTACACATAATCTTTTTGGTAGCATTAAGAATGGTGCAAATTCAAAAGAGACATTGCTAATGCATGCTGTTGCAAGAATAATGCTCAATGGTTTTATTGATAACATACAAATGTCATGGGTAAAAGAAGGAGCAAGAATGGCACAGTTATTGCTCACATGGGGGGCAAATGATTTTGGAGGGACTTTGATTAATGAAAGCATTTCAACTGCAGCAGGATCTGAAAACGGGCAATTACTCAGACCAAATCAAATACACCAACTAGTCAGACAAATAGGAAGAATTCCTGCAGAACGTAACACCACATATGATATCATTCAATCATTTGAAAAAGAACCAAAAGAATTAAAGAAAATTGATGGGATCAAGGATAGTAAATTTGGAACGTATTTTGATTTAATAAAAAATGAGAAATTTAGATTCAAAAAATCTAAGTGATATGTCATTTCAAGAAAATATAATTTCAAATTCAAAGAATAGAGGCGTTGAAGAATGCGAAGTTGTTATTTTAAAAAAGAGAATAGTAACAGTAAGAATCACTGATTCAGAGATTGCAGAAATAAAAGAGAATCAAGAAAAATCTGCAGGAATTAGAATTATCAAAGATAGTAAGATTTCATCAATTCAGACAACTGATTTTACAAGTTCAAATGATGTTTTAGAAAAAGCATTAGAAACATGGGAATTCATCAAAACAAGTCAGCATTGGAAAGCATTTCCATATCAAAAGAAGATAAATAAAATTGATTCAACATATGACAAAAATTTAGCAAATATCTCAGTTAAAGAAATTTCAGATATTTCACAAGAGATGGTAGAATCTACAAAAAATAAAAAAGTTTCATCTATTTCAGGCTCACTAAATGTCATCACAGAAGAATTCAATATTGCAAATTCAAATGAACTTAATCTAAATGATAAATCCACATATATTTCAGGAATTATAAATGCAGAATCAAATACAGGATTGATACCAGTTTCAGGTTTTGGGCAAATGTGTTGTAGAACATTAGATGAGTTTGATTCAATTAAAATTGGAAAACAGGCATCAGACATGTGTCTTGAATCAATCAACCCAGCCAAATGCAAACAAGGGAAATATTCAGTTATTTTTGAACCATATTCTGTTGGAGAGATTTTAGCATTTGTCCTAGCATTAAATTTTAATTTAAAAACATATTCAGAGAAAAAGAGTTGCTTCAACGACTTGAGGGGTAAAAAAATTGCATCAGATATTTTTAGTTTAATTGATGATCCACATGTTCCAAATGGAATTGGAAGTAAGAGTTTTGATGATGAGGGAGTGCAAACAAGACAAAATGAATTAATTAAAAACGGAATTTTCCAAAATCTTTTCTCGAATCTTAATGACTCTTTTTTGTATGATCATAATCCAACAGGAAACGGAAACAGACAAGGAACACCTATGGGTAGGGATTCCAATCCCAATATTATTTCATCCCCACATAACTTGAGAATTTCAGGAGATTCAACAAAAAAAGATGATATGATAAAAGATGTAAAGAAGGGATTACTAATTGGAAGGTTATGGTATACATATGCGGTTAATCCAATTAAAGGAGATTTTTCGTGTACTGCACGCAGCGGAATTAGAATAATCGAGGATGGTCAAATCAAGTCACCAGGAAAATCAGTTCGAATTATCCATAATCTACCAACAGCACTAACAAATATTTCTGCAATAGGAGATGATCATACAAATGTTATTCAATGGGCATCAACACCATCAATTACACCTAGCATTAGAATAGATAACGTCAATACTATTTCAATTTAATAAAATAACATATTTCCTAGATATACAAAATAAGCAATCATTAAACCAACACCTAATTTCCTTGGAATAAACCCCATTTTCAGTACTGCAAATAAGACCAAGGCAAATCCTATCATCACAGCATAATCAGTAAAAACAGAGGAGGTAACAGTAATTGATGCAATAGTTGATGAGACACCAAGAATCATCAAAATATTATAGATGTTACTTCCGATAATATTGCCTATTCCAATATCAGTGAAGCCTTTGCGTATTGCCATTAAAGATGTGATCAGTTCAGGAAGTGAAGTTCCTATGGCAATCACAGTTATTCCTATGATCATTTCAGATATTCCAAGAGAATGAGCTATTGCTACAGCGTTATCAACGGTAAGAATTGAACCAAAGTACAACATTCCCATCCCCAGTGCAATTAATCCAGATGATAGTAGATAAGATTTTGATGTTTCATTTTCAGATACAGAATGAGATTTACGTTCTTTTTTTGCACGTCTAAAAGTAAATAGAGTAAATCCAAGTAAAGATGAAATTAGAACAAAACCATCAAAGATATCAATTTTATTATCAAGTGACAATAGTACTACCAGTAAAGAAACTCCAAGCATAATTGGAATTTCTTTTTTTAGAGTGGATTTTTCAATTAACAAAGGAGTAAAAATTGCAGAAATTCCAATCACCATACCTATATTTGCAATATTACTTCCAATTACATTTCCTAATATCAAATCTGCATGATTTCCTGCTGCTGCGATACTAGCTGCAAGTTCAGGAGTAGATGTACCATATGCAACTATTGTCAAACCAATTATCATTTGACTGATACGTAGTTTTCTTGCAATTGACACACTGCCTTCAACTAAGAAATGTCCGCCACCACATAACATACCCAAACCAAGAGCTGCCAATAGACCATTGATTAGCACATCCATAATGAAAGGACACTCAATGATTGTTTAAAACACTCGTTTTATCGTTGATTTACTGAATTATCAAAGACAATTATGTATGATTACATAAGCAATATGACAAAAATTGTCAATTAAATTAAAATAAACCTTAATAAGGTAATATACCGTACTATACCGTATGAAAGCGAGATTGACATACATACCATTAGAAGTTGCAGACAAATTCGAAGATTTCATCATAGAAAGAGACGAAGAAATACTAGATGCAGTAAAGGCAAGAGCAAAAGACTACAGCACTTTATCATTACTGAAATTATTGTATCAGCTCAAAAGCTGTTCAATGACATTTTCAGATCTATATATGCGATCAAAAATTAGAATGAAAAAATCGTTTTTGAGTTATTTGAAACTATGTACAGAATATGGATTTATCACAAAAAAGCCAGCAGGGTCCAACATGATATATTCGATCACAGATAAAGGAAGAATCATGTTAGAGCTGTTTTTGAATAGAAACTAAATAATGAAAGAGTAATTAAAGCACAAAAGAAAAATTTCGATGATGCAAAGCCATCATTTTCCAGAAGCAGAAGTTCACGAGATAAAAGATGTAAAATACAACAGTCCAATAATTTTTGCAGGATTTGTAGGTGCTGGGTTAGTAGGGCCATTATCGGTAGGATATATTATAGAAAATTTAGGTATGCATGAAATTGGATATATGAGATCAAAACATTTACCACCATCAACAGTATTCATACAGGGAAGATTAAGACATCCATTTAGATTCTATTCAACAGATGATGGAAGTATTTGTGCAATAATTTGTGAGATTACATTGAGGATGGAAGGATTATACGATATCGTATCAGCAATACTAGATTGGGCAGAAAGAACAGGCTCAAATGAAATCGTGATTTTAGACGGAGTTGCAAGTAAAGATGAGCATGATCAAAAAGCATTTTGTGCAGCCGAAGAAGATTTGTGCAGAGTGATGGAGGACAACAACATAAGCATGATCCCACAAGGATTCATAACAGGAATACCAGGAGGTTTGCTAAACGAATGTTTGTTAAGAAAGATTAGAGGTTTGACACTTCTTGCAAAAGCAAATCACAAAGTTCCAGATCCATTGGCTGCGGCAACCATAGTTGAAGCAGTAAATAGAGCATATGAAATGGATATTGATGTGTCAGAGTTAAAAAAAGAAAAAGAGAAAATAGGCGTAGATTTTAAAGAATTATCAGACAAATATACAGAACACAGAAAGATTCACTCAGGAATGTACATGTAAAATGAAATTCAAGAAAATTGATGACAGAGGAAATGGAAAATGAAATTTACATACAAGAAAGTGGGGGTAGATATTTCAGAGATAAAAAAAAGTCAATCAGCAATTGGAAAAATTATTTCATCAACACATAGTTTACAGAAATTAGCAAAAATAAAACATGGTTTTGGACATTATGCAGGAATTGTAGAAATACCTGGAGGAAAATTGCTAGCGACACATACCGATGGAGTAGGAACAAAAATAATGATTGCAAATATGTTGAAGAAATATGATACAGTAGGAATTGATTGCGTAGCAATGAATGTCAATGACATCATATGCATAGGAGCAACTCCAATATCATTTGTAGATTATATAGCTGCTAACAGAAATGATCAAGTGATTTTCAAAAAAGTTGTTCAAGGATTAGTAAAAGGTGCAAAAAGATCTAATGTTCCAATTGTAGGAGGAGAAACAGCAATAATGCCTGATCTAATTGCAGGAAATGGATTTTCATTAGATTTAGCAGGAATGGTAGTAGGAATGTTATCAAAAAAAGATATGATTATTGGAAATAAAATTAAAAACGGAGATATAATAATCGGGGTAAAAAGCAGTGGATTACACTCAAACGGATACACTCTTGCAAGAAGAGTATTACTTTCAAAATATTCAATTAAACAAAAGATTAAAGGCATCGGGGTATTAGGCAATGCATTATTAAAGCCAACAGAGATTTATGTAAAACCAGTTCTAGAAACAATTCAGAATTGCGATATCCACGGATTAGCCCACATTACAGGAGGAGCATTTACAAAATTATTAAGATTAAAAAATACTGGATTTTATTTAGACAATCTACCAAAAACACCTACATTAATGAAATTAATTGAAGATGCAGGAGTAAAGAATGAAGAGATGTATAAGACATTCAATATGGGAATAGGTTTTTGTTTAATTGCACCAGAAAATCAATATTCCACAATAAAATCAATTTTTAAGAAAAATAATCAACAAACATATGAAATTGGCAAGATTATTTCAGAAAAAGGAGTTTTTGTTAATGACAAAAAGATTGCATAATTAAACAGCATTAATAAACAAAATGAATCAACAGATTATGAATATACGAAAAGGAAATTAGATTAGACATGGTAGCAGAAGCACACTTTATTCAGACAATAATCGGAGTCGGAATCTTATTGTTTGCTGCAAAATTAATGGCAGAATTATTTCTACGTCTAAAATTACCCATCGTTTTAGGAGAATTATTAGCTGGAATGATTATAGGTCCATTTGCATTAGGGGCATTTTTAGTATTTGATGGAGAACCATTACTAAGAATAGATAGTGAAATTAGAGTATTAGGTGAAATCGGAGCCATAGTAATTTTATTTATGGCAGGATTAGAAATGACGCCAAAAGAATTTCTTAAAGGAGGCAAAGCATCATTTACGGTAGGAACGTTAGGCGTGGTAATACCGTTTTTTTCAGGTTTAGTAATATTTCAATTATTTGGCTTTGATGCATTTCAATCAATGTTGATTGCAACAGCATTAACTGCAACAAGCATTGCAATTTCCATTCAAGTATTAAGCGAATTTGGAAAAATAAAATCCCCAGAAGCAAGACTGATAATTGGAGCTGCTATAGTAGATGACATTTTAGCAATTGCAGTACTTTCAGTAGTTACATCATTTGGTGGTGGAGGAGAAATAGATATCAGTGTTCTTGATGTTACATTTACAGTTCTAAAAGTACTAGGATTCTTTGCAGTAATGCTAATTGTATCAATCATAGTAATACCTAAAGTTGTAACCCCAAGATTATGGAAAGCAAAGGGAAGTGTAGAAGGAATCGCCACTGCATCATTTTTTGGCGCAGCTGCATTAGCAGGTTCAATTGGATTATCGCCAATCGTAGGTGCATTTGCAGTAGGGATGGCATTATCTACAACAAAGGTGTTTGAGAAGGTTGAGAATTATGTGGGAAAAATAGGATTGATTTTCGCACCATTATTTTTTGCAATAATAGGAGCTCAAGTAGATTTTAGACAAATAGATCTTAATATCCTCATGTTAAGCGGAATAATCATCGTAGTAGCAATTGTAACAAAATTATTTGGTTGTGGATTACCTGCGTGGATGTTCCTAAAAAACAGAACACAAGGAATGCGAGTTGGAATAGGAATGATTTCAAGAGGAGAAGTAGGACTCATTGTTGCTGGTGTAGGAATATCGTCAGGTGTTTTAACAACAGATGTTTATTCAACTATAGTTTTAATGGTTGCAGCAACTACAATAATCACACCAATTTGGCTCAAAATGGATTATAAAAAAGAGATTCAGAGATAAAAAAAAGTATTATCAAATGATAGAAAAATAATATAGTTTTAAATTAAACAGATTTTGCATCCGTGTAATAATGCCAACTGTATCAGGAGAGAATGAACCAAGTCAGGAGCTTTTTGTAGGATTATGTCATATTTGTAAAGAAGGAGTGTTAAAAAGTCAATTACTTTACAAAAATAGAGAAGTTTATCACAGTCAATGTTTTTTCAATGTATATAATGTAAGTCTTGTTGAGCAATCAAAGATTCCATCAAATTTAGAGGCTAAAGACAGAGTAGAATTAGTCAGATTGAAAAATGAAAAATTCAGAAATGAATTAGATGAAAAGCATTCACAAAAAACAATAAATAAAAAATCTGCAAGTAAAAAGGCAAAATAAAAATAGTTTTAAGCATAGAAAAAATAATTACAAGATTAAGTATTTTATGTATGAAATTTTTAGTATTGTAAATGTTAAAAGATGAATTTTTAGATGCATGTTATGAAATTTCGCAAGAATTACTAAAAATTAATGAACCGACAAAAAATCAAACAAAAATCGAGATAAAACGTATTTGTAACAAATATTCGCTTGAAAGGATTCCAAAAAATTATGAAATTTTATCAACAGTTAAAGGAAAAGAATTTGAATTACTTCAAAAAGTGTTATTAAAAAAACCAGTTAAAACTGCATCAGGTGTAGCAGTTATCGCATTAATGGCAAAACCATTTGCATGCCCACATGGAAGATGTACTTACTGTCCAGGAGGAATTGAATTTAATTCTCCAAATAGCTATACAACAAAGGCGCCAATTGTAATGACTGCAATTGAAAATCAATACGAAGTAAAAGGACAGATAGTAGAAAAATTAGAAAAATTGAAAAGATTTGGACATGATGTATCTAAACTAGAATTAGTAATTGCAGGAGGGACATTTCCATTTATGCCATTAGATTATCAAGAAAATTTCATAAAAGCATGTTATGATACTTTGAATGGATTTGAATCTACAGATTTAGAGGTAGCAAAAAGAGAAAATGAACATGCAAAAATTCGAAATGTTGGATTTACAATAGAAACAAAACCAGACTTTTGTAAAAAGGAGCATGTGAATCAGATGTTAAATTATGGTACTACAAGAATAGAAATTGGCGTTCAAAGCTTACAAGAACGTGTCTACAATATTACAAATAGAGGACATAATTTTCAAGATGTCATAGATGCATTTCAGATATCAAAAGATGCAGGTTATAAAATTGTAGCACATATGATGCCAGGATTACCTACAATGACTCCATCTCAAGATATCAAAGATTTCAAAAGATTGTTTGATGATGAAAAATTAAGACCCGATATGCTCAAGATATATCCTGCATTAGTTTTAAAAAATACGCCTTTGCATGATGATTTCATAAATGGGAAATTTTTACCATATTCAGAAAAAGATATGATAAAAGTTCTCACAGAAATAAAAAAAAGTATTCCAAGATGGGTTAGAATAATGAGAGTACAAAGAGAAATGACAAAAGAAGAAATCATTGCAGGACCAAACATGGGAAATTTACGTCAATTAGTTCACAAGAATCTTCAAAAAGAGGGTCTCAGATGTAAATGTATTAGATGTAGAGAAATTGGATTAACATCAAAAAATAGTACAGATAAGGATGTAGTTTTAAAACGTGAAAATTACATTTCATCAAATGGAAAAGAGGTTTTCTTATCATTTGAGAATTCAGATGATTTAATTTTTGGGTTTTTACGATTAAGGTTTCCTAGCAATAATGCACATAGAAAAGAAATTGATTCAAAGACATCAATAATTCGTGAGCTACATGTATATGGAAAATTACTCAAATTAGGAGAACATGAAGAAAAAGAGGCACAACATCACGGATTAGGAAAAAGATTGGTCGAAGAAGCAGAAAAAATTGCAAGAGAAGAAAACGATTCAAAAAAAATGTTAATCATAAGTGCAGTAGGGACAAGAGAATATTATAAAAAAATTGGATACCATCTATATGGGCCATATATGGCAAAAAATTTAGATTAAAAATGTCTGAGCAGCAAATCATAGGCAAAGGAACATGGATTGATAAATTAGCATATGAGATGATTGAAAGAGAGAAATCTCTTGGAAGAAGTTTAGATTTAATCAATGTAGAAAGTGGACTGGGAGCATCAGGTATTCCACACATAGGCAGTTTAGGGGATGCAGTAAGAGCATATGGAGTAAAACTTGCACTAGAGAATTTTGGGTATAAATCTGAACTAATTGCATATTCAGATGATTTAGACGGATTAAGAAAAATTCCAGAAGGATTTCCTAATTCACTTGAAGAACATTTAGGAAAACCTGTTTCATTGATTCCAGATCCATTTGAAGAGTTTGATTCATTTGGAATGCAAATGAGTAGCAGATTGCTTAATGGATTAGATAATCTAGGAATAAAATATTCATTTAAACGCGCAAGGGACACATACAGACAAGGAATTTTACAAGAGCAAATACACACAATTCTTTCAAAAAGCGAGCAGATAGGAGAAAAAATTGAAGATCTAGTAGGTCAGGAAAAGTATCAGAAGTTTTTACCGTACTTCCCAGTATGTTCACAATGCAATAGACTTTACACAGCTGAAGCATCAGAGTATATTTCAGATGAAAGGAAAATCAGATACAAATGTCAAGACACAACAATAGGAGGAAAAATTATCAAAGGTTGCCAACATGAAGGAGAAGCAGACATCAGAAAAGATTTAGGAAAACTTGCATGGAAAGTTGAATTTGCAGCACGTTGGAGTGCATTTGATATTCGATTTGAAGCATATGGGAAAGATATCATGGATTCAGTTAAAGTAAATGATTGGGTTTCAGATGAAATTTTGAATTTTCCCCACCCGCACCATATCAAATATGAAATGTTTTTAGATAAAGGCGGGAAAAAAATTTCAAAATCACTGGGCAATGTTGTTACATCACAAAAATGGTTAAAATATGGAACATCTGAAACGATTTTACTATTATTATTCAAAAGAATTTCAGGTGCAAGAGAACTTGGGTTTGATGACATACCATCATTGATGGATGAATATAATGAATTAGAAAATATTTTCTTCAATAAAACAAAGATAGACAATAAATCAAAGGAAGTGAAATTAAAAGGATTATTTGAGTATGTGAATTTGTTAAATCCTCCAGAAAATATTAGCACGCAAGTGAATTACAGACTATTAATTGAGTTATGCAAGATTTTTCAAGAAGATAGAATCAATCGAGTTGTAAAAAAGCTCATAGATTATAGAGTGATCAATCAAACATCAGAAGAGATTGAAAATTTAATTAATTTAGCTGGAAATTATGCAGACGATTTTAATCAGAAAGAGAAATCAGACATCATGCTTGACCACTCTATGAAAAAAGCATTATCAGAGTTAAGCAACAAGTTATCAAGCACAGAAGAACTAGAAGATATCCAGAATACAATTTATCAAACAGCAAAACAAAACGATATATCGCCAAGAGATTTTTTTAAAACTCTATATCAAATCATATTATCTACAGATAGAGGACCAAAGATTGGACCATTTATTTCAGATATAGGAAAGAAAAAAGTGGCAGATATGATTTCAGAATATATTTAGATATTATGGCACATAATGAACATAACAAATCAAGAAGAAGCGGTTCATATTTTTTAATTATTTTAGGGGCAATTTTACTAATGATTGCGCCTACGATTCATCCAGATAACCCAGAATTAGGAATAATGTCACTTGTAGGAGGATTCATCGTTGGCGGAACAGGATTTTATAAGAAATTCCTTAAAAAGAAATGAACAAAAAGATGTAATATGAGATTTTTTGGAAGGAACAATGAAGATGCATCTGAAGATCTAGAAGATGTAAATGAAAAGATTAGAGAAGAGATTAAGAATAAAGAAGATTACATCGATAACAAAGAAGAAAAAATCAGAGAGTTAGAAGAAAATATTGAATCATTAAATGAAGACATTATAACAAAGCAGAATAGCATTGATTCAATTTCAGGAAAACTTGAATTGGTCAAGAAGGAGTATGATACAGTAGTTAGTAAATTAATGATTTCAAAAAAAGAGTTGGTTGAAAAAAATAATGCCATAAAAAAAGCAGAAGAAAAATTCATCGAGTTAGAAACAAGTAGAAAAAATACAAGAAATGAATTAAATAAAATGTCACATGAGTTAAGTGAAAAAATAGAGAAAATAAAACATCTAGAAAGTGAATTAGATAAAGAACAAGTTATCCTACAAGATATTGAAAAATCAAAAAAAGAGTTGAATAATCTAAAATCAGAAATAGAAATTCGTAAAAAAGAAATCAGGACGATAGATGATGAAATTATGAATTCGCCAAAGATAAAGGAGTTTCAAGAAGAAAAAGAGAATCTTGAAAAGGAAATTGTTTCTAAGAAGAAAGAAATTGAGGCAGCAAAAAGAGAATTAAAATTTATCGAAGCAGAAATGTCAAGTTTAGGAAAAGAATCAAATCAAAAACAAGTAGTAGAAGCAGCTAGTGCAGTAGTTGCTTCAATGAATCAGAAATTTCAATCGACATTAAAAGAATTAGAAATAGTAAAAAAGATGCTTGAAGAGGAACGGCAGAAAAACTAGTTTTTTACATTGATAAAAAATTAGACTTCCATTTTTGTTTAATTTCATTCTCAGATAATCCAAGGTCGTATAATGGAGAGATTAACTCAGTTGATGAAAGTATAGTTATGGTGACAATTTCTTGGATTTCACTTTTTATACCATTTGTTCGAAGTATTGATATCAATTCATCATATTTTTTTCCAGATTGTAAAATAGTGCATTTTCCTTTTAGACGGAATCCTTTTCTTGTTAAAGGATCTACAAAATTAATTTCAGCATATGGGTTATGAGAAAGATTAACCATTGTTTGAGGAGAGCAGATATTTGCAAAAAATAGAGTAGTGTCATCTAATACAGTAAAAGTTCCTCTAGGAGAAAGATTTGGCATGCCATCAGGAGAAATGGTTGCAATAAAACCCAATTTTTGGTGTGAAATTAATTTTTTTAATTTATCATTTATCATGATATTTTATTGAGAATCTTGTAATTAAATTTGCAAGGATGTACCTTATCAAAAAAAAATCTTAATTGCACGATAAAATAATTAGATGATATGACAATAATTGATAGTGTTAAGAAAGTATTTGTGTTCATAGTAGGCGGGTTAGTAGCAATTATTGTAGGTGCTTTTATGTTAAGAGGAAATATGCATTTGTGGGATCAAAATTCAAAAAAGATCAATGATAAAGATGATTCATAAAACAAAATTATTGAGATAATCAACGGGCCCGACCGGATTCGAACCGGCGACCTAACGCTCCGCAAGCGTTCGCACTATCCATGCTATGCAACGAGCCCATTGATAAACAAAATCAAATTTTTAAAAATGTTTGGAGTTAATCTTCAGAGCTTGCCTTGTTTACATAGATGTAATTCATTACTAAACCAGCTATTATTCCACCTATTATTGGTCCAACCCAATACAACCATTGAACTTCCCATAATCCTACATCTCCTGAAACAATTGCAGGTGAAAAAGAACGTGCTGGATTCATAGATGCACCAGTTAATGGTACACCAACTAAATGAAGTAAGAAGACCATTCCACCAATTGCACCACCATAGATTTGCTTTGGTGCCTTTTTGTGTACTGCAGTCATAAAAATGACAGTAACTAAGAAGAATGTCAAGATAATTTCTATTGCTAATCCAGACATCATACTATTACCAATTAGTTCACTTGGACCTCCATGAGCACCCCAGAATACCTTTTTACCAATTTCGGGGAAAAATGCTTGTAATGATAGAGAAGCAATAATCGCACCAATTATTTGGAAACCAATGTAACCAATTCCGTCTTTAATACCAATCTTTTTTGTAATCATCATAGGAATGGTTACTGCAGGATTGATATGCGCACCAGAAACATGTCCAAAGGCATAAACCATCAAAACTATGATTCCACCGTGACCAAGTGAAATGAAAATTACTGCTTCAGTAGACAAACCATCACCATACCATGCAGCAGCTAAAATTACAGATAATGGTCCAAAGAATACTAGACCGAATGTTGCAATTGCTTCCGCAAGCCAAGCTCGTGGTGAGACCATAATTAACAACCGATTTTATGTTCCATTTAAAACATGCTAATGAAATTTTTTAGATAAGAGATAATAGTGAAATTAAATTACAAAATACATGATTAAAGAAGGGATGCAAGTACCAGAGTTTGAACTTGAAAATGAGGATGGCAAATTAGTTAATTCATCAGAATATAAAAAAAAGAAATTAGTGATTTATTTTTATCCAAAAGATTTTACTCCTGGATGTACAATTGAGGCAGATGAATTTTCTAAAAACTTTCATAAATTTCAAAAAAAAGGAATAGAAATAATTGGAATTAGCAAAGATGATGTAGAATCACATAAAAAATTTTGTGAAAAAATGAAAATTCCATATACGTTATTAGCAGATATAGAAACAAGAGTTTCGAAAAAATTTGGAGTGTGGGGATTAAAAAAATTCATGGGTAAGGAATACATGGGCATAAATAGAAGGACGTTTTTAATCAACGAAAAAGGAATTGTTTTTAAAATTTTTGAAAAAGTCAAACCAAAAGGTCATTCTAAAGAAGTTTTAGAATTATTCAATTAGACTGATAAAAATTAAAAGAGGAATGGTTAGGATGGCTTCCAACCTTTTGGCATAGTACCATTTGGTGACTGTGATTCTGCAGGTTTAGATTCTTCAGATTGTGGAGGAATCCAACCTTTTGGCATAGTACCATATTTTGCGGCTTCTGCTGCGGCTTCTGCTGCGGCTTCTGCTGCGGCTTCTGCTGCTTCTTGTTTCTGTTGTTCTAATCTATTAAGATATTCTTGTTCATAGTCAGCAAGCTCTTGTACCCTAGATTTTGTGGACGATGTTTGAGAGGATGTTTCAGTATCCTTTGGTAATGTAACATCAGGTTTAGGTGGGGGCGGAGGTGCTTCAGTTTGAACTTGTACCTGTCCAGAACTAG
>CAYFOW010000003.1:0-40031 GCA_964344885.1 uncultured Candidatus Nitrosopelagicus sp. | reverse complement strand
CTGGTTTCTCAGCTGGTTTCTCAGCTGGTTTCTCAGCTGGTTTCTCAGCTGGTTTTGCTTCAAATCCTTTTGGTAGGGTTCCCTTTGTCTGAGGTGCAGGTTTTGCTGCTTTAGCTTTAGCAGGTTTTGCAGTAGTTTCTAGTCCTGCAGATAATTTAGACAGTTTCTTCTCTAGTTCAGCAATTTTGGATTCTAGATCCTTTTTTGTACTTCTAGCTGGTTTTTTAGCTACCAATAATTAAAATCCTGAATTGGGCTTTAAGTACATTGTGTATAATCTCATTTAAGAAAATTAATCAAGTTTTATAAGCAATTATCATATATTTCAACTATGGATGATTTTGAAGATGAATTTCCAGATTTTGATTGGAAAAATACTCCTGCATACAAACATCCAGGAGGTAAAAATTGTCCATGCCCAAAACATGAGTACATCAGAGAACAAATCAATGTTACAAAACAAGTAAACGATTCAGGGGATCGTAGTTCTAAAGTAACTTTGAAGTTTTGTCCTGAACATCATGACGTATATCTTAATGAAGTAATACCATCAATGCCGCTCAAGTATAAGATTTTAACAAAAATTGCTTTAAAGATTGGGGCAATTAAGATAGTATTATTGACTCATATGCAATCAGACTTGTGTTTCTACTGTAAGTTTGGTTCAGGCGGACATGGTAAGAAAAGTGAGCTGCCTCCAATTGATTAGAAAGTTCATCAAGATTCTACAAGGTAAGACATTTGTTTTCACACATATCTAGTTAAGCTTATACGCTATTTTTTTCAAAAAATTATGTGCCAATTGAAGACATACATCAGTTAATTGAGGAATTTGAGAAGGCGGGAGAATTAAAAAGAATTAGAACAGAAGTAGATTCAGAATTAGAGATTGCAGAAATATTGAAACGAGTAGTTTATGAAAATGGACCAGCCATATTATTTGAAAATGTTAAAGGTTTTGAGATGCCTGTTTTAGGAAATGCATTTGGTTCAATCAAGAGATTAGAGATTGCATTAGAAACATCGGATTTTACAGAGATAGGACAGAGAATTGTAGATATGACAAAGATGGAGATGCCAGATGGATTATTTAATAAAATAAAAAAATTACCGGAACTATCTAAGATGAGCGAATCATTTTCAAAAATGGAAAAAGATGGTCCAGTTACAGAAGTAATTGAACAAGAACCATCGTTTTATAAAATTCCAATTCTTAAATCATGGCCAAAAGATGCAGGAAAGTTTATCACGTTTGGATTAGTTGTAACAAAACATCCTGATTCAGGGATAAGAAATTTAGGTGTTTTTAGAATTCAGATTATTGACAGCACACATGCATTAATGCACTGGCAAAAACATAAGCGTGGTGCACATCACAGTGAAATTTCAAAAGAAAGAAACGAAAAAATTCAAGTTGCAATCGTTATTGGTGGTGAACCATCAACAATTTTTTCAGCAGTTGCACCCGTTCCAGAAGGATTAGACAAATTCCTGTTTTCTGGTATTACACGAAAAAAAGGAATAAAGACAGTGAAATGCAAGACAATTGATTTAGAAGTTCCAGCAAATGCAGAAATTGTTTTAGAGGGATTTGTGGATCCAAATGATCTTAGAGATGAAGGTCCATTTGGTGACCATACTGGATATTATACACCAAAAGAACCATTTCCCACCTTCACCCTTACAGGTATGATGAGACGAAAGAAACCAGTGTATCTAACTACAATTGTTAACAAACCAATTGTTGAAGATGCATTTATTGGAAAAGTAATTGAGCGTTCATTCTTACCGTTAATCAAAATGTTCCATCCAGAAGTAGTGGATTTTGCAATGCCTGCATCGGCATGGTTTCAAGGCATGGCAATAATTTCCATTAAAAAAAGATACCCAGGGCAAGCAAAAAAAGTGATGATGGGGCTTTGGGGAATGGGACAGTTATCACTAACAAAATTCTTCATAATAGTTGATGAAGATATCAATGTTCACGATATGAATGATGTAATTTGGGCAATTACTACAAGAGCAGATGCTGCAAGAGATACAATAATTATCAATAATACACCTACAGATACATTAGATCCCGCATCACCATTAGTCAACTTTGGTTCAAAACTAGGAATTGATGCAACACAAAAAACATCAGAAGAAGGATTCAATAGAGAAATTCAAGAGATGATAGTAACAGACGATGAAACAAAAAAATTAGTTGATTCAAAATGGAATGAATATGGATTTTAAAAAACAGATATGGGTTTGTAAAAATTATCACGTTCTTCTGCAGAATAATTAATTTGATGAATGCTATCAATAATTTTTTTATTGGTCAATTCTGTTGAACGTGAACCAGTACAAGATACAACTTCTTCTCCAATCAATGTACCGCCAAAATCATCAGCACCATATTGTAAAGCCAGTTGTGCCATTCCAATTCCATTAGTAAGCCAGGATGATTGAATGTGAGATATTAAATTATGAAAGACTAATCTGGAGATTGCAATCATTTTTAACAGATACATGCCACCTGCACCAAACTTAACATCAAATTCTTTTTGAAGTAAAGTATTATTTGGTTCAAAACTCCAAGGAATAAATGCAATAAACCCACCAGTTTTTTCCTGTAATGTGCGGATTTTTTTTAGATGAGTTGCAATGTCAATATTTGTTTCAACATGACCATACATCATTGTTGCCGAAACAGGTAATTCAAGTTCATGACATTCTTGAGAAATACGTAGCCAGACATCACTATCAATTTTTTTAGGACTGATAATTTCTTTAACTGAATCAACTAAGATTTCAGCACCTGCACCAGGGACAGATTGTAGACCAGAATCCTTTAATCTAGATATAATTTCTTTAGAAGATGTTTTTTCAACTCGGGAAATCATTTCAATTTCAGAAGGTGAAAGACCATGTATTCCAACCTGAGGAAATTTAGTTTTGATCATATTGAATGCGTTTTCATAGTATTCAATTCCTAGTGCAGGGTTATGACCTCCTTGAATCAATACTTGTCGAATTTTAAACATCTCCCAACCAAGTTTAACCCTTGATTCTAATTGTTCAATATTCAAAGTATATGCTTCATCATGTTTTGGGGGACGATAAAATGCACAGAATTTACAATCAGTTACACAGACATTAGTATAATTGAGAATTATATTATTTACAAATGAAGCCTTTTTTCCAAATTGCTTTCTTGTTAAATGACCTGCAACAGTACCCATAAGATGCACATCATCAGATTCTAATAATCGAATTAAATCATCATCAGATGGCCTAATTCCATTAAGGGAATTCTCAAGAATGTCACCTATAGCACTTTTATGGATTTGTGAAACTATTTGACTCAAAGTTCGATAAATCACATCAAGATTATTATTTAATTCTTAACAAATGATGATGACAAAATTTTAGGTTACTCACATTATTTTTAAGTAGGGTACAAAAAGAGATGGATAATGGTTTCAGGACACCAAATTAGATTAGAGAGAATTATGCGTAAAGGAAAAATGTTATGCATTCCAATGGATCATGGGATTTCAAGTGGTCCAATTGAGGGAATTGAGGATCCAAAGTCAATCATCTATAAATGCGAAAATCACGGCATTACAAGTGTTATTATCAATAAAGGAATTATCAAATCATTACCGAAAACAACCAAAGCAGGCATTTTAGTTCATTATTCTAGTAGTACTTCACTTTCATCATTCCCAGATAGAAAAATGCTAACAGGTACAGTAGAAGAGGCGCTAAGATTAGGTGCAGATGGAGTATCGTTACATATCAACATAGGCGGAAAAGAAGAGCCCGAAATGCTAGAACAATTAGGAATTATTTCAAATGAATGCCATAAATGGAATATGCCATTGTTAGCAATGATGTATCCAAGAGGTGAAAATATCAAAGATCCACATGATCCAGAGACTGTTGCACATGTTGCAAGAATTGGCGCCGAATGTGGAGCAGATATTGTAAAAACAATGTATACAGGAGATATTGATTCGTTTTCAAATGTGATCAAGAGTATTCCTGTCCCCGTAGTAATTGCAGGAGGTCCCAAAGCAAAGACAGATCTAGATATTTTACAGATGACAGAGGATGCCATGACTGCAGGAGCTAAAGGCGTTACATTTGGGAGAAATATTTTTGCACACAAATCACCAGAAAAGATATCCACTGCACTTGCATCAGTAATATTTAGAAAGGAATCTGCAAAGGAAGCGATAAAAAAAATTGAATAAACAGCTCATAATATCACCCAAGACAACAACAGGATTAGATAAATTTCTAAATCAATTAGATTCTGAAGGAATTAATACAGTATTTGTAGATCCGAAAAAAATCAACAAATCCAAAAATAAGATAAAAACAATTTTTCAATCAAGTAATGCAGATTATGTAATTGTAGATAAACCACAGACTAAAAAACAAAAAAGCAAAAAAATTGGAATGAAATTTAATGTTTCATCAAATCAAGATATTGAAAAAATTTTAGAATTTGCAAAAAAAGGTCTCGATTTTGTCATTGTTGAAGTAAATGATTGGAAGATTATCCCACTAGAGAATATCATTGCAAAATTACATAAATTACACACCCAGATTTTTGCAATTGGAAAAAACGTAGAAGAAGTAAGAAAGATGTTTTCAATACTAGAAGTAGGAGTTGATGGAGTGATATTCAAAACGTCATCAATTAATGAAATAAGAGAAATTTCAATTTTCTTAGGTACAAAAAATTTTAAGATGCTTAAAGCAAAGATTACTGATATTAAAGAAGTAGGAGATGGAGAAAGAGTTTGTGTCGATACAGCATCCATGTTACATAAAGGAGAGGGGATGTTAATTGGCAGTAGATCAAATTTCCTATTTTTAGTACATAATGAATCAGTTGGCTCATCATTTACATCGCCAAGACCATTTAGAGTGAATGCTGGAGCAGTACATTGTTATACATTATCACCAGATGGGACAACAAAATATCTCTCAGAGATGGAAACTGGTGCAGAAGTTTTAATTCTTAATTCTAAAGGAAATGCAAGAAGAGCAATTGTTGGTAGATCAAAAATTGAAAGAAGACCAATGCTAATGATAAAAGCACAGACAGGGAACGAAATAGGAGGCATCATAGCACAAGATGCAGAGACAATCCGTTTTGTGAAACCCGATGGAAAATTAGTATCAGTGACTCATCTTAAAAAAGGAGACACTGTAATGGTGTATTCTCAAAATGCAACAGGCAGGCATTTCGGAATGGAAGTATCTGATGAGTATATTTTAGAAAAATAATGAAACTGCAAACATGTGTGTCAATTGCAGAAAATACACCCAGAAGAGTTAAAGATTCAGTAGAAAAGTCATTAAAAAAATCAGATTATGTAGAAATAAGATTTGATTTTTTAAAACCAAAAGATGTACCACAAACATTAGAATTAATAAAAAATCATTTAGGAAGGTGCGTTTGTACATTAAGGCCAAAAAAAGAAGGTGGTGTATTTCAGGGAAATGAAACAGAGAGAATTTCAATTATCAAATTAATTGCAGAGTATAATCCATTTTTACTAGATATTGAATTTAATACATTAAAAAATAATTACAGTCTTCAGAGATATATCAAAACTACAAAAACTGAAATCCTAGTTTCATGGCATGATTTTAAAAAAACTCCCAACAAAAAGATACTTGAAACCAAACTAAAATTAATGAAGAGTAAATCCAAATGGGTAAAGATTGTGACAATTGCAAAATCTGTTCAAGATTCATCAAGGCTTCTTTCACTTTATTCAAATAATCATAAAATCAAACTTGTTGCATTTTCGATGGGAGAAGCTGGCAGGATTTCACGAATTCTTTGTTTATTTTTAGGTAGTCCATTCACATATGTATCATTAGGTAAACCAGTTGCACCAGGACAATTTAGTTTAGATGAAGTTAAATCCCTAGAAACAATGAAAAAATAAATGTCAAAAACTTATGCAGTAATTGGGGATCCTATTGATCATTCATTATCGCCAACAATCCATAATGCAGCATTTATCATGTGTAATTTAGATTGTAGTTACATTGCATATAGAATCCCTAAAGGCGAATTAAAAGAAGGAATTGAATCACTTCGTTCAGTGAATATAGCAGGATTTAATGTCACAATTCCACATAAAATTGAGATGATGAAATTTCTTGATGATATTTCAGATGATTGTAAAATGATTGGTGCAGTTAATACAGTTACAAATGATAAAGGAAATTTTATAGGGTATAACACAGATATGGATGGATTCTTAGAACCAATAAAGAAAAAGAAATTAGAGATAAAAAATGAGAATGTCCTCTTGCTTGGTGCAGGAGGAGCTGCAAGAGCGATTTTAGCTGGAATTGTAAAAGAAGATGTTAATGAGATAACAATTGCAAATAGAACAATTCAGAAAGGAGAAGAATTGATAAATTTTGTAAATGAATTAGGTGGAAGGGCAAATGTCATTTCATTAGGAGATGTTAAAGAAGATGTATCCAAATTTAAATTAATTATCAATTCTACATCAATTGGATTAAACGGTGAACAAAGTCCAATTTCACTTAAGACATTAGATAAAAATTCCATTGTTTATGATATCGTATATAGACCAATCAAAACGGAGTTTATCAAAGAGGCTGAAAAACAAGGGGCAAATGTCATTTATGGATATGAAATGCTATTAGGGCAAGCAATAAGATCTTTTGAGATATGGCATGAAATAAAAGCACCTTATGATGCAATGAAATTGGCGTTATTAGGAAGATTCTAGATGGTCATCGTAAAATCTACAGTAAATGGAGCAATTTCAATCGTTAATGCCATTGCGACAGGAAAAGGTGCAACGGTAGGTATTACAAAAAAGGTTCATGCAATAGTTGAAGCTACAGAAGGAAAAGGAATCATTATTGAAGTAGATAAAAAAAAGATTAGTTCAAGATTAATTGCAAGTGTTGTTGAGAGAATAATCCCAAAGAGTTCATTAAATAAAACAAAGTTACGTATTGAGTTAGAGTCAGATATTCCAACAGGGTATGGATTAAAGAGTTCAAGTGCAATTTCATCAGCAGTTTCTTTGGCTTGTTCAAGAATTTTCAGGCCAGCAATGACTGATGAACAAATACTAAAGGCAGGAATAGATGCATCAATTGAAACTAAAGTGAGCATAACAGGAGCATATGATGATGCATGTGCTTGTTATTATGGAGGATTTATTGTTACAGATAATTTCAAAAGAAAAATCATTGTAAAAAAAAAATGCCCTAACAATATTCAAGCAGTGATATTTATCCCAGCAAAAAGAAAGAGAGGAAATGTAAAAAAATTGAAAATGTTAAAACAAACATTTCAAACTGCATGGGATATTGCAAAAAATGAAGACTATTGGAATGCAATGACGATTAATGGACTTGCGACATCTACTATTCTTGATTCAGACCCAAAAATCATTCCTGTATTAATTGACAAAGGGGCATTAGGTGCATCTATTTCAGGTAATGGACCATCAATTGCAGCAGTAGGGAAAAAAGAAGAGATTAAAAAAATTGAAAATGTGTTTGATGAAATGGAGGGAAATGTAATAATTGCAGATATGAATAATAAAAAGGCCGATGTAAATGAAATGTAAGGTAGAAAAAGCAAAGTTATCAGGACAAATAAAATGTCCTCCAAACAAGAGTTATTCACATAGAGCAGCATTTGTCGCATCACTTGCAGATGGAAAAAGCATGATTAAGAATATGTTATTTTCAAGTGACACCATTGCAACAATTAATGCCTGTAAAAATTTTGGCGTTGAAATAAAAAAAACAGACAGCAGCATAACCGTGAAAAATTCAATAGAAAATAAGGTTCAAGGATGCATAATAGATGCAGGAAATTCAGGAACAACTATCAGAATTGCAGCTGCAATTGCAGTTTTGTCAGATGGTAAAACAGTTCTTTCAGGCGATGAGAGTCTTCAGAAAAGACCCATGCAGCCTCTTCTTGATGCAATAGAATCAATTGGTGGAAAGTGTTCGTCAACAAATGGTAAACCACCAATTTCAGTTGTCGGAGGCATAAAAGGAGGGGAAGTCACAATTGCAGGCAATATTTCTAGTCAATTCATTTCAGCTTTGATGATTGTTGCACCAAGATTGGAAGAGGGGTTAACAATTAATGTTCAAGATCAACTTGTCTCAAAACCATATATCGATGCAACAATTACTACAATGGAAAAGTTTGGTGTCAAAGTAGAATCAGATAAACCTTATTCAAGATATATAATCAAACCTCAGACATACAAGCCAGTCACATTTACAATTCCATCTGATTTTTCAAGTTTGTCATTACTTCTTTCAGCTGCAGTATTACTAGGAGATGAATTAGAGATCGTAGTAAAGATTGGAGAGCTACCACAAGCAGATGAAGCAATAATTGATATTTTAGAGATTTTAGGAGTAATAATCACATTAGAGAAAAATTCAATCAGAGTGAAATCACCTGAAAAATTAGATGGTGGAAAATTTGATTTGGGGAATTCACCAGACATATTGCCAGCATTAGCAATTTTAGCATTAAAAACATCAAAACCTATTGAGATTATAAACGTAAAACATGCAAGGTATAAAGAGACAGACAGAATAGCAATTTTATCAAATGAATTACAAAAATTAGGTTTAGCAGTAGATGAAAAAGAAGATGGATTGATTTTAAAATCTAGTGAAAAGTTAAGAGGGGCACATCTAGATCCTCAAGGAGATCATAGATTATTCATGGCATTTTGTATTGCAGGAATGTATGTAGGGGATTGTGTTGTATCGGATCCAGAATCAATCAATGTTTCATTTCCAGAATTTATTTCAGAAATGAATAATTCTGGAGGAAAGATTATTTCAATTAAAGAATGATTTTTTGATAGGAACAATGAGTCAGATAGTTTTATTCATCTTTTAATTATTTTTTATATTTAATTAGTGAATGGTAATGTAAAGTAGGAATATTAAGAACCGATAATAAATTCAATCAGTGGTTGGAAATTCTATTGGTCAAAGACTTGTTTTGACAAGTTTTGGAGAGAGTCATGGTAAATGTGTGGGTGCAGTATTAGATGGTTGCCCTGCAGGCCTTGAACTAATTGAAAAAGATATACAACAAATGTTGGATTTAAGACGTCCTGGACAATCAACAGTCACTACACAAAGAAAAGAAAAAGATCAAGTAGAGATTATTTCAGGTGTTTTTAGAGGATTCACAACTGGTGCGCCAATTACCATGGTGATTTGGAATGAAGATAAAAAATCCAATGCATATGATGAATTAGAGACAGTAATGAGACCAGGTCATTCAGATTTCCCAGCATCTGTAAAATATGATGGATTTAATGATTTTAGAGGAGGAGGTAGATTTTCTGGGAGATTAACTGCAACTCATGTAATGGGCGGAGCAATAGCAAGAAAATTAATTAAAAAAACACTAAATATTGAAACAAATTCATTTACAAAAAAAATAGGCGATGTTGAACTAAAGAGAAGAATTAACAAAGAAGATATCAAAAGAATTTATTCAAATGATGTAAGATGTCCAGATTCAAAAATCGCAGAAGAGATGAAAAAAAATATTCTGAAAATTAGAAAGATGGGAGATTCAATTGGTGGCGTAGTAGAATCTGTCTCAACAAATATTCCAGCAGGCATAGGCGAGCCAATTTTTGCATCACTTGAATCAGAGATTAGTAAGGCAATTTTTTCAATTCCAGCTGTAAAGGGGATAGAATTTGGGGCAGGGTTTCATAGTGCAGAGTTGAAAGGTTCGGAGAATAATGATCATTTTACAATTAAAAGAGGAAAGATAACTACAAAGACAAATAATTCAGGTGGAATTTTAGGCGGATTATCTAACGGAATGCCAATAACAATCAGAATTGCAATAAAACCAACATCGTCAATATCAATAGAACAGGATACAATAGATATCAAAACAAAGAAAAATACTACAATCAAGGTATCTGGTAGACATGATCCATGTATTGTCCCACGAGTTCCACCAGTAGTAGATTCACTGGTTGCGTTAACTCTAGCAGATAGTGCAATTCAAAGTGGTTTAATCAAATCAACATTATAGAAGATGAAACGCATAGATGATCTCCGTGAGGAAATGGAGGAAGTTACAATGGAGATGATCAAACTATTTAAGAAAAGAACATCCATTGCAGAAAAAATTGGGCATGTAAAAAAAGAACTTGGTGTAGAAATTACAGATAATATTCGTGAAGTACAGTTACAAAATGAGGTATTCAGAGTATGTGATAGAATTAATTTGGATAGAGAAATAGGTTCAAAATTTCTTAATTTTCTATTAAATGAATCAGTCAAAGTCCAATTACCAGAAAAGAAAACACATCTGGCAATTTTTCAAAAAGCCAAAGAATTAGAAAGGAAAGGAAAGGAAATAATTCATCTAGAAGTTGGTGAGCCAAATATGCAACCATCAGATATAGTCAAAAAATCGTTACAAGAGGTATTTGATAAAGGGTATGGAAAATATGGACCCGTCAAAGGAATTCAACAGTTAAGAGAGGCAATTGCACAAAACATAACATCTAAAACAAAAGATGAAATCAAATCAGAAAATATTATGGTTTGTCCAGGTGCAAGGTTTGGAGTTTTTGCATCAATTACAACATTACTGAATCCAGGGGAAGAGATAATCGTTATTGAGCCAGCATGGCCAGCATATAAAGAATGTGCAATGAATGCAGGAATAAGAGTAAGACGAGTGAAAACAGATATCAAAAATAATTGGGAGCCAAGTATTGATGTAATTAAAGAGGTAATTAATGAAAATACAAAAATGATTGTATTAAATTATCCAAATAATCCTACAGGGAAAATACTATCAAATGAGTTACAAGAAAAAATTGTTAATCTTGCAAGAGAAAATGATTTGTATATTCTAAGTGATGAGATTTATTCACAATATGCAGAGAGGGAGGTTAGGAGTATTATAGAATATAATTATCAAAAAAGTATTGTCACACAATCATTTTCTAAATCACATTCAATGACAGGGTATAGAATTGGGTATGTGATTGCAGACAGAGAAATTATAGATAAAATTTCAAAATTACAAGCATTGTGTTTGACAAATGTTTCAGAACCAATTCAATATGTTGCGCTCAAAGCATTAGAAGCAGATACAGGGGAATTTTCAAAAATTATCAGAAAAAGACTGGAATTAATTATTCAAAAGGCAAAAGAGATGAATTTAGAGTTTGTAAAACCAGATGGGGCAATGTATGTTTTTGCAAGAACGTCAAAAAATGGGGTAAATTTTACAGATATGGCAGAAAAATTGCTTGAGGATGGAGTTGCAATTGCGCCAGGAGAAGGCTTTGGAGAGTATAAAGAATTTTTTAGGATTTCAGCTGGAGTTGAAGAAGAAAAAATTATCAAAGGAATGAACATATTAGATAGTAAATTGAGAAGATATTATGACTGATGCGATAACAATTTTAGGTGCAGGTGGAAAAATGGGCACTTGGTTTTCGGAATACTTTCAGAAAAACGGATTTGATGTAACAGGATATGATTCAGAAAACGAGGTTAAAATAAAAAATGTTAAGAAAGCAGAATCTTTAGTTGGTTCAATTCTTAAAGCAGACTACGTTATGTTATGTACACCAACAAAAAAGACTCCAGAAGTAATTAGATTAATTGCAAAAGAGATGAAAAGAGGCTCATTTTTAATCGATATCTCATCACAGAAATCAAAGACTGCAGCTACATTACTCAAAATGCCATCAAAGATTAATCCTCTTTGTATTCATCCAATGTTTGGTCCAGGCACTAAAAAGATTAATTCAAAAAATATCATATCAATACCTATCAGAGATGCAAAAAAAGAACTTGTTAAAACAAAGCAATTGTTTCCAGAAGCAAATTTTGTAACAATTGATGCAATTGAACATGATAAAAAAATTGCAGTGATTTTAGGATTAACACATCTAATGAATATTGCATTTGCAAATATACTTGCAAAAGATGATAAGATCACATTAACTGAGAAAATGGCAGGTACAACATTTAGGGCACAAAAAATTCTAACAGAGAGTATTTTGACAGAATCAGCTGAATTAATTGAAACCATCGTATCAAATCCAGAGATTAGAAGAGCAGGTGAAGAATTTTGGAAAGATATTGGAAGGTTATTAACAGCTGCTCAAGAAGCAAAGACAGAAGAGATTTTAGAGTATGTCAAAGAAAGTCAAGACAAATTATCAAAAAATGTCAATTTAGAAGAATCATATAAAAAATTGACAAAGATGATGAATACTGTTGAAAAATAAACAATGCAATCAACAAAAATAGTTACTTCGTTCATTCAAAATGATGAGAAAATTTTGATTCTAAAAAGAAGTGATAAAGTAAAAAGTATGAAAAATTTATGGGCAGGTGTTAGTGGCATAATAGAGAATAATGAAGAGCCGATCAAACGTGCAAAGATTGAGATTTTTGAAGAATTGGGAATTAACGATTCTGAAATTGAACTAATTTCAAGAGGAACTGGAATTAAAGTTAGTTCACCACAGTACAATGATCATGAATGGGACATTCATCCATTTTTGTTTAAAACAAAAACTAGTAAAATCAGATTAAATTGGGAGAATTCAGAGTATAAATGGATTTTTCCAGATGAAGTTTCAAATTTCAAAAGTGTACCAAAGTTAAAAGAGATTTTATGTAGTTTGCTCTAATTCATCTTCTGTTTTATCATATTTTCTTTGTTGAGGTAGCATGATATACACACATGCACCACCACACATTGTACAAGGGACATTATTGCCTGGGTGTTGTCCAGTTCTACTATGAATTTTTGCAGCATTTTCAGGATCAATTGATAGTGATAGTTGTTTTTCCCAATCTAATGTTCGTCGTGCATCAGTCATCTCTTTATCCCATTTTATTGCTTTTTCACGTATTTTTACCAAATCACCAGCATGTGCTGCTATGCGGTATGCAATTAACCCATCTTTAACATCTTGAACATTTGGAAGCGCAAGGTGTTCAGCAGGAGTCAAATAACATAAAAGATCCACACCATGGCTTGCAGAGACTGCAGCGCCTATAGCACTAGATATATGATCATATCCTGATGCAATATCAGTTACAAGAGGACCCAACACATAGTATGGTACGTTACCAATCATAGATTTAGCAAGTTTAACGTTGGTTGCCACTTCATCAAGTGGTACATGGCCTGGACCTTCAATCATTACCTGAACATCTTTTTCATGTGCACGTTTTGTTAATTCAGAGATGTTTATCATTTCTTGTACTTGCAATTCATCATGTGAATCTAAAATGGAGCCAGGTCGTAACGCATCACCCAGACTAAATGTAACATCATGTTTTTGTGCAAGTTCAAGCATATAATCAAAATGGGTCAAATATGGATTTTCTTTATCATATTTTAACATCCATGCAGCTGTTAGAGTACCACCTTTACTTACAATTCCACCATAACGTTGAACTTTAAGAATTTTTTTTGCAATATCTTTGGTTATTCCAGAATGAATTGTTGTATAATCAACGCCATCTTTAACATTATTTTCAAATGCTTTTAGAAAATCATCCTCAGTAAGATTTAGAGGATTTTGATATTGTTCTACACCAAAATTATATGCTTCATAAATTGGCACAGTTCCAAAAGTGATTGGGGCAGTTTCTAAAAGTGTTCTACGAATAGAACCTACATTACCACCATCACTAAGATCCATGATGGTATCTGCATGGTATTTTACAGCGGTTTTGGCTTTTTCGATTTCTTCATCCAAATCAACGTGTAAAGTAGATGTACCAATATTCACATTCACTTTAGTTTTTAATCCATGCCCAATTCCAACATTATGAATTTTTTGTGGTCTCACATTATTAGAAGGGATAATTATTGAACCTTTAGCAATTTTAGGGATCAACCAGTCAAGTGAAACATCTTCATCTTTTGCAATTTGTCTCATCTCATCAGTTGCAATACCGCGTCGTGCAGCACCCATTTGCGTTGTCACAAACAAATCTACGTTTTTACTGGATTTAAACAATGGTCTTTTACAGGAGAATTCATGAATATTCTAACAATAGGAGGATCTGATCCATCATCAAGTAGTGGAATTCAAGGAGATATTAGAACAGCAGAATCACTTGGAGGATACTGCTTTACAGTCATCACATCAATAACAAGTCAGAATTCAAAAAAATTTTTTTCTAAACAAATCGTTTCACCAAAGATGATTAAAGATCAAATCAGATCAATTGTAACAGATTACAAGATTGATTTTATCATAATCAGCATGCTTCAAACTCAAGAAATTATTAAAACAGTTAATGCAGAGATTGTAAAATTGAAAATTCCAAAAATCGTAGATCCAGTTATTATATCAACTACAGGAGGACAGTTATTAGATTCAGATTCAATAAAACATTACAAGAGATTAATCATTAAAATCGCAGATGTCATCACACCAAACTCATTTGAAGCTGAAAAAATAACAGGAATTAAAATCAAAAACAAAAACGATTCATTTTTGGCAGCAGAAAGAATTTTTGAGATGGGTGCAAAAAATGTAATCATTACAGGAAATAAGTTTGATGGCGATAAAATTACAGACATAATTTTTGATGGTAAGAAAAAATCTATTCAAAAAACGAAGAAAATAAAAGTAAATGCAAGAGGTAGTGGTGGCATTTATGCAATACATGTTGCAAAAATGTTTGTTGATGGTTTTGAATTAAAAAAATGTGCAAAATATGCACAGAATGCTACAGTAAAGTCATTGGAAAATTCAAAAAGTTTAGGGAGTGGTTATCCAATTGCAAATACAGAGCCAGATCCATTGTTTAAGAATTTAAATAATTCAATTTTGAATTTTATTAATATTAAATCAATTCATAAATTTATTCCAGAATGCCAAACGAATTTTGTATTTGCAAAAAAAGCAGCAAATAATATCAATGAAGTTATAGGAGTGTCAGGCAGAATTGTAAAAACTCAGTCTAGTGCAATTGTTGCAGGCGAGTTAAAGTTTGGTGGCTCAAAACACGTAGCAACTGCGGTTTTAGAATTATCAAAGAAATTTCCGCAATTAAGATCAGCAATTAATATTTCATATAATGATAAGATAATTAAAAATGCAATAAAAAATAATTTTGTCGTTATAGAATATGATAGAAAAGAAGAACCAATGAATGTAAAAGAAAAAGAAAACTCCACAATTAAATGGGCCGTAAAACAGATTTGTTTGAAAAATAAAATTGAACCTGATTTAATTTTTCATAAAGGTGATTTTGGAAAAGAGCCAATGATTTTAGTTTTTGGTCATTCCCCACAGAAAGTATTAAAAAAAATTAGAAAAATTATAACAATCTAATTACATAACAAATCATAATTCAACATAAATAGTCATTATCCCAAAAATCATTATGAAGGCAGTAATTTTAGCCGGAGGATTAGGGACAAGATTACAGCCATATACCACATTTCTTCCAAAACCAATGCTTCCATTAGGGGAAAAACCATTACTAGAACATCTAATTGATTGGTTAAAGAAAAATGAAATCAAAAACATTGTGTTATGTGTCAGTTATCTAAAAAAAACAATTCAGGATTATTTTGAAGACGGGAGTGGATTTGGCGTAAAAATTGAATACGCCGTTGCCAATAAACCGCTTGCAACTGCAGGGCAGTTAAAGACTGCAGAGAAATTCATTGATGACACATTTGTATGCGTTTATGGAGATTCAATTTTTGATTTCAATATTAGACAGATGATCAAGGAGCATAAAAAAAAGAATTCATTCATTACAATGAGTTTGTATAATTATCAAACTACACTAAAGTATGGAGTAATTTCAACAACTAAAATTGGCAGAGTTTCAGAATGGAAAGAAAAACCAGTTATCAATTCCATGATTAATACAGGATGTTATGTAATGGAACCAGATACCTTAAAACTAATTCCAAGGGATAAACCGTTTGGAATGGATAACGTCATAAAAAAAGCAATGCAAAGGAAAAAAATTGTAAATTCATTTGTAATGAAGAAAGGATTTATCGATATTGGAGACAAGGAATCTTATGAAAAAGCAAACTCAGAGTTTAGAAAGAAACTTGGTAAAATTTGAAAATAATGAGTGACATCGCAATAAGAGAGATAAGAGAAGAAGATTTAGAGAATGGATTTTTAGAGACATTAGATTTTTTAAGATATTCATCAGATATGGATAAGATCAAGGCCAAAAACATTTTCAAGAAAATTCAAGAAAACCCTAACCACATAATTTTTGTGGCAATTCATGACAAAAAAGTAGTGGGCGCTACCACATTGTTAATAGAACAGAAATTCATACACAATGGAGGATTCGTGGGGCATATTGAAGATGTTGTGGTAAGAAAAGATTACGAAGGAATGGGAATAGGGATAAAATTAGTCACATCATTATTAGAGGAATCAAAAAAGAAAAAGTGCTATAAAACAATTTTAGATTGTAATGAAGACGTGAAAAAATTTTATGAGAGAATAGGATTCAGACATGAATCAAATGGAATGAGGATTGATCATGCCTAAAAATATTCCTTTTTTGGTCTTTTCTTTATTCTAAACAGTAATGCTCCAACAACCATTATAGGAATTGAAACGACCATGAATAATGGAGGTACAATAATCACAGAGTCAACTAGTTGTGTTTTATCAACTCTATCAATCATGGTAAATGCAATTCCCATTCCAACAAGTAGTATTATTCCACCTCCAATAATCATCATGCCAACTTGTTTTGAACCATAACGACGAGACATCAAAAATGATACTGCAGTTAGAATCATTGCAGGAACAACGCCAATAGAGATGAATTGGAGAATTTTTGCATCAGGATCAATTTCACGTACAGGATCAATCAAAAAATCAAATACAGTGAGTATTTCTCCAACAAACATTACATAAAGTGCAACTCCCGTTGCAGCAATCCATTTTTCTGAACCCACTAATTTTTCACCAAATTATATGTAAATAAAGTATTTATTTTATTCAATACCAACTAACCCAGCTAATTCCTTTCTACTAGCAGAACCTAGTATTTCTGCGGCGTCTTCAGGAGATGTATCGTTTAGAAAGATACCATATCCGCGTTCTAAACCAGACCATGAAGAAGTAATAGGATATACTTCAATATGCCAATGTATTTGACGACTGTTCTTTTTTTCAGGCGATAAATGAAAAACCAGATTATATGATATATCCTTTAAACTTGAAGACATGCCGCCAAGAGTAGAACGTAGGATAAGCGACAGATCATTGATTTCTTTTTGGGTTATTTTTGAAAAGCTGGTAGCATGTTTTTTTGGGCAAATCCAAAACTCATAAGGATGTGATGGGGCCCAGGGGCAAAATGCAGTAAAACCATCAGTCTGAATGATTTGTCGAGGTCCACCTGATTCAGTATTTATCGTTTGACACATAGGACAAACACCTTTTTCATTTAATATTTTATGAGATGCAATTGATTCTTCTAATATAGTAGGCGGAATATTTGAAAAACTCATCATATGAAGATGGGGGTGTAAAATATCATCACCTGCATTTTTTCCATGATTAACAAAAATGGACACATATGTGACACCTTTTTGAGTATAAAGCCATCTCAGCCTATCTTGAATAACAACAAGAATGTTTGACCATTGATCAGAATCAATTGTAGCTAACGTATCCTTATGTTTAGATGAAGCAACAACAATGTAATGGTAACCATATGCAGGTTCACTATAGAGTGGCCTATCGCTAAAGGAGTTTTCAGCAGATATGGTAACAGCAGGATTAGTTTTTTCAAAAACGCGAACTGACCAATTTTCAATGAAATAATCATCATTATCTTGTAATCTTTGTAGCATTCCGTCTTTAGAAACAAGTGACAGTAATGAAGGATTAGTCATGGATTCATTGCCAGGACAAAAGGGACACTTTTTAGAATTATTTTTTTTTTCAGAAGGGGAAACAATTACTGATCGCTCCAAGACATAATCTTTACGAAGTTCCCCCATACAAAATTAAAAATCAAGTGAATTAAAAAACTTTGAGAAAATAAAAAAGTGTGAAAAAAATTGTGCAAGACTTAAACATCCCAAATTTTTTACGTGTAATAATTGAGTAATCAAGAATCGCAGATTAGAATTGTATATGTTTTGTTAGACGGAGTAGGCGATTTACCACATCCAGACATTCAGGGTTTGACGCCATTAGAGGCTGCAAAAACACCAAACCTGGATAAATTAGCAAAAAATGGAGTAATGGGAGAAGTGATTTCAGTAGGAAAAGGAATTGCACCAGAATCAGATATTGCAGTATTCAATATGTTAGGATACAAATTCAAACATGACGATTATGTTGGAAGGGGTGTTATTGAAGCAATTGGGATTGGTGCAGATTTTAAAGATGGAGATTTGGCATTAAGAGGTAATTTTGCAACATTAAATGAAGAAGGAGCAATAATTGATAGAAGAGCAGGACGTAATATTGAACGTCAAGATGCAGAAGATATTTCAAAAGAGATAGAAGATAAAATTACATTTTCCAATCCTAATGCCTCAGTGATTGTTGCACCAACAATTGGACATAGAGTAGTTATCAGAATAAGAAGTGATAAGGGGTTATCTTCAGAAATTACAAACACCGACCCTGCATATGCCAGAGTTGATGGTATGGGCATTGCAAAGGCAGTTACAGATTTTTTGAAGATTGACAGATGCCTTCCATTAAATGAAAACGGAAATACAAGAGAAACTGCAAAATTGGTTAACGAGTTTACAGAACAATCATTAAACATTATGAAAGATAGTTCGGTAAATACAAAACGTAAAGAGCATGATAAGAAATTACTTAATAGTATTTTATTACGAGATGCTGGAAATAGATATCCAGATGTCAAGCCTATCAACGACATTTATTCATTGAGATTTTCATGTATTGTCGATATGCCTGTAGAGATAGGAATTTCAGAAGTATTAAAGATGAAAACATTTGAAGCTGGAGGATTAACAGATTATGAAGAGAAAGCAAAAGTAGCTGCAAAGGCAATGGAAACACAAAATGCAATATATGTTCATCTAAAAGGCCCAGATGAATTTGGTCATGATGGAGATGCAATTGGAAAAACCAAGAATATAGAAGAAATAGATGAGAGATTTTTTGGAACGTTATTAGATAATATAGATTCAGAAAAAGTCTGTGTTGTTGTTTCAGCAGATCACTCTACACCATGCATTAACAAAGGACATAGTGATGATCCAGTACCAGTACTTGTATCTGCAAATTATATCAAAAATGATGGTTCTATCAGATATACTGAAAAAGATGCAAAGAAAGGAAGTATGGGATTAATTGAAGGAGCACAAGTATTACGAAGAGCAATCGACGTCATTAAATCTTAAATGTAGTTACAAAAGAGTTATTACAAAAATTAGTTAATTTAGTTTTCAGATTTTCAATGTCTATTCCATGATATTCAGATATTGATACATCCAATTTTTTTAGTGCTCTTTGGAAAATTGAAAGACATATTGATTTCTGGTTTTTTTGTAAATGAACAAATGCAGCAGCAACCAAGATTATTCCTTGTACCAGTGAACGTTCATTACCAGTAGTTGTTTTCCATACTGATTCAAGTGTTTCATGAGACTCCCAAAATCTCTGTTCATTAAAAAAACGCTTACCCTCTTCAATTGCATGGTTATTAGACAATATGCGATCAATGACTTGAGTAGCATCGTTTAATTTTCCAATCGGGCTTAAAGATATGATAAATTCTTCAAGATTGTGTTTATCACAAAAAACATCAAATTCAATCATATTAGTAGAAACTCGACAATCCATGATTTTTACAAATAATTTTGACGAAAGAAATCTAGATTTTTTCAAGAGATCTGAGCAGTGTTCTGGAAGATAAGTTGTGTTTTTTAGGTGAAGCATGTAACGTTCCAAAATTAGTTCACTTCATATTCATTCAACAAGCCAATTAAGATTTATATGAACTATAGAAAGGATTTTCGCATATGTCTATGATTCAGACAATAAAAGATGAGAATAATGCACTACTTTCAAGAAGAGAAATAGTATGTAGTTTTAAGGGACTTGGAGGTAAATTGAAAAAATCAGAGGCAGTAGACATTGTTACCAAAGAATTTAGTTTAAATGAAAAGGTAGTTGTTCCAATTAGATTGAAAAATGAAACAGGTATGACAAATATCACAGGTACATTTTTTGTTTATGAAGATGAAAAATTAGCAAGAGAACACATCAATCCAACTATTTTCAGACGTTTAGACAAAGTTAAAGCAGCTGAAGAAGAAGCAAAGAAAGCAGCTGAAGAAACCAATGCAGAGTCAGACAACGCTAATCAGACAGATGAAGAAGAAAAGAAAGAAGGTAGTGAAGAATAATGGCAGGTAAAAAAGGGTCTAGTCCCAATGTATACAAATACTATAAAGTAGATGGGGAAAAAGTCAGTAAAGAAAGAAAGACTTGTTCACGATGTGGAAAAGGCGTATTCATGTCAAAGCACAAAGATCGTAATACATGTGGAAAGTGTGGATTAACAGAGTTCAATTAATACAGTTGTTTTTTTCTTATACGTTTACTTTTTAATTCAAAGTCATTTATTTTAGATAATAATTTTGGATCAAAGTGAATCTTTGAAAGTGATTCAGTAGATAATTTCACGGCGTTTCTATCCAAAGAGATTTTAGATATTGGAAGGTTTTGATCTATCCAAAATTTTATCGTCTTATCCTCAAGTTTAAAATCACGAAACCCAGATGGGAATTTCTTTGTAATATGAAGAAGAAGTGTTTTATCATTAAAAACTGCCCTTGGTTCAAACAATTTTTCACTATCAGAATACACATTTTCAAATAGATTACTAGTCATCTCATCAGAAAGTAAATCCATTGTAGATACTTTTCGAACAAGTTCCAAATAATGTAAAAACTCATGAGCAAGAATTGCATGTATAGTGCCTTTTAGTCCATATGCAACAAGTGGCGCAGATATTTGTATTACAACTCGAAAACTATCATCTAATTGTACAGGTAATGTTCGTGCAAACAATATTCCATAATCAAAAGAATTTCCTCCAGAATTTGTAACGACAATAGAGGGATCAACATATGCTGTTGGAAATTGTACACCAGAAGATGATTCTATTCTATTAATTCCATCTATTACAAGGTTAAAACGACTAGAAATTTGCTCAAATATTTTTTGTGGTAAAATATTTTGTTCAAATGCAGATTTGACTTGAATTAAAGGATCCAATTATAATTCATATTTTTTTTGATGTAAAAAATGTTAATTTTTAGATTTGCACAACTATGTCCAAAAAATCATATTTCACACATGAACAATTTGTTTGAATAGATTCAGATATGTTTGGAAAAACATCATCGCCAGTTACAAATCGCTTTATAGGCAATCCCCCATCCACAGTAATCCAAAGTGTGAATGAATTGGCAGATGTTTTTTTATATTTGAGATCATATAGTGTACGTTTTTGTTGCTTTTTAGATTCTTCAATAATAATTGAATAATTTATCAGATTTTTTAATAATTTTAATACAGAATTTTCAATGATTGAAGATGTAGTAATGAAAAGTTTAACAGTTGAACGGAAAGCAATATTTCCACGAGGTAGTTGCGGGATTTCATGTAAATCTGCCAACATCAAATCATTTACAGTAATATTTTTTCTAAATTGAATTGAGCGTTTTTTTGGAGAATGAATTTTTACAAAAAAAGGACGCCCGGATCCTAATACTAGACTATTTTTATCTTCACCACCAATCCAAGTAAACTTCGTCATTTGAGTTTGAAATTTATGGTACAGGAAATTTGCTATTTGACCTTCAATACTCTCAAAGGAAGTTATACCATGATTATTACAAAATATACAGCCTTTACCTTTACAATCAGAACAAGGAGTTTGTTTTTGAGGAAATCCACGAGATTTCTTGATATATTTTCCAAATAGAACGATGGATCTTGATTTAACATCACACTGATTAGTTTTAAAATTCATTGTTGCGACAACATCAGGATTTTTATGAATTAATGATTTTTTGGTTTTACGAATTAGATTAGTAGATAGTTCAGTAGTTATGGTGTGTTTAAGACTATCTGCATGAAGATCAAAATTCGAGCGAATTTGATCGTCCCTATCAATCATGGAGGGTTTTAAAATTGAACCAATTTCAAAGGTTTTATAATCATAATTTTTTAGAATATCATAAATTTTTTCAACATTAAATGAAATATTTTCTAGTGTGTTTTTACATATGTAGCATTTTTGTGAGGAATTAAGATTGAGCAATTTTTGGATTTTTTTCCCCAATAATTTTGATGAAGTACCACCGTAAAGATTTAGAAATAATCGTCCTAAACAATGTTCACATAAATGATATTTTGAAGAGATTTCAGTGGATTTAGAAATTATTTCGGAATTTAGTAAAGTCTTTTGAAGCATCGGAATTTGAAGAAATGTTTTAACCCATTCCCATTTTTCTCAAAAAGCCTTGCATTTGTCGTCCCTTAGAAGCTTTCATCATATTTTTTGAGTTTTTATAATTTTTCAGTAATTCTTTTACTTCATGTTCAGGCCATCCAGAACCACGTGCAATTCTTTTAATTCTAGATGAATTAAGAAGATCAGGATCAGCTTTTTCATTTTTGTTCATGCTTTGAATTATAAATCTCCACTTATCAATCCGTTCTTCCATTTGATCTAATTGGGAATCATTAACCATTCCAGAAAGTCCAGGCATGCTGTCAAGCAATCCCTTTAGTGAACCAACCTTAGTTGTTTCTTCTAATTGATAATAGAAATCTTCCATGTTCATTTTTCCACTAGAAATACGTTTCATACGTACACCATCAGCTTCACTTTCAAGACGTTTTGCTAAATCCAATACTGCTTGAACATCACCCATTCCAAGTAATCTTCCAACAAATCTAGTTGGAGAAAACGATTCTAGATCATCAATTCGTTCACCAGTTCCAATATACATTACTTGAGCACCAGTAGCAGCTGACGCAGCCAGTGCACCTCCACCTTTTGCAGTACTATCTAATTTTGTAATAACTATCCCACCAACTGGAACAATTTTATGAAATGCTTCAGCTTGAGAAAAACATTGTTGGCCAATAGTACCATCAATTACTAAAAGTGAAAGATCAGGAGTAGCAACTTTACTAATCTGATTCATTTCTTCCAATAAATCAGATTCTTGTTTATGCCTACCAGCAGTATCAATTAAGATAATATCAAGATTTGAATTTTCAAAATGTTTAAGACCATTTTTTACAATTTCAGGAGAATTCTTACTATTATCTTCACCATATACTTCAACATTAGATTTTTCACACATTGTTTTTAATTGAACAAGTGCACCAGGGCGATAAGTATCAGCACCTACAACACCTACTCGATATCCCTGTTTTGTCAGAAATTTTGCTAATTTCGATGTAAGTGTAGTTTTCCCACTGCCTTGAATTCCAAGCATCAGAACTTTATTGATTTTACCAGATTTGAAATGAAATTCGGTGTCATTTCCAAGTAGTTTAGAAAGTTCATCGTAAAGAATTTTTACAATATGATCTTTTCGTGATAATCCAGGTGGAGGGGTTTCATTAAGCGAACGTTCCTCCAGATTCTTTGCAATTTCTAAAACTAATTTTACATTTACATCAGACTGTAATAAGGAACGCTGAACATCCTTAGCTAATTCTTTTATCAATTCCTCATCTACGCCTGAAGAATTAACAATTTTTTTTATTGCAGATCGTAATCCGGTTTTAAGATTATCTAACATTATCATCTAACTTAGCTTCCAATATTTCAAACCTTCCCCTATATCCATCCCAGAATTTTTTAAACTTAGTTATTTTTATCGGAGATTCAAATAACGGGCAATTGATAACAAATGTTTCAGCTTCACCACCTTCAAAGTTTAAATTAAATCCAAATTTTTCAGAGAGAGTTTCTAAAGTGTTTAAATCATTATAAGATAGTGATTTCCCAAGCCAGGAATCATCCAGACCCTCACTAGTGACACTTGTTATCATGAATTCAAAACCTGAAGTAATCAAAGTATTCATGTAAATTTTTGAATCGATTCCCCAAATTGGAGAAAGTAATGATAAATCTAGTTCATCACAGATTTTTTTGAATGTATCCTTTTGAAATTTACTTGCAATTCCACCATGAACAAGCCCATCAATTTGAAAGCGTTTTTTTGCTTCTTGAAGTAGATTTTTTAGGATTAGTATTTCAGAGTCAGGTAAGTCAGAATCAGATATCTTTCTCATTAATGGAATTTTCATAGATTTTGATTGTAGTGTAGTTAATGCAATATTTTCATAATGTAATAAGTGGCTATTATGAGATTTAGGAAAAATAGTCAACATGCATTGTACATCATGTCCAGAGTTTTGTGCATGAAAAATTGAATACATACTATCTTTTCCTCCAGAGAATAATGCTGCAAGTCGCATAATATCTAGATGACAGAGGATTATTTCATTTTTTCATCATTTGGTAAAATTTGTAAAAAGAGGATACCTCAAAACTCATAATCTTCATCAAATATCAGATGGCTTTTCCAGATATCATCAGTATCCATATGAAAATCAAGGATACCTCTATTTTTGTTATACATTAAAAATTTTTAAGAAATGAAAATAGAAGTGATTATCTGATGCGCATAATTTTTGTACGATCCATGACTTTCCAATATTCAATATCTTGACCTTGCTCTAGTTTTCCATCCAATTCATCTTCAATCATATCAACATCTAATGTTTCAAATGTTTCAGAATCCATGATTTGGACATTTGAGCCAGTAATTGAGATAATTTGTGCTGCACGTTTGTCAATTAATGGCACATGTACTTGCATACTTACAGGACCTACATGAGGACGTTTTTGTCCATCAAATACACCCACACCTACAATTCGCGCTTTTGCAGCACCATGTTTTCCAGGCTTACTAGTATCATATTCAGAAATTCTACATGGTTCTCCAGTTGGTTGATCACCTACAGGTAACAAGATGTATGAACCAATTTTTAATGAACCTAGATCAGTTGGCTTACTCATGAAAAAACAGGTTTTTGAGGTGCTATTGAACTTTTCTATTTGAGTTTTTCAAGTAAAGAAAGACTTGCAAAATTATTCATAACAACGCCCTTCCGACAAATATCACGTTTAGTTTTTTCACAATACTTGCAAATACTTTGAGGGCTTTTATCACCTGCAACTTCCATAACTAGAATTTGTTCAGCATAAGGAAATGTAAATTTTGGAAGTTCTTCACAAAATAAACTCATTTCAGCAAATCCAGTTCTAGTAACCTTATCCTTTTTTACAACAGTATTTGCAATATCAATAATATCTTCAGTAGTATCAAATTCTAAATAATATATAGAAATAAAACTTCGCTCAATTTCAGAAAGCCTTTCAAATAATTCATCATTTATTCGAAAGATAAACGAGGGAATATCCATAGTAAATTTTTTAGAGTCCAGAATAAGTTTCTCATAATCATTAAATTTTATGATAAGATAATGATTTGCAGATGATGGAAAATATGAAAGAATTTCAGTTGGGAAAGTTGCAGTTGCAAAATAAATAAAATCTATATGTTTTGAATTAACCCAGATATCCTTTATTTCGATAGATTCCTTGTCATGTCTGTAAGGAATGCATGCATAACCACCTTGTAATTTACTCAATTTAATCATCTAATTATGAACCAACTACTTATGGGTATCATTTGTGATGAAGTAACGATAATTATTTAATGCCATAGTACATGAAAAAAATGTCCCAAGTTAGCTCAGCCTGGTAGAGCTTCCGGCTGTAGAAGTCGGCTTTTGGCTGACAGTTCCAGCCTATCAGGCATACAGAAACCGGGTTGTCGAAGGTTCAATTCCTTCACTTGGGACCACATAATTAATTTAGAGAATAGTTTATGGATTAATTACAGCACGACCAATGATCTTTCGATTTTTTAGATCATTTAATGCATCATTTGCTTCATCCATTGAGTAATGTTTTGAAACAATAGGGTTAACAACACCTTGTCTTGCAAGTTCAAGAAGTTCGACCATATCATTATAGTTTCCAGTGTATGCACCCTGAATCGTAATAGCTTTTAATGGAACAGATACTAAAGGAAGTTCTACAGCACCTCCAAATAGTCCAACTAGTATGATATTCCCTCTTTTTCGAATGACAGATAAATCCAATTTTACAGTCGGAGGTGCATTAACAAAATCAATAATACTATCAACGCCTTTTTTATCACATAACGTCATAATATTTTTTGTCGCATCTTGGTTTTTTGTATTAACAGTATGATGTGCCCCTAATTCTTTTGCAGTATTTAGTTTTTCATCATCAAGATCTGCACAAATTATCTCAGAATTTGTTCCCATTGATTTTGCAAGCTGAACTCCCATTAATCCCAAACCACCTGCACCTACAATGAGAATTTTTTCAGGAGAATTAACAAGTGCCTTTTTCACAGCAGTGTATGCAGTCAAACCTGAACAAGCCAGTGAAGCAGCACCGTCAAGATCGACACCAGAAAGTTTTGCTAAGAATTTAAAATCAGGAATTAAAACATATTCAGCATAACCGCCATTTTGGAAGATTCCAATTGATTTAGGGGTTTCACAAAGATTTGTGTTACCATTTTGACATGTAGTACATACACCACAACCAATCCAAGGATATACTAGCACATCATCTCCAACTGAAATATCAGTGACAGAATCACCAATTTGGTGGACTGTTCCAACAATCTCATGCCCAGGAGTGACAGGAAATTTAACTCCACGATCAGTTACTTTCATAAATCCATCACCTGTATCATATCCACCTTCCCATAAATGGAGATCACTGTGACACACACCTGAAGATTTAACTTTTACAACAACCTGATTTCCAGATGCAGTAGGGATATCAATATCAGTTATTTTAAGAGGAGCATTAGGTTCAGTGATTTGAGCAGCTTTCAATAGTTTATGAAACATCAATTACAATATAAAAGTTGGACTTAAAAAAATAAAATTTTATCAAGTACAGAAATTTTAGGATTGTAAACGTGATGAAAAAGGTTACAATTTGATTGACTGATTGAGAGAGAAAAATAGAGTGTAAGATATTAGTTAATGATTAAATAAAATAGAATATGGTTCAAGAGGATGTAAATAATAGTATTTCACAAGAGCCAATCAACATTTTATTTGATCCATCATCTGTTGCCAAAAAAGACGTATGGGAGATTAATTTAATAGATATTCTAAAAATGTTAATTAAAATTTTAGAAAATTCAGGAAGAAAAGATCTAAAAATTGCAGGGATGGCTGCACTTTCATCATCACTTATTTACCGAATGAAGGTTGAAAGTATTTTTGCATTACAGAAAGCTGCAATGGAGAAGAAACCACTCACACAGCGAAAGGATGTAGATATCGATATTTTGAACATTCCATACAGACATGAATCAACGTATCCAGTTTCACTAGACGAGTTATTAGATTTATTAGAAAATTTGATTGGGACAATTGCAAATCCTAAATCAAGGAAAAGCCAAATCAGATTTGAGCCTGTAGAAACCCCAGATTTTAAAGAATATTTTGTTTCATTTGAAAATTTAATTGAAGAATATGAAAGTTTGATTGTAAGAAAGATAAAAAAGCAGGGAACAGGACTATTACAAGACATCATTTCAGAATTAGATTCAATGGATTCAATCAGATGTTTTTTTGCAATTTTATTTCTTGCAAAAGATGGTAAAGTGGATTTAATACAAGAAGATGAAGATATTAGAGTCACATTAATCACATAAGGGACATAAAATGGTAAAAGTTGAGAACGAAGATGAGATTACTGCCAGAATCGAAGGTGCATTATATTCTTCAGGAAGACCACTAAAAATTGAAGAGTTGATAAAAGCATCTGGTTCAGAATCAAGAACAAAAACAATAGAAACATTAGAAAAAATTATTAAAAAAACAAAGGCAGCATTTAAAGCAATTGAAATTACAACACTGCCAGATGGAAGCTACGTATTTCAATTAAAACCAGAGTATAGCCATGTAGTTAGGAGATATGCATCAAGACCGATTTTACCTAAAGCTACACAAAAAACATTATCATATATTGCATATATGCAACCAATTAGCTCCAAACAGTTAGTTGAAACAAGAGGATCTGGAGTATATTCGCATTTAAAAGAATTAAAACAATTGGATTTTGTAGAACATCAAAATGTTGGTAGATTAAAAATTTATTCAACAACTGAAAAATTTCAAAAGTATTTCGGAATACAAGGAGATACAGATACCTTAAAACAAAAATTATTCAAAAGGGTAAGAAAAACATCAGAAAACTCAATGATAAATTAAAAATTTCAAAAAAAAATCAATCAAAGGCGGTTTGTATAAATTAGAGTGATTTATCAAATTTGTGTGGGAAGATCAATAGAGAATCTAGCAACAAGTAAAACTACAGGTGGACGAAGATACCCATTAAGAAGTAGAAAAAAATATGAAATTGATAGGTTTGCAAATGAAGCATTGATGGGAGAAAAAGTTACAGTTACAAGGAGTGTAAGAGGAAAGAATAGTAAGACAGCATTAAAAACAATAGACTACGTAAATTTAGCAATTAAAGACAAAGTTAAGAAAACAAAGATTCTCAGAGTATTGGAAAATTCTACAAATAATGATTATCAGAGAAGAGGCGTGATAACAAAGGGTGCAATTTTAGAGACTGAAGACGGTAAATGTAAAATTGTTTCAAGACCTGGTCAAGATGGCACAGTTAACGCAATTCCAATAGAATAAAAAAATGAAAGATTACGAACATATCGTAGTCTGGTTAGATTATTTCAATAAAACGTTATCACGTCATAAAGGTCGTAAGGTATCAAAAGATTATTGTATTTTCGACCCATCATTAAATGAGTTAATTGATGCAGCAAAAGCTGCAGGAATTGAACCAAAAGAAACTGAAGAAAAAGTAAGGTTTCCTAGACGTCCATATGTTAGATCAGGGTATATTGTATTAGAGAAAAATATACCAAAAACAAAAGTTCTAAAGAAAATTTCTGAAAAATTAGTTCAGAAAAGAGCAAAGCAGTCAAAATAAAATTCAAACTAGCTTTTGGATCAAGTAATTTTGACAGAAGTCTATGATAGTATCCGATTTATTTAAATTATAATTGCAGGAGGTAGGGGAAATAATGCACTTAGCTAATAGTGGCAGAGTCATAATAAGACTTGACAAGCCATTACGCGAAGGGCAGATTGTATGTGATGAGAGAAGTACCAAGATTGCTCGAGTAACAGAGATGATTGGACCAGTATCAAATCCATTTGCATCAGCAATTTCCTTAACTAATAATATCAAAAAATTCATTGGAAAAAGAGTTTTTTCATTTGAAGATACTCCTGCAAAAAAGAAAAAATTTAGGAGAAAAAGAAAATGAATACATTAGAAATAGAACAAAACTGTCCAGAGTGCAGATCTACATTAGTTGACGACTCACAGAATGGTGAGAGAATTTGTTCAGGGTGTGGGATTGTAGTACTTGAACAAATGGCAGATTATGGTCCCGAAGCAAAAGGAAGTGAATTAGAGGATAAAATGAAATTGGCCAGAGCAACTGGACAAACAACATTTTCCCAACATGATTTAGGAATTGCAACTGAGATTTCAATCGGTGCAAAAGATTTTAGTGGAAAAAGAATCAATTCACAAGTTGCCAGTCAGATGAATAATCTAAGACAATGGCAAAAAAGAGTGAGAGTGAGCTCTGCAAGAGAACGTAGACTTTCAAATGTTTTAACACGAATTGGTGAAACATGTCAAAGTTGCGGACTTTCAAAAAATGTCTTAGAAACTGCATCGATGATCTATCGTAGTCTAGATGGAAAAAATATCGAAGTGAAAGGAAAATCAGTTGCTAGTATTTCAGCAGCAGTAGTGTACATGGCATGCAAACAATGTGATGTAGTAAGATCACTAGACGAGATAATTAGAGGCATATGTACACCAAAAGATGTCAAATCAAAGACACGATTAGCTGCAAGGTACTATAGGACATTAGTCATGGAATTAGGAACATCAGTAACACCAACAGTAACTATGGATAAATACATCTCAAAAATTGCCAACGTTACAAAGACAGATGTTCGTGTAGAAAGACTTGCATTAGAGATTGCACAGAAAACAGATGACCAGAATCTAGCAGATGGAAAAGCACCAAATGGCATTGCTGCAGCATATCTATACGTAGCATCAGTATTACTTGGACAAAATGTTCTTCAGCGAGATATGTCAAGCGTTTCAGGAGTAACAGAAGTTACAATCAGAAACAGATGCAAAGAGATGTTAACAAGTTACAAACTTAAAGTAACTCTAAGACCATCACTTGCAACAAAATAATTTTTTTCTTTTATTTTTCATTACATGTTAGGATGAGCTAAAATTCGTCTCGGTTATATATAGAAAAAAGTAATTTTGTCTGTGGCAGTTCTAGAAATAAAAGATCTACATGTATCTCGAGAAGGAAAAGAGATTCTCAAAGGTGTGAATCTTAAGACTGGAACAGGAGAGGTTCATGCAATAATGGGACCAAATGGCTCAGGAAAAAGTACACTAGCTTACACACTATTAGCACATCCAAAATACGAAGTCACAAAAGGAGACATTTTACTAGATGGTGAAAGTATTTTAGAACTTACAGCAGATGAAAGAGCAAAAAAAGGATTATTTCTAGGATTTCAATATCCCACAGAAGTTGCAGGAGTCGGATTTTCACATTTCCTTAGAACATCATATAATGCACTAAGCAAAGCACTACAAGGTGAGGACAGAGAAGTATTCATCACAGTCAGAGAGTTTCAGAAATATCTCAAAGAAAATATTAATCAGGTTGGACTAAAAGATGAATTTTTATCAAGATATCTAAACGAAGGATTTTCAGGCGGAGAAAAGAAAAGAGCAGAGGTGTTACAAATGGGAGTCTTAAAACCTAAAGTTTCTATTTTAGATGAGCCAGATTCAGGATTAGACATTGATGCAGTACAAGCAGTAGCTCAAGCCATTAGTAAAGTTTCAGGAAAAGATTCAACAGTTATTATCATCACACATTATGCAAGAATTTTGAATTTCTTAGACAAACTTGATTTTGTCCATGTTTTTGCACAAGGTAAAGTTCTAAAAAGCGGGGATGCATCACTTGCCGAAGAATTAGAAAAGAAGGGATACGATTGGATTTTAGATGCCCAACCACAACAATGATTTGTTAGGATAAATCCAAGTGATTTACAAAGTACAAGTTTTTTTTAATAAAGAGTTTTTTGAAATAGAAGATAACAATATCAGAATTGGAATAAATACCAAGCCAATTAAAGGTCAGGCAAACAAAGAGGTAATCAAAAAAATTTCAAAAGAACTAAAAATATCACAGAATTTTATCAGTATAGTATCAGGTCAAAAAGATAGTGCAAAAATTATCGTAATAAAAGATTAGAATTCATTTTTGCAAAATGGATAGCTGTTTTAAATATGGAAAACAGAGCAAATCAATATGGAAGGGAATGATGATGAGCAGTATTTTTTTAGTTATTCATTTTTTAAAATAGATACGAAATGGAGATGGATGGCAGATTTAGCAAAAGAAGAATCTGCTAAAGAAGTTCAAAATGTGATAAAAAATTCAGGGATAAAATTTAGATCATATTCTACATTAGGATTAAGAGATGACGCAGATATTTTATTTTGGTTTGCTGCAAAAACTGTTGAAGATATACAAGATGTTATGTCAAAGATATACTTGACAGTATTTGGAAAATACATAATTCCATCTTTGACATATTTATCATGTACTAGACCTTCAATTTATGCAAGAAAGGGAAGAACAATTTCATTTATTGCAGATCTTGAACCACTAAAGTATGTTGTAGTATACCCGTTTGTTAAAACAAGAGAGTGGTATTTGTTATCAAGAGAAGAAAGACAAGCAATGATGGAAGAACATATCGATGTTAGTGAAAAATACCCAATGGTCAGACTAAATACAACATATTCATTTGGAATTCATGATGCAGATTTCATGTTGGCATTTGAATCAGATAGTCTACGAGACTTTCAGGATTTGATAATGGATTTGAGAGAAACAAAAGTTTCAAGATATGTCAAGATTGATACTCCAATGATTGCATGTGTAAACAAAGATTTGTTACCACTTATCAGAAGTTTAGGTTAGGAAATTTTTTGTGTTACAAATATGCAAATTGAGGATAGAAATAAATGCAAATTCAAAAAAAAGATATTAATGAAAAATCAATTTGATGGGAGGTATTTGAGTTGAAGTATAGAAAATTACAGAGGGCAGATATTGAAGTTTCTGAAATTGGATTTGGTGCATGGTCATTTTCACTACCAGGATGGTGGGGTAAGAAAATTGATGAGGTTGGTGCAAAAAAAATGTTAAAGAAAGCATACGATCTTGGAATTAATCTTTTTGAAATGGCAGACATGTATGGAAAAGGCAGAGCAGAAAGACTTGTAGGAGAAGTCTTCAAAGACATGAGAAACGAAGTAGTTTTTTCAACAAAATTTGGGTATGATTTTTCAGGCGTAAAACAAATTGGTCAAGCAGAATTACCACAGAAAATCCTAGAAAGAGAATTTTCAGAAAGAATGTTACAAGACAGCTTAGATAGATTGCAAACAGACTATATTGATATTTATGGACTTCATAACCCTAAATTATACCACATCAGAGATGAAGGTGTTTTTAATTTCTTAGATGACAAAGTTGGAGAAGGGAAGATCAAGACATATCAGACAGCATTAGGTCCTGCAATTGGATGGGTTGCAGAAGGACTAGAGTCTATGGATAGACCTAATCTCTCTGCAGTTCAGACAGTCTATAGTCTACTTGAACAAAAACCAGGAAGAGAATTATTAGAAAATGCAGAAAAAAAGAATGTAGGAATCTTTGTCCGAGTTCCAGATGCAAGCGGAGTTTTGACAGGAGAAATGAAGACTATGGAGGACGTAGATAAAAAAATTGGAGATGACGATCATAGATCATCTAGAAGAAATATGAGACCATGGTACAAAAAAGCATTTGACAAAGTCGAACAAGTAATGCCAATTGCAAAAAGAAATGGATTTGATATAATGCAATTGTCTATGAAATTTATTTTATCTAAGAAACAAATCACATCAATTATTCCAACACTAGGAAGTATTGAAGAAATAGAATCATTTGCAAGCATATCAGACGGCAATTACCTCAACTCTCAAGATATTAAAGAGTTGGAGACAATTTTTGATTCATGGTGGGATAAGGAACCATATGAATTAAAATTTTCACAAGAAGAATTAGTCAATCATATGAGTTCAAAAACTAGCTAAGCAGTAAGCAAATCATCTATAACGAAATTTTGTTCTTCAAAATACTGAACACGTGTTTTTTTAAACTCTTTTGTACTAAATAAAATTGTAAATTCATCCACATTGATTTCTTTTTGAATAATCTTTGCTACTTCAAAAGCTTCATCTTTTGTTTTGCAATGAATCATTGAAAATACATTATATGGCCAATCATCATAAGAAGGTCTTTGATAACAATGAGTTACCTGAGGAAAAGAGCCTAGACTATTTCCAACTTCATCAATTCTATTTTCAGGAACTTTCCAGACAATCATCCCATTTGCAAGAAAACCGGCATCTCTATGACGCAAAATTGCTGCAAAACGTCGCATGACACCTATTTTTTCATAGTATTGCATTTTTTCAAATAATTCTTGTTCAGAGATGCCAAGGTTTGTAGCAATTTTAGAGAATGGTTTTTGTGAAATGTCCATATTTTTTTGAAGTTCTCGAATGAATTTTTTATCTTCATCACTTGCAATAAATTTTACGTTTTGAATTTCTTTTTTCTTTTCAGTTGGTTTGATTTCCTGTTTTTGGTTACCGCCCATATCAAGTTTCACACCTATTTTAAACATCTTAACTGTGGGCAACATACGAATTTTTTTGACACCAGGCAATGTTGCAAATCTATCAACTTCAGATTTAAGATTAGAACCGGGGGGCGTTGCAATTGTAAACCACAAATTAAATTTATTTTCGCGTTCATAGTTATGACTTACACCGGGATGTTTGTTTATGATAGCAGCTACATCAGTTAATTTATCAGATTCCACTTCAACTGCAACTAGAGAACTTCTATATCCTAATTTTCTAGTATCAAATATTGCACTTAGTTGACGTAAAATTCCTGTTTGTTTAAAATGATTTAATTTTTCCATAATCAATTCAACAGAAGAATTAAGTTTTTGTGCAATAACGTTAAATGGTTCAGAGGAATAAGGGAGTGGTTTTTGTATTTCATTTAGTAACTGCTTATCTAAATCATCAAGTTCCATAGACAATAATTCATGAAAAATTAGTTATATTAAAAAATGTACCTTGATTCATCAAATCTATTAGTAACATATAACAATTAAACAAAGATGATAGTTGATCTTCATTTACAAGACAAAATAGTTGTAATAATCGGTGCAGGAAAAGAAGGTATCAGAAAGATGAAAACAGTTCAGTCACAAGGAGCAAGAATCATTGTTTATTCAAAAGAAAAAAACGAACAGATCACAAATTTGATGAGAAAAGAAAAGTTTGAATTTATTGAAATGCAGTTAAAGGATGGTAAATTTTTAAGAAAAATAAAACCGCATATAGTAATTACTACAACTAATGATAAGGAACTAAATGATAGAATCATAAGTGAATCAAGGAATATGAATTGTTATGCATATTCATCAGATAGTCCAAAATCAAGTGATTTCTCATTTCTCTCAGTTTTTAACATTCAAGATGAGATAGATGTTGCAGTATCTACAAAAGGCAGCAGTCCCATTATATCAAAAAAAATTAAAAATGATGCTAAAAAGGCATTTCAGGATTTGATTAAAAATGAGGATATTTTGAATATCAAACTACAAAGAATCATGAGAGAGAGAGCAAAAAAGACCCTCAAAACACAAAAAGAGCGAAAAGAATTCCTGGATAGAATTCAGCACGATAAACAAATTCAACTATTAATAAAAGACGAAAAACTCAAAAACGCCAGAATAAGAGCAATGGCACTATTAAAGGGAATAAAATGACGAAAAATGTATTAAATGCCAGAGTAACTTTTCGAGATTCTCCAATTCATGTTCTAGAACGATTTACTTTCAAAGATATCGATAATGCATATGATTTGTTTAAAAAATATTCAGAACTAGAAGAATGTGTCATTATTCAGACATGTAATAGAATTGAATTATTTGCAACTGCGGAGAATTTTGATATTAATAAAATCAAAAAAACTTGGGCATCATTGGCAGGTTTAGAAGAAAATGCATTCAAAGAACATTTTCAGATTTGCGACGATAAAGAAGTTTTTGATCACCTTTTGAAATTAACGTCTGGTTTGGATTCATTAGTGGTAGGTGAAGAGCAAGTGTTAGGACAAGTAAAGGATTCAATTACAAAAGCACGTGACAGAAGATCATCAGGTAAACATCTAAACACATTATTTGATAAAGCGATACGTATAGGTACACGAATTAGAAATTCCACAGGTATCAGTAAAGGAGGTATTTCAGTGGGATCAATGGCAGTAAAATTAGCTGAAGAAAGTATTGATAATATAAAATCAAAAAAAGTCCTCTTAATTGGAACGGGTGAAGCTTCGGCGATGGTAGCAAAATCACTGAACAGAAGGGGATATGAGTTTTTTGTCACAAGTAGAACTCTACAAAGATCAAAATCATTTTCTGAAACATTAGGAGGGACACCGCTAATGTTTGAAGAGATTTTAGATAGATTAGTAGATTATGACATAGTTTTTGTTGCAACTGCAGCACCTTATTTCTTAGTTACACATGAGAAAATTCAAGATTCAATGAATTCAAAAACAAATGGCATGATGATCTTAGATTTATCAAATCCAAGAACAGTAGATGAAAAAGTTGCAAATATCCCAGGTGTGAAATTAATGAATCTTGATCAAATTGCAGAGATGGTCGATAAAAATATGAGAAATCGAATAGGCGAAGTTTCAAAGGTGGAAAAAATAATTAATGAAGAGGTTCCAGTATTAGAGGCGTCAATGAAAAGATTAGAAGCAGAACCAATTGTAAAAGATGTTTTTAAAAACATTGATTCACTAAGAGAAAGAGAATTGCAAAAGGCAATGAGTATGCTAGGTGAAATTGGAGATGACAAAGCAAAAATCATTGATGAGTTAACAAAGGCAGTTGTAGAATGTATCATATCAACACCAATGAATAATGTTCGACGTGCATCAGAACAAGGAAATTCAGAATTAGTGGATGCAGCTGCAAAGATGTTTAATTATAAGAAAAAAGAATAGACAATTCAGACTAAGATTATATTGATATTGAAGTAATTTTGCTCATGGCATCATTTCCAACAAAAAGACTTAGACGCATGCGAATGAATGAGAAAATGAGGCAATTAGTCCAGGAAACACATCTTACGACAAGTGACTTGATTTGTCCAGTATTTGTCCAAGAAGGACTTGATAAAAAAACTCAAGTTGGTTCAATGACAGGAATTGATAGATTACCTGTTTCAGAATTATCATCAGAAGTTCAGAGTATAATAGATCTTGGTATTCCTTCAATTATGTTATTTGGCATTCCAGAAAAAAAAGACGATGAAGGTACATCAGCATTTGAAGATAATGGCATCGTACAAAGAGCAATTTCAGACATTCGAAGTAATTTTGGGGAAAAAATCGTCATTATGGCAGATGTTTGTCTTTGTCAGTACACATCATCAGGTCATTGTGGCATAATTAAAGGAAATAAAATTGATAATGATTCAAGTATTAGTGCATTACAGAAAATTGCAATTAGTCAAGCAAAATCAGGTGTAGATGTTGTTTCACCATCAGCAATGATGGATGGTCAAATTGCTGCAATTAGACAGGGATTAGATGATGCAGGATTTCAAGATGTAAGTACAATGTCGCATTCAGCAAAACATCGTTCTTCTTTTTATTCACCATTCAGAGACATGGCATCATGTGCGCCTCAATTTGGAGATAGAAAAACATACCAGGTACCATTTACAAATGCACGAGAAGCAATTAGAGAGGTTGAAACAGATATTGAAGAGGGGGTAGACATTGTAATGATAAAACCTGCACTATCATACCTTGATTTGATTGCAGAAACCAAAAGACGATTTGATGTACCTGTATCAGCATATAGTGTTTCAGGCGAATATGCATTAGTAAGAGGAGCTGCAAAACAAGGATGGATAGATGAGGATGAGATAACTAAAGAAATCTTATTTTCAATTAAAAGAGCAGGAGCAGATATGATTGTAACATATTTTGCAAAAAATGCTGCAAGAATAATTCATGAAAGCTCATGAGAGATGATGAAAAATACGAGATAAAGGTGGCATTTGACTTACTTCCTCATGTAGTAGGTTGTAGTTGGACTATGACCTGGTTTCGATTAAATAAGATAAAAAAACCAACTAGAAAAGAATTTAGAGATAAAGTAACAGAGTATTTCAGGATATTAGAACCAGTCTTAGAGGCATATCCTAACTCATATGAATTTTCAGATATAAGGAAGTATACAAAAAGACGATTTGATGATGAGATTGAGAGGATCAAATCAGGTGAAAATAATGAAGTTGAAAAAAGATATGACAGGTATTTAGATTATGGTTAAATTTCTAGTTTCAAGTCTCTGATAAAATTTTTCAAGACTTTTGTCCTTCTCGAGGCTTCATTTTTGGCAGTTTTGGTATGCATTAGTTTTGAGAGAATCAGAAGTTTTTTGAAGAAATGATCTAACGTGAATTTGTTATCATCAGGGAGTCTTTTTCTACAGAATGGATCAGTGGAATTGTAAAGATTTCTTTTTTCGATTCCTCCAACTGTAAAAGCTCTTGCTATTCCAATTGCACCTAATGCATCAAGACGATCAGCATCCTGAAGAATTTTACCAATAATTGTTTTAGGGGTTTGATGTTTAGAGAAACTATGAGTTGAAATTGCATCAGATACTAAAGAGATATCATATTCAGATAGATCGAAATTTTTTAAAAGTTTTTTTGCAAATAATGAGCTTTTTACAGAAGAATTCTTTGAATTAGATGTAGATTTTTTCAATACGATTACATCATGAAGTATGGCAGCAATTAGAGGCAGAAAAGGATCAATGTTTTCATGTTTGCATAGAAATTTTACATTGTTGCATACACGTAATGTATGTTCAAAATCGTGTGCAGGATCGTTTTTTTTCATCATTTCGAAAACTACATCATTTAATTTTTCAATGAGTTTTTGATTCATAATCTCCATAACCTGGGTCTGCTTAGCTTTAATTTTCTTTGAGTTAACAGAATTTCCCAATTAATGCAAGTAAAAAAGATGATAAATCCAATACCAAGTGAATCAGCAATCAGGATTCCAGTGACACGATCTTCAAATAATTGAATAAAAGGAGTGAGTATAAATGAACTCACAGATATCATAATATAATATGAAAAGAGGCGTCCAAACCAAAAACCCATGTATAGTCCAATATTTTTTGCACGCATCATCCCATAAGCAATAAAAAGCATATTACTTGGAAGTGGGGTTGCAGCAAAAAGAAATGATGTTAAAATGTATCCAAATCTATGATTATTTAAAAACGAACCAATTGCATCAAGATTTGATTCCTGTTGAGTTCCCACAAATCTTCGAAAATATTTACTAAAACATTTTAGAAATGTTCTACCAATTGTTGCACCAGTGGCTCCAATTATAGCTAGAAAAATTGGATCTAGAGAAGAATCTAGTGCATAAAATGAGGATAAGATAATCCAAGAAGGAGGCATTAGAATCGGTGCAGTATTAACACCGATCAACATCAAAAATATTCCAAGGTACGAATATTCTAAGATAATTTCAAAGATATCAGCCAACGATTATGGGTATTATTAGAAGAAGAAAAACCATTGTAATTGACAAGATAGAAAAAATGATTTTTTTATAGTAAATTATGAAAAAAATTCAATTTTTTTGGCAATTAGATCATGTATTTGAAAAAAAAGGATCAAAGATACAATATCTTTATAAGCAAAATACCAATATTGTATATATTGACAGTTAATTCTTGGAAATGCTTTAGATGTAACTTGGTTTTTCAAGATCAAGAGCATGCAAAAATGCACGAAGAATTATCAGGTCATAATTCAAAGATGATAAAACTCGTAGAGTTGTAGATGTTTTACAAGATTTAATGCAGGGAGTGGGATTTGAACCCACGAACGCCTGAGCGAAAGGATTTCCTATATGAAATCTTGAGTCCTTCTCGGTTGACCGGGCTTCGATACCCCTGCAATACACGAAGGTCATTTTGATTATATAACTGAAACTTGAATTTTTGAGAAACTAAAAAATGAAAAGATTATTTTTAAAAAAAGTTATTAAACAAATAAGATAATTTTTTTCATGGTCAGTATTGCAGATGCAAAAAATCAAAGATCAGACATTAACGTTGAAGGTGCAATTGAAGATAAGGGAGAGCCAAGAACAGTCAATACAAAATATGGTGAAACTCAAGTTTGCGATGCATATGTTAGTGATGGAACAGACAGGATAAAGCTGTCATTATGGGGAGACGATATTGAGAAGATCAATAACGGCGACAAGGTTTCAATTCAGGGTGCATATACATCAACCTTCAAGAATGAAGTTCAGTTAAATGTTCCAAAAAAGAATGGTAAGTTAGAAGTTATTTCAAACTAATTAATTCAAAATTATAATTTTTATTTTATTTTTTAGCAGGTGCTTTACGTTTAGGTGCTGATTTTTTAGCAGGTGCTTTACG
>CAYFOW010000002.1:50616-65450 GCA_964344885.1 uncultured Candidatus Nitrosopelagicus sp. | reverse complement strand
AAATCAAGATAAGGAATAATTTGTTTTGAAATTTTAATGATTTTTTGTTTTAGTTTTGATTGTTCATGTATAGGGATTAATCCAAGATGGCGTGATTCTAATTGAAATGAATGGTTTTTTGGAATTATTCCTACTAGTGGAATTTTAAAATTTTCAAATGCTTGTTTACATAATGTTTCATGCTTTTTACTACCCACCTTGTTTAGAATAATAGCAGAAATTTGAGAGTCTTTATGAAATTTCATAAATCCTAACGCAGTAGCTACAATTGAGCGTGCAGATTTGCTTGCATCAAGAATTAAAATTGTAGGTACAGAAAGAAGTTTTGAAATATGAAACGTACTGGAGTGGTTTGAATCTCCTCGTGAACCATCATAATAACCCATAACACCTTCGATAATGGATATGTCGGATTTTGAGTTAGTAACGAATGTGGGATGAATTTGTTTTTGACCCATAATCCAAACATCAAGATTTTGTGTTTGATTTCCAGATATTGCAGTCAAGTAACTTGGATCGATATAATCTGGTCCTACCTTAAATGGTTGAATTGAATATCCTTTTTGTTTTAGTGCAAAAATTATTGCAGTACTAATTGATGTTTTTCCTATTCCACTAGATGTACCAGTGATGAGAAGTCTTGGAATTTTCAATATTTGTTAAAAAAAGAATTTTAATTTAAACTAAATAAATAAAATGATTTTTTTATTATGATAATCTCATAATGAATCATGTCTGATGATGGATTAGTAATAGTTTACACAGGCAATGGAAAAGGAAAGACTACTGCTGCATTAGGAATGGCATTAAGGGCTGTAGGGTATAACAGGAAAGTCTGTATGATTCAATTCATTAAAGGTTCGTGGTATTATGGCGAAATTGATGCAATAAAACGACTTAATCCGGATTTTGAATTGATTCTAGCAGGTAAAGGATTTGTAGGAATTATAGATGATGATAAGGGTGTTGATGAGCATAAAAAAATGGTAAGATATGCAATGAAGATTAGTAAAGAGAAAATTCTTTCAGATAGTTATGATTTGATCATTTTAGATGAGATTAATTATGCAGTAAATTTAGGATTATTAGACATTAAAGATGTAATAGATATTCTAGAATCAAAACCAAAAAGATTAACAATTGTATTAACAGGAAATTATGCTAAAGAGAAAATTATCGATTTTGCAGATTTGGTCACAGAGATGAAAGAGATCAAACATCCTTTTAAATCAGGAATCAAAGCAAAAAAAGGCATTGATTTTTAATCACAGTATAAATTAGCAAAAAAAGGCATTATTTCATGTCATCTGAGCAAGAAATGCCTGAAGCTGGTGAGATTGTATTAGCAACAATTACCAAAATAGGTGATCATGGGGCATATGTTACATTAGATGAATATCAGAATTTGCAGGGATTTTTGCATGTATCTGAAATTGCCCCAGGATGGGTAAGAAATGTTGGAAGATATGTCAAAGAAGGTGAGAAGAAAGTTTTGTTGGTAAAAAAAATTCATTCAGGAAGAAAAGAGATTGATTTATCACTAAAACAAATTTCAAAGGAACAACGAAAAAATAAATTATTAGATGTAAAAAAGAATGAAAAAAGTCAAGGTATTCTTAACAATATCCAAGAAAAATCAGGTTTGAAAGATAAAGAAATTGAAGAGTTAGAAGATAAGTTATTGACAAAATTTGATTCTGTGTATGATGCATTTAGAGAGATTGCTATTTCTGGAACAGAGATATTAGATGAATTAAAAATTTCTAAAAAAAGTTTACAGATTATTGAGGATGTTGCATCTCGAATAAAATTACCTTCTGTTGAAATTAGAGGAATTTTGGAATTAACTGACAAGAGTTCTTCAGGCGTTGAAAATATTAAGAAAATTCTGTTAGGTGTAACAAAAAAGGCAGGAGTGGGTGTCGAAATTTCATACCTTGGTGCACCAAAGTATAGACTTAGTGTATCATCTCAAGATTTTAAATCAGCAGAAAAAAAACTGAAACCTATTTTATCAGATATTGAAAAGGGATTCAAAAAAAATAATTCTGGATTTAGTTTTTTACGTGAAGAATCTAAAAAGATTGGTGAAGGTTAAAATGCATTTTCAAATACGAAAGTGCGAGAAATGTAATAGATACACGTTAAAAGACAAATGTAAGAAATGTGGTGATGCTAGTGTTTCAGTTCATCCAGCGAAATTTTCGCCAGATGATAAATATTTGAAATATAGAATTGCATATAAAAGAAATAATTTTAATTAAGGGGTAAAATCTTTGTTAATTTCATAAATTAAGATAGATGAGATTTTAGATTTCCCATCTTCGTTTAAAAAGCTTGGTGATGCATATTTTAATTGAAATGGTTTTGAGTTATCAAAATATTTCACATTTTTAACATAAACAGCTGTTGAACCATAAACATAATCATGATAAATATTTCCAGTTTTTTGATCAACATAATATATTGGTGAAAATGGAATTAGATTTCCAAGTAATGTTTCGTTCCAGAATTTCTTCGTTCCAGTTTCTCCATCAGGGTGTAAAAATTCTGAAATTTTACTTTCAGAAATAGACATAAACCAGAATTTCTTTTGAAAATCACCACCACCATTTAGAATGTACAATTGTTGTGGGTGATTTGATGGGATTGGTGTGGCAGTCATGTATAATAATATATAATCTGCATTTAATCCTCGTACAACAGGATTACACCAAATTTTTTTGTCAATACTTTCATTACATTCTAAATTTTCTTCTAAATTACCACCAAAACTCTGAATTTTATTTTTTGACATAAATTCAGAGATATTTTCATCATATGAAGAATTCAATATTTGCCAACCAATATTTGGTTGAGACATTAATGAAAAACCAATTTTTTGAATTTGCCAATCAATCAATGTTGCATTATCTACAAGTGATTTTCTTTCACCCAAAGTGGTTATCCAATATCCATAATCCCACCATGATGCAATAACTGCATTTTTATCAGTATTGTTTTTTAACCAATCCATAGCTAACTTCCAATCATTATTATAAACACCAAATGTATTTCCGCCAGACATTAAAGTAGGTGGATGATCTGTACCAGATATCCAATTTGACGAAGGAAGGAAAATTGGAATAGTCAATAAAATTATAATAATAGGGAGAAAAATAATTGTTGAAAATTGTATATTTTTTTCTGAATGTTGTTTTTTCAATAATTGATTTAAAATACAATATACTCCAATAGATGATAGAAAAATTATCGATAATGAAGCAAATACTTCTAAACGAACAAAAACAGAACTTGTGTAAACTCCAAATATTCCAAAAATTAGTATAAAAGCAATCATTTCTTTTTTGATTTTTAAAACTGATTTTTTTTGTAAAATATGCCAAATTCCAATACCTGAAAAAATCAATAAAATTGAAAAAAATGAAAAAGACATTTTTGTTGATGCACTTACATGTTCAGATACAGAATCAACCAATGGAATATTTGAAACTAAAGTTGGATTTATTGCATTAAGATATCTAAATGTGGGCATACCAATTTGTTCACTGATTATCAGAAAAGAACCAATAGATATTATTCCAATTAATATTAAATAGAAAACATATTTTTTTGATATAAAATTTTTTAATAAACAAAAAATTATTAGAAAAACTGTTGGGAGGAGTAACAATAATCCACCATAGCCAAAAACAAAAGATATTCCTGGTCTTTCAAATAATAATGTAGATAATAAAATTGATGCGACAAATAATGGAATAGAATATAGAAGAAATTTTGAGTTGTTTTTAAGAAATGGTAAAGTCAGTATAAAAACGGATGTGGGTATTAAAAAGAATTGATTTCCACCCCAAGATGCTAAGCCAAAAGAGAAGAAAATCCCAGCGGTGATTATTTTAATAAAAGGAATTTTGCCTTTATTTGTATTGATTGCACTTAATAAGAAATAGAGTGAAAGTAAACCAAAGAATAATCCTAATGGTTCAGATTTAAACCAACCAATAAAACTACGGACAGCAATAGGCCATGAAATTGAAAATAGTAATGATGCAATCAATCCTGTTGTTGTACCTCCTATTACTCTAATAATTGCAAAAACTACAATTGCGGTAATTGAACTAAAAATTACTGGAAAGATTATAGTAAAATCATAAAGACTATAACCAAAACCAAAGATTTTGTAAAATAATGCAGTTGTAAAATGTAACATTACTTGTGATGTTTCTGAAACATTTCTTCCATATGGATGCCAACTCATATCATCATGCCAAGAATTATACGAATCTAAACCGTTTTCAAGAAGATATTGCGTAGCTCTATAATTAAAAAATGGATCAAATTCATTTAACTCAAAACCATAATTTGCAGGTTGGGACTTGATTATCATAGAGATAGAAAATGAGATTGATAGAATTGCAATAATTAACAGATGTTGAAATCTAAAATCAAATGTTCCAATGGAAAATAATTTCTGATTAGTAATCATGTTTAAAGCTAAATTTGATACGTATTTACAGGTTTTTGCCTATGGTGCAAAAGTTCCAGTTAATTTGGTTTCAGCAATGATATGATCAATCATCGCAGTATCTAAATCCTGTTTTGAATAGCCTTCTTTTAGATCTAATTCAGTATCCAACGCATATGCTTTGAAAACATATGTATGACGTTTATCTGGTGGAGCAGGACCACCATAACCAATTTCTTCAAAATCTGTTTTTCCATCTACTGAAGAATCTTCACGTAGATTATGATATTGTAACCAATGAACCCAAACTTTTCCTACAGCACCCATTGCATCAGGATCATCCATAATCAGCACTAATGTAGTAGTATTTGGTGGTGAATGATTAAAGGAAATGTTTGGTTCCTCATTTTCAAATTTATAGCCAAATTTTTGAGGTATTACATCTCCATCTTCAAAATCAGGACATGTAATAGAAAATTCAGACATATTTTAGAGAATGATTATTTTTAAAATAAAGTTTTCTAGTTTTCAAGAATAATCTTATCATTATGAATAGATAAAATTGAACTACCTAATTGTTTTATTTTATGTTTTAGTTCTTTATCCATTGTAGCTACAATCATTCTGTTATTTTTGACAAAATCAAAAATTACATCATCAGCGTTACTACCATCAATTTCATTTGTTTTGAAATTTTTAATATAATCTAACGTAAGTTCTGAAACAGTTTTTTTTCCTGGATCTTCTACAAGATATAATAATTCTTTTTTCACAATTTTAGGTACAATAAATGAGAGGGAACCAATTTCAGTTTCTATAAAATCAATGTTTTTTATTCTATGAGTAGCTAAATGAATTAAAAAGCTAGTATCACAGATGACATCAGCCAACTATACCTGCACCAATCAATCGCCATCTTTCATTAATTCTCCTACTAATTGCAACATTTCCTTTCTCAAACAAACATACAGGACGTCTAAATTCAATTTCAATATCGTTAGATTTAGTTTTTGTAACTTTACCTAAAACTGGTGCAGTTCCAACATTTACTCGAAGCAATTCATTAATTTTGATTGGTGTAACTTTAGTATCTCCTCCAGAACCAACTGCTGAATCAAATAAATTTATACTCAATTTTGTACTAGTAGTATTATCAGGTAATGTATCAGGTTTTCCAATTACAGATCCAATAAAAGAATCACTTCTGGTCAATGATGGATCTAATTTAGTGCCTATTGCTACTAGACCGCCAGGTTTGACAGAATCTACAATGCCTGCACCCGTTCCTAAAGACACAATCTCCGTATAAATTGGCTCATAAGATTTCTTTTTTTCATTAATGATTCCAGGTTTAATTTCAATTTCATCGCCTACATTGAAAATTCCTTCTGTAAGGCTTCCACCAATTACACCACCTTTTAAATTTTTAATTTTTGTGCCAGGTTTGTTAATATCAAAAGATCTTAGAACGTGCATGACAGGATCATTTGACTCGTTTCTTTCTGGTGTTTTGATATTATCTTCAATTGCACCAATTAATGCATCCATATTTAATCCAGATTGTGCAGATACCGGAATTATCGGAGATTTTGCAGCTTTTGTTCCTTTAACAAATTTAACAATATCAGAGTAATTCTGCATTGCATCTTCATATGTTACCAAATCTACTTTATTTTGTATGACAACTATTTGTTTAATCCCAAGTGTCTCTAATGCCAACAGATGTTCTTTTGTTTGAGGCTGTGGTACTTTTTCATTTGATGCAACCATCAACATTGCACCATCCATTAATGCAGAACCTGACAACATGTTTGCCATCAAACTTTCATGACCAGGACTATCTACAAAACTAACAACACGTGATAGTTCGCTTTCTTTTCCACAGTTTGGACATTTTGGTTGTGTTGAATATCCCAAAGGTGATTCACAATCACTACACTTGTAAAATGCTGCATCAGAATAACCTACACGAATTGTAATTCCACGTTTTAATTCTTGGCTATGAACACTTGTCCATGCACCAGTAAGTGATTGAATTAAAGTCGTTTTTCCATGATCAACGTGTCCTGCAGTCCCTATGTTTATACAAGGTTGTTTTCCGTATTTTTCAAGATACCAATCAGGAAGTGTGTCTTTCCAATGCATCAAAATTTTTTGCTTTGGACACTATGTTAACTTATGCCTTTTCTTCTTTTGATTCTGAATTTTCATTAGATTTTTCTGGTGCATCTACTTTTAATTCACCATCAAACTGACAGTTAATTTGATAAATTTCCTCAGAAATTACATTGCCTCGTACTAATTTTCGTTTTCTCAATCCTTTTTCAGTATCTTGTAGACCAATTCCTTTTGGAATTAGAACATATTTTCGTGCCATTCCATGAACATCAGGCCTCATAGGTACGCCTGATTTATCGCTACCACCAGTGATTTTCAGTTTCCCAGATAATCCAATGGAAGATGCATCAGCTTCTTGCCCAATCTGTAAACCATTAAGTAAATTTGCCTCAGCATCTTTTACCTCTTTAGTCTGAGATCGTCCATTCTTATCTGAAACAGTTAGTTTGAAATTAACCAAGTATTACAAAAAATCGAATAACTACTAATTAACCTTTGGTCAAAATCAGCAAATATTTTAACAAATTTAAAAAAAGATTTGTATGAAATCAGAGGTTATTTGCCCAAGATGTGAAAATAAGATGATTTCAATTCAGACATGTCATCTGATTTGTAATAATTGTGGAGCACATCTAGATTGTTCAGATAAAGGAAATTACTGGTAATTAAAAACCAGGTCGATCAGGAATATAATCTGCTGCCATGTTAACTGCTTGATCAGTCATAATTTCAAGATATTTATCATAATCAGATTCATACTTGCAATGAGGACATTTTACCATAAAAGATTCTAGATCAAGATCTGCTACTTTTTCACATTCAGGACATCGTGCTTCCATAATTTCATTTATTCATTAAACTATTTAATGCTAATTTCAAAGTGGATTTGAGCGGAGTTAGTCCAGCCCGGCAGGACGTCAGCTTCCCAAGCTGAAGGTCGCGTGTTCAAATCCCGCACTCCGCATTAAAATTCCTTCAATGCTTGTTCTATTACTCCTCTATCTTTTGCATTTGGAGTAAATTGTAGATATCGTTCAAAATCTTCTTTTGCCTTTGACATTTTATTTTGTTGTTGTCTAACAAATCCTCGATTTTTATAGATTGGACCAAATCGGTTATTATTAATTTCAATTGCTTTATTATAGAAATTTTCAGACTCTTCAAACTTTTGTGTTTTTAAATAAAAATTTCCTAATCCTCTAAATGCAAGATAATTTCTTTCATTAATTTTCAAACTTTCATTGTAATAATTTATGCACTCAGAATTATTTTGTTCATTTAATACTCCTGCCAATAATGAAAGTGCAGTAGAATTATTTGGATCAAGTTCAATTGCTTGTTTTAGTAATTTTATTGCATCTGTTTTATTTTGTTGTATACTTTTTCTCTCGGATTCAAAACATAATCTATTTGATCTTGAATTATTTTCATTATAATCTATTTTTGACATTGAATCAGGTGATGAAAGTAAAATCATAATTCTACCGTCTTCAGACCAAAGTTTATCAAATTTTTCTTCAGGTATGATACCGATTTGAATTTCATCTTCTTTTGTAGCTTGATCAGGAACATAGTGTTGAATGGTTTTTTCTTCATCATTATAACCAGAAATTACAGATGCATGTTGAACAGTTTCATACAGACCTGGAAGAATTACAATGGGTGGAATTCCATGATCAATTGCTTTCTTTAATTTATCTAATGAGGAATTTATGATATGGCATACTAGACCATGTCTTTCTGCAAGCTCAATTCCTTCAATGAGTACATTTCCCTGTGTATTTTGGTAATTTTTTTCAATCTGTTCTACCTCATCAGATGGAATATCTACATTCCAGTATTTTGAAACTACATTAATTGACAACGGTAAAATTGAATTATCGTTTTTTTCAATAGGTGGTAAAATTAATTCATTATCCTCAGAAGACATCATAGTTAATTTTGAGATGCCGTATTAAAACCATCAAAATGAACAAAATCGTTCAATTAATTTTTGTCCGTCAACAGACATTTCAGGATGAAATTGAGTTCCAAAAATTGGTAAATTTTTGAATTGAATTAATTCATGTTTACAGTTTTTAGAGCTTGCCAATACATCTAGTGAATCTCCAAGTCTAGAAATTTCATAGTTGTGACTTTCAAATACAGAAATTGATTCATCAATTAATTCATTTTCCTCAATTGGTTGTACTAATTCATCTCCTTTTTGTATTGAAGATTTTCTAATTGTTCCACCCATAGTTAGTGCAAGAATTTCAGCACCATAGCATATCCCAAGAAGTGGTTTTGAATTATCAACACAGTGTTTAATGATTTTTGAATTAATTGCATTCATGTTTTGATTATTTTTTCGTCTTCCTGATAAGATAAACATCTCAAAATTAGAAAATTCTTTTTCAGAGATTTGTTCATGTGTTAAGCTTGTATGTGTGATCTTTTTTTTAAAAAGAAAATCTAAAAGATTGTTTGTGTAGATAGAGCCATTATCTACAACTAATAGCAACTACTGGCCTACCTCAACTGAGATGTAATGTACTTCTGGAATTCCATCAACAATGGAAATACTTCCAAAGTGGTACACATTTTCTTCATTCCACATCACTATCCTCTTACTAGAAGAAACAAATTCTTCAATAAATCCAGATGCTAATTGGATGGTATCTTCTAGATCATCTTCAGTATAGAATGCAATTACACCCTCATTATATGACAATGGAATCTGAATTGATGTAGGTGTCATTATTGAGATGTTATTTTCCTTGAATACCTCAATTACAGAATCAAGTCTTTCTTGTCTATCCATTTGTTTTTCATCAATGGTAGAAGTAGATGTTATTCCAGAAAGTTTCTTTAGATATGCCTCAAATGCTTCTTCTTGAGTATCTCCTAATCCAACATAGTATTCACCATCAAATGCAGCACCAACTGCAGCAATTGTTCCTAGTTGTGCTACAACTCCACCTGCTCCTGCAGTATAAACAGGAATAAAGTATGTATCATGTTCTCCTACTCGATACAAAATATTATCACCAATTCTTGGGTTTCTCAATAATGTTTTTAGTTGTGCAAAATCAGGATCACGATCTAGTGCCTCTCTTACTGCAGTAGGACCAATTAATTTTGTTTCAGAATCTAATGGAATCTCATAGAATTGAATTTTGCCTAGAGAATCTGCATCATTTTCAACTACCATATACCCTGCCAGGTTTCTTCCCTGAGAGCCACGTAATTCTAATGATAATAATCCAATAAATTCAGGTTTGTCAAATCCTGGTGGTTTTGCAGTTATGTAATAGGTATCTAAACCACGAGGAATTTCATAAAATTCATTTGCTTGAATAAATGTCTCAATATCAGTTACATGGTAGATATTATACATCTCAGTCTTCCAATTAAATAATTCAGTTGGATATCTGACTTGTTTTTCTAACCATTCTGGCATTTCTATAAATTCTTCAGAGTATTGGTTTTCAAACATATCAGAGAAGAATCCATCACCGTATTTGATTAATTGAATATTTCCATCGTACGTATCAACTAGTGCGTATCCTGCTAATCTCAAGTATGGATTTCCCACTGACCAAGGAACATCTCTAGTATCAAACCCGACAATTAATGGAACTAACCAATAGGTGTTTGTCCCATCAGTTACAGGTAGTGTATCTAATTCTTTTCCAAAGATATCATATAGGAAATATGGATATAATAATTCCATTCGATCATTGACATCTTTGTATCTCATAATATGAATAGATTCACCAGGATAAGACAAGATGAAATTTGGTTCAAAAATCCAGCTTAGAGGTGGTGGAACATCTAGCCCACCTTGTCCAGAATACATTGCACTGTTTAATTCGGCACTTGTCTTGCCTCTTTCAGTTGGAAAACCAGACCAGGTCTGCTCTAATAGACCACCTTCTCCATAGTAAATTGCACGTTCTTCAAATATTTCAGAACTATCAACGATGTGTCCATTCGTAGCCTCTAATGTCAAAAATCCATTTGGAACATGTGTGTATACTAGATGTTCATTATACCATCTATTTTCTAGGCTCACAGAACTTGGAAGCACAGGTTTCATTGATGCAGTCCAGTACAGAGTGTTATCAAATCTTAAGATATCATTATCTTCAAAGTCTACATATGGAATAAGACCTATCTCGGGTTTTAGTTTTGCAAATGCAGCATCCCAGTCCCAAACTCGTATTCCACTTAGTACATCTTCATTATCTTCAACATATTGTTTGATATTATTAGGAGATATCGAATTCAAAGAAACTTCATGAGTATTTTCTTGAATTTGATCTAATTCACCAAGATATCGATTTACACCGATTTGTTGTGCTGTATATGGTCCCAAATATTCAATTTTCTTTGCATCTGCAATGCTATTATTTACTGACATTGCAACACCGACAATTAGTGCAATTGCAATAATAGTTAAAATTCGAATGTAGACGTCTCTTTTGAACATGTGTGTTAATATTCTAGATCTTATTTTATCAAAAATTGAAAAACCAATTAGACCAAATCCAACTGCAAACATTCCGCCAATTGCATATTTTGAGTTATAGTCAATTTGATCAGCAAAGAACATGTTAAATGCAGACCAAATAATCCCAATTCCAATAATTGCTTCAATAGTAGAAAGATAACTTAGGAATCTAGGTTTTCCCTCAGATGAATCTTTGATGTATGAAGTAATTACACTCAAAATTGAATGGAATCCAACAAATAGCATTAATCGTAATCCAATAACACCCAACAATGGAGGAACAACGACAAGTAATGCAGGAATCATTGGAACTACATTTTCTACTGCATATGATGGATCAGTAGGAGGAGTGACAAAAGGTAATGAAAATAGTGCTGGTAAAGAATCTAAAGCAAGATCATTTCCATCAATAAGATACATTGTTGCAAAACCAAACATGATGTTTGCAAAAAATGCTCCAAAGAGAAGCACTTTGGTGATTTGCCAGATTATAAAGTGTGCACCAGATAATTTGTAATTACTAAAACTGGCAACATTATTTGATGGTGGCTCAGCTGGATTTCTATTTAGAAAACTAATTGCAGTATTTAGGCAGTACCAAAAAATTGATGAGCGTTTTACAAGATTAACTCTAACTAATGCAATTGATGCAAGAATTATAGCTGAAATAAGCGAATAGTATAACGGTTTTGTAAAAATTTCAGTAAATTCATTGACATTCATATACAAAGAAACTGCCTGATTTCCAACCAAAGCAAAAGTAACTATACCAATGAGGGCTGCAATTCCTATTCGAATTAGCCTTCCAGCATCTGCTGGGGGATTATTATCTTCAGTGGATGCACTATACAAACTCACAATTCTCGGATTGTCATAAATTAATGTCTTACCAGTGAAATGATTGCTTTTGATGAAAAACTACGATAATGCAGCCAATTTCTTACAAATCATGTAAATTGCTGCAAATTTTGGCACTGTAACTGATTCATTTTCGTATGGACCAAATTTCTTTCCTTTTAAGGAAAATTCTAATGGTGAGTTTGCAAAAACCTGTACTGGAGAATCATCTAACATACATGCATCAGTAAATGGTTCAAATTTTGTTATATCATTACACAATACCTTAGACAACCCACTCTTGCTATTAATTGAACCAGGTAATCGAAAAATTCGATGAATGTCCATTGTCACATTTGGATCAATTTTTACTCCAACAGGGCCTTTTAGAATATCTAATCTCTTTTGGAATTTAACATATCCTTCATTTAATAACAAAGTAATTTCTTTTGATCTCTTTGATTTTGTTCCATACAGTTCTTTTGAAATTCTTCCTCTCCATCCATTTTCAGCAAAGTCAGCAAAATTAGATTTTGATGGTTTAAATTTTTTAAAACCAAGAGTTTCAGGTAAGATTCCTTTAAACATGATATAATCTACAATTTCAGAACGACTCTTTGAAGAAAGAAAATTGTATTGACTAGGTGCAACATGTACATGAAATCCTTCATTTCCAGAAAAATAGATTTGAATTAATTCTCTTTTTAGATCAAGATCATCACATAAAATAGAAACAAGTTTGTCTAGTTCTTTTTTAGTACCATCTATACATTTGTTACATGGTAATGAAACATAATCAAGCTTAGTTGAACTGCATGAATTGCATCTTGTTTTTCCAACAGAGATGTGATTGCATGAATTACATTTTCCGCAAACATGTTTTTCTCTACACGATAAATTAAGATCCTTTGCATCAATATCAAAAATTAGATCAGCTTCTGTCCAGTCCTTTTCTGCCATAGGCAAATTAGGAAATGTATAGTATGCATTTGAACAATAGACATCAGATGGTACTTCAGTCATTAGCATTAGATGTAACTCCTTATCAGTCTTAAATGACAAATGTCGTTTCATTCCAAAATTGAATTTTTGAAAACCGAATTCTCGTTCTGATGTTCTATGTAGTGTTTGAATTAATTTAAAATTATTGAAATAATATTTTTTAAAAACTTCATTTAATAATTTTAATTCACTATCATTCATTTTTTTGTTTTTCCAAATTGTGATGGATTAATGATATTATCGCATTCAGGAATTGCAAAACATAGATTGTTACTTTTAATTTTGTCACATGATGGAGGTGCATATTTTGTACCACTACCAGATTCACCTGAAATTTGATTTAGTTGGTAAAGTGTAATTTTTTCGTTATAATCAGGAGCATTTTTAAAAAGAGGTGCAATCTCAACAACCGATTTCCCACGACCTAAGAGAAATGTTGCAAGCATGAATCTTCCAGAGTGTGGAAGATTTTCACCTTTTTCAAGAATTTTTAGTGCATGTTTTATGCATGGTGGATATTCAGTAGAAGTGATTGTAATAGTGGAGAATTTTTTTGCAATTTGATTTAATTGTTGAATTTTATCATTAAACTGCTCAGAGATGGGAGGTATATTTGCAGATTTGATTTTTAAATTGATATAATTACCTAATTCTTTACGAATTAACCTAACAGTTTCATGTGATGATAGGAATACATGTCCATGTTCAACTCTTCGATTAATTAATTTCCACTCACGTTCATGAAAATTTATTGCATGTTTTACATAATCTTGAATTGGAATTACAAAAAACTGATCTTGTTTTTTAACATCAATTTTGAAGATGTCATGGAAAATTTTAATGGCTAATTCTTCGTTAGTTTTAATTGAATTATCAGAGAGATCTCTTTCAAGAAATTTTTCAGCTCTTCGAGATTCTGCAAGAGAGAATCTATTGATTAGAGTATTCATACCACATAGCTTTAACAATACGATTGCAATTAAGAATGAAAAAACCTCTAATGGAAGAATTGAATCTTTTTGATCAATGTCTAATTTTGGCAAGTAAATTTTTCCATCTGTTGAAGCAATGATTCTATCAAATGCTTTATCTACAATGATTTTTAGATCTGGATCAGTTCCAAATTGTTCTAAAGTAAATCCTTTATCTTGTAGATAAGAACCGGCTTCGGCTAAAAAAGGATACTTTGCAATCTCATCTGTACCTAGATTTAACACGTACATTATTGAAAACTCTGTTTAAAAAATATGATTGATGTTAAATGAAAATACAATCTAGTTTAAATTATACTCAAAAAAAATTATCGTGTGCAGATAGGAGCACATGTTTCAATTGCAGGTTCAGTTGCAAATGCAGTAGATAATGCTGTCAAAAGAGAATGTTCAGCATTTCAAATTTTTACAAGAAATCCCAGAGGTTGGAATGCAAAAGATTTGATAGATGAGGATATTTCAAATTTTAAAAAAAATCTTGAAAAAAGTAGCATTGATAGATTTGCTACTGTAACACATATGCCATACTTGCCAAATCTTTCATCACCAGATACAGCAGGTTATGAGAAATCAATTAAATCAATGAAAGATGAGGTAAAACGTTGTGAGCAATTAGGAATCCCATTTCTTGTCACACATTTGGGGAGTCATAAAGGTGCAGGCGAAGAAGCAGGAATAAAGAGATTGATTAATGCACTAGATACTATATCTAAAGAAAATCACGACGTGATGATCCTTTTAGAAAATACAGCGGGTCAGAAAAATTCAGTTGGATCTAATATCAAACAACTATCAGAAATTCTATTTGGTGTTAAGAACCAAGATAGATTTGGAGTTTGTATTGATACATGTCATGCATTTGCAGCAGGTTATGATTTAAGAACAGAAAAAGCAGTAAAACAAACATTTTCTTTGTTTGACAAGG
>CAYFOW010000002.1:26613-50516 GCA_964344885.1 uncultured Candidatus Nitrosopelagicus sp. | reverse complement strand
TATGATTTAAGAACAGAAAAAGCAGTAAAACAAACATTTTCTTTGTTTGACAAGGAAATTGGTTATAAGCATTTGAAAATACTACATCTAAATGATTCAAAAGGCGAATTAGGTAATAATCTAGATCGACATGAGCATATTGGTTTAGGAAATATTGGAGAAGAGGGACTAAGTCATGTTATAAAAATTATGAATAAGAAGAAGATTCCAATTATTTTAGAGACACCAATTGATGAAAGACGTGATGAATTTGGAGATATACAGAAAGCAAAGGATCTTGCATAGATTACGAATTTATTCTACAATTATGTGATTTGAATATGAAGTATGACCAAGTAATGAAGTTAGCATTAGAGAGAGGATTTTATTTTCCAAGCTGCGAAGTGTATGGTGATGCACAAGCAGGGTTTTGGGAATATGGACCAACAGGAGTAAGTTTCAAAAATAAATTTCTACAGCTATGGAGAAGAGAACTCGTCCGACGAGATAGAATGATGGAGATAGATGGTTCACAGATTATGTCAAAATCAGTTTTTGAGGCATCAGGACATCTTTCAAGTTTTTCTGATCCTATTGTAAAATGCAAAAAATGTAATGCCACACATAGAGCAGATAAATTAATTTTTGATATAACTGAAATTACTGTTCCAGAAAGTGCAGATCTTGAAGAATTTGATTCAGTAATAAATGAAAAAAATATCAAATGTCCAAAATGTAAAGGTGAGTTTGGGTCAGTAAAAAAATTTAACATGATGTTTGAAGTAGGAATTGGTCCAGATAGTGAGCCTGCATATCTGAGACCAGAGACATGTCAATCAATATTTGTTGATTTTCCAAGATTATTCAAAACTATGCGAGGTAAATTGCCATTAGGGATTGCCCAAGTTGGAAAGAGCTTTAGAAATGAAATTGCACCAAGACAGAGTTTGTTAAGATTAAGAGAATTTTATCAAGCAGAAATAGAAGTTTTTTGTAATCCAGAAAAATTAGATGATTTAACAAAATTCAATGAGATAAAAGATACAAAAATTAGAATTCAGATTGATGATGAGTTAAAAATTATGACTTGTCAGGAAGCAGTAGACAATAAGACATTGCCAAACAAATTTGTTGCATACTATCTAGGGATACTGGCTGAATTCTATGAGAAGACTGGAATTGATATGGATAGGAGCAGATTCAGAAGACTTGGGGAGAAAGAAAAAGCATTTTATGCAGAAGTAGCATTTGATTTTGAAGTAGAAACTACAACAGGGTGGTTAGAATTAGTTGCTTGTAACTATCGTTCAGATTATGATTTAAACAGTCATGCAGTTAAAAGCAAAGAGAAGTTTGAAGTGATAGATGATGAACAAAAGGTGTTGCCTCATGTTTTTGAGATTTCAATGGGAATTGATAGAAGCTTGTATACGATTCTAGAGCACAGCTATAAAGAAGATAAAGAAAATGAAAGAATGGTATTATCAATCAAACCATATCTTTCACCAATTCATGCAGGAATTCTTTCACTAGTTAAAAAAGATGGGTTGACAGAAAAAACAGATGAAATTTATCTAGAGATAAAAAGAATGTTTGATGTATTTTTAGATCATTCAGGTGCAATTGGAAGAAGATATAGAAGATTAGATGAAGTAGGAGCTCCATTTGCAATAACAGTTGATCATCAAACATTAGAAGATCAAACAATTACAATAAGATATAGAGATTCAATGAATCAAGATAGAATTAAAATTTCTGAACTTGAGGGTATTCTAACTAAAGAAACTTCATTTCCATAAGACTTTCAGTTTTTCATAAAAAGAAAATAGAAAAATATTGAACTTGTCGTCTTAGTATCTGTTTACTCGTAAGTAGATGTTGCTTCAGACGAAAGTCCTGATGGGGATGGTACTGACGGGAACTTGTCGCCTGTTTGTTGTTCAGCGACTGCAGATGCTTCTTGTAAAATTGCATCAGTTTCAGCACTAGACATGTCTGATTCCATTGCAAATGAGTCACCAGATAATGAGTCCATCATTAATCCATCTAGTGTTTGTGTCATTGCATTTAGTTCAGAATCTGCTTCAGGCATGAATTTACCTAATGAAGATTTCAAGCCCTTCATGGTAGACATTGCTGGTCCTATTGCAACCATTGCATCACCTAAGTCGTGAATTGTGGTTAGTCTCAATTGTACTTGTTCAAGTGACATCTTTGCATTATTAAGAGTCTTTGAGACTTTACGAATTTCTGCCAACTCATTTGATAAAACCTTACTTGTTGTAGTATCATGTTGTTGCATTGCTACTACGATTCTACCAAACAATTGTTGATCTCTTTCCCGTAGCTTTGAAGTCATGGCATCCATCTTAGAAATTTGTACTTGGAGTTTGTTTACTGCATTTTGAATACGTGGTTTTAGTGCACCTTGTGGTTTCACTGCTTCACGAACTCTATCAGTAACTCCTTTAGTTTCTTGACGTGCCCATGTTTTATCAAAAGCTGTCATGTGTGATGCTTCAAAATTTGATTCTTAATGCAGTGAGTGTATTTAGATCAACATTAGGCTAAATTTAGCTAACAAACTATATTCGGTATTTAGTAACAAAAAGGGTGAAAATTGCTGTTTTTGATTCAGGATTAGGCTCATTATCTATAATTAAAGAGATACAAAATGCTGTCAAATCAGAGATAATTTATTTTGCTGATCAAAAGAATTTTCCATATGGTAAAAAATCAGTATTTGAGTTAGAAGAGATTATTAAAAAAACCATTAATCTTCTTGAAAGAAAATTCTCACCAGATTTGATAATTATGGCATCTAATACACCCACACTATTACTTAATTTAACTAATGAAAGGATTATTGGTGTACAACCTCCCTTGCATGAAGCAGTGAAAGTTTCAAAGACAAAAAACATTGCAATACTTGGAACTGAATCAGTTACAAAGAGTAAAGAATTAACAGAATTTGTAAATAAATGTAATTTAGAAAGTAATGTATCGATTTTTAAAATTAATTGTTCACCACTTATTGAATTAGTAGAATCAGGAAAATTTCTTACTGACAAAAAATTTTGTGAGCAAAAAATAAAATGTGAGTTAAAGAAAGAGATAATAGAAAACTCGATTGATGTAGCAACATTATCTAGTACTCATCTACCATTTTTAGAGCCAATTCTTAAACTAGTTTTTGATGATGTTAAATTTTTGGATCCTGCAAAGATGGTTGTAAGTAAAATTAAAAAAAATGAAAAGAAAAGTAGGTTGGAAGGAAGTTCATTCAGTATTTTTACATCAGGTGATGTGAATAAATTTGAAAATAATCTTCAAAAACTTGGAATAAAAAATAAAGTTAATTTTTTGACAATTTAGAATTTGATTTTCTAAATCCATGACTAAAATCTTTATCATAGAGCTTTGAATACTCATAAGATTTTGAATCAATTACATTACTAATTATAACAATAGCAGTTTTAGTAATTTTTTCATCTTTGATCTTTTTTTCAATATCATTTAATGTACCTTTAACAATTTTCTGATCAGGCCAGCTTGCTCTATATACTACAGATACAGGCGTTGATTTTTTGTATCCACCTGCAATTGTTTGCTTAACAAGATCTGAAATAAGATGTACACTAAGATAAAAAATCAAAGTTGCTTTATGTTTAGATAATTCAGAGATCTGTTCTTTTTTTGGAACTTTTGTTCTAGATTCTGCTCTTGTAACAATTATTGTTTGGGTAATTCCAGGTAATGTTAATTGCATGCCAAGTGCTGCAGCAGATGCTAAAAATGCGGTAACGCCAGGAATTACTATTGAATTGATTTGTTTTTTTTCAAGATTATCAATTTGTTCTTTTATTGCACCATAAATTGATGGATCACCATCGTGTAATCGTACAACAATTTTGTCTTTTTTTGCATTTTTATATAATAAATCAAAGATTTCTTCTCTTACTAGAGCCGCTGCATCATAGAGTTTAGCTTTTTTACATAGTTTTAAAATTGGCTTAGGTATTAGTGAGCCTGAATAAACAACAATATCTGCTTTTTGGATTAATTTTTTAGCTTTGACGGTGATTAGTTCTGGATCGCCTGGACCACATCCAACAAAATAAACATCAGACACGTTTTACCACCAAAATTGAAAAGTATTTTGATGTTAATGTACCATCATTTACTTGTCCTAATGTCAATTTTCTAATGATTTCATGTTCAGTTCCAAGATCTTGACCTATTGCAAAAATTGAGTTATCAGGAAATCCAGCTTCCTTTAACAATTCTATTACTTGATCAAAATAACGTCCATCTTTCAAAAATACCATAGTTTCAGAATTTTTTGCAATTTCTTTAACAGTACTAAGATCATAACAAGATGGAATTATTGAAACTTTTTCAGCACCTTCAGCTATACTAACACCAACTTTTGAAGCAAAAGTAAACATAGACACAATTCCAGGTATAACAGATATTTTTACAGTAGGATAATTTTCACTTATTTCTTTATGCATGTAAATCCAAGTGCTATAAAGAAACGGATCTCCGACCGTAAGATAGGCCACATTTTTCCCAGTAAGAACCTTTTCTGCCATAATTTTTGAATTTTTTTTCCATGTTGATTCAAGAATGGCTTTATCTTTGGTCATTGGAAAAATTAATTTGATAATCTCTTGATTTTTTGATTTGTCAATTAATGTAGAAACAATAGATAATGCAATGCTTGGTCTATCTTCTTTTGCAGCAGGACACATTATTACATCAGAATTTTTAATTGCATTTACTGCCTTGACGGTGAGTAAATCTGGATCACCTGGACCGACTCCAATTCCAATTAATTCAGGCATAAAAAATTAAGATTTTGTTCCCAATTAAAAGCTAGATTAAATTTTTGAAGCAGAGATGATTGTGACGGGGTTTCTTGCAAGCATCATTGTTCCTTTTGTTGTTTTTTTACTTTTTGAAATAGTTACTTGTGTAATATCAATTGAAGTGAATGGTAGATTTTCTAGTGTATTCAATACAGAAAATAAAGTTTCAATCAATATTATTCCTATTACAATTCTACCTCCACTTTTTAATTTTTTTTGGCTTAATTCAATAATTTGTTTTGTATCATTACCTGTTCCTCCAATAATAATTACATCAGCATCATCCAAATCTAAGATCTTTTCTTTTGCATTACCATGAATGATTGTCGCATTAGAAATTCCAAATTTTGAAAAATTTCTTTTAGTTAAATTAACTGCGTTCTCATCATAATCAATAGAAAAAACTTTTCCAGAATTTCCTACTCTAAGCGAAGCTTCAACAGATATTGAGCCCGTACCACATCCAATATCATATACAATAAACCCATCACGTAACCTTGATTTGCTGATTTGGATTGTACGTACTTCCTCTTTTGTAATTGGTACATGCTCTAAACGTTCAAAGAGTTCATCTGGAATTCCAGGTGTAGTAAAATTCCACATTTATTTATCAAGTAAATGGGATTTTTCCGCTATTACTTGCCATGTTTACTAGTGTATGAGATAAGATCCACATAAACAAATACATGAAAACATACCCCATCATTCCATTTGTTACAATCTTTTTCCTATCAGATTTTGTATATCCAATTTTCATTCCTTTTCCAATCAATGTTGTTACAAAAAACAAGACAATCATGAAGGCAATAGAAGTCCATCTTTTTTCTTCCATGTCTTCGAAACTATCAAACAAGAATGTTGCAGCAATTCCACCTAGAACTGCAAATCCAATTCTTATCCAGAATAATTTATCAGATAATTTTGTAGTTCTAGATTTTTCATATTCATTTTGAACAGGTTCAGTTGGTGGTAAATCAGATTCAGTTGGAGGGGTTTGTGAATCAGAGGGTTGTTCAGACGTAGAATCATCATTAGCTGAATCTACAGGCCCGTCTTTGGTCGATTCATTTTTCTTTTTTTTAGGATGATGTTTTGCCAATGAAATTTCTAGGTTGACTTTGATATGCCATGTTTAAAACCTTTGTCTATGATATTTTTCAAATAGATAAGAGTATAATCGTCAATAATTCAATTCTGGGTAATGCAATTAGCAGGTATTGAGCTAAGATATTTGATAAATGAGATAAATCGTCAAACTGAAGAGTATTACTTAAGCAACATTTATGGAATTACACGAAATAGTCTATTATTCAAATTTCATCATCCTGAGAAGGAGGATATTTTGTTAATGTTATCAACAAAAGGAATCTGGTTAACCAAAGTAAAGATAGATCAAATTGAACCAAATAAACTTCTACGAAGATTAAGAAACGATTTGTTACGGTTCAAGTTAAAAAGAATAAAACAAATTGGAACCGAGAGAATTGCATACTTAGATTTTACATTCTTTGAGAGAGAATTCATTATTGTGAGTGAATTTTTTGGAGATGGAAATATTATTTTATGTAATAAAGATATGAAGATTCTTGCTTTAATGCGTTCAATTAATGTTAGACATAGAGAATTACGTGTAGGGCATCAATATGTTCCTCCACCAGCAGATAACATTGATTTGTTTAAGATGAGTTTAGAAGATTTTGGAGAGATGCGATTCACGTCAACTCCTGTAGCAAAATGGATTGGCAGAACATTAGGCTTACCCAGAAGATATGCTGAAGAAATTACAAGATTAGCAAAAATAGAAAAAAAAACACCTGGAGAAGAGATTTCAAATGAAGATGTGAAAAAAATATTTGAGTATTCAACTCAAATAATTAATGACGTAGTCTCAGGTCATCACACACCCATCATCATTAGAGATGGGGATACAGATGTCCATCCAATTTCACTTGGCGAAAAAACAGATGGAATTGAAAAAGTATCAAGTTTTATGGATGGATTGGATACTGTATTTACTGAAAGTATTGTAACTCAAGGAGAGATAATACAAACTGGAACAACTGATAAAAAAATTTCTGGATTAGAGACAAGATTAGAAGAGCAAAAAAAGGCAATTACAATTGTTACAGAAAAATCAAAGAAAATTTCAAGTGTTGCAAATTTGCTTTACACAGGTCTTTCTCAAGGCATAATATCATTAGATGATCCAAATATGCAAGTGATTTTAAATGAAAATAATTCTAAAGTGATTCAAGAAAAAGGAATTACATATCTAAAAATAGACGATGTGAAAATCAAGATAAATTTAGAATCATCAATTCCATCAATTGCATCAGTTTTATTTAATGAGTCAAAAAAACAGAAAGCAGCAATTAGTTCAATACAAAAATTAATCAAAAAAACAGAAAAAGAATTAGAAAAAGCCATTGAAAAAGGAGAAAATGCAAAACAATCTATTAGCTTTTTAGAGGTTAGGAAAAAAAATTGGTTTGAGCGATATAGATGGTTTCATACTTCTGATGGGAATATAGCAATAGGTGGACGAGATGCATCGTCAAATTCTGCAATAATTAGAAAACATGTTGAAAAAGACGATAAAATTTTTCATGCAGATATTTTCGGATCGCCTTTTTTTATCCTAAAGGATCCAAACAAAAATGCCACACCTGCCAGTCTAAATGAAGTAGCACATGCAACAGTATGTTTTAGTCGTGCATGGAAAGAGGGAATGTTTGGTTCAAGTGCATATTGGGTGAATCCAGAACAAATCAAAAAAGCGGCTCCAAGTGGTCAGTTTCTTTCAAAAGGAGCATTTATCATCGAAGGACAAAGAAATTTTGTTAAAATTTCAACTTTGAAATTATGTATAGTTATAATGAAAAAGGATGGGGTGTTTTTACTTACTTGTGGTCCAATGAATTTAAAAGAAAATTGTGTGTGTTATGCGATAATTGAACCATCTGGAATTGAAATGGTAGATGTTGCAAAGAAAATTAGGTTAGATTTTATTTCAAAAAACGAAGATATTGCAAAAAGTTTCAGTGTAGATGATTATGTTCGAATTTTACCAACAGGTTCAAGTAAAATAATTGAATTTGGAATAGGAAATCAGAATTCAATCGAATAAAACTAATCTCGTATTACTTGGTGTGAATCAGTATCTAAGATAATTTCATCATTATTTTGTAGTTTATCAAATTCATTTTGTGAAATTACAACTAATGGAATATTAGCTAATGCACATCCTGATGCAACTGAGAGATCAACTTTTGTACAGATCATTGCTAATGGTGCAACATTATTTGATTTGATTGAATAAATTGTATATGCTCCAACACTACTACCAATTCCATAAGGAAAAAGCAAAATCATATTGCTTAATGATTTTTTAAATAGATCATGTCTTTCGTCGTTAATAATAGCAGTTTTTTTATCTACATTTCCAAGAAAATTAATTGGTTTTGATGATTTTAGAATTTTTCCTTTAACTTTACCTTTAACAATTACTTTAGGTGTCATCTTGTTTCGTCATTTACAATTTGTTTTAATGATTTTAGATTTACATCTACACCATTAGAGTTTTTGAGATAGTATGCACCTTTTATGCTATTAGTTGTTACACTATCAACATCGTTTTTATCAATTAATGGGGTCAGGCAGGTACAACAGTCAGATAAAATCTCACATCCAGATCTCTCAATTTCATCAGTAACTCCAAGATTTCTTGCTTGATTTTGGATTGATCTTGGACAAAATACCATACATCTTTTCTTAAATGATTTTCCTTTTAGCATGGATGATAATTCAGTTAGTTCATCTAGTCCTAATTGTGGACTACCAAGTGTAATAAGATCCCCTGTTTCTGCAGTGTTTAGTTCATCAAAAACATTTTGCATTTCTTTTTCATCAAAATCGACTTTTTCTGAATTTTCATCACCTTCCTCTAAAATGAATTTTCCACATCTTCCTGATGTCCCCATTCCACCACAAAGAGATTTACAGCTACGTATATCCAAATCCTTAACACCAGAAATAGATACAGATTTATCAGCAATTTTTCCTGCAAAAAATCCTAATAAACCAAATGATAATTCATCAGGATTCTTAATTTTCATTTTAATTGAAAGATTCGACGTCTGCTCATTTTTTCTTAAATCAGTGTACGGGCTTTTTCCAGTTATTGCACTTGCTAATGCACTAAATGCACTTTCTTTATTTGTATGTAAATCTGCAATTGAATTTGCATAAATTGCTGCATTTGTCTCTGCAAATGAAACTTGGGTTTTTTGTTCAGGTAATTCAAATATTTCATAAGGAATACACGAGAAAGAAGGAATTACCCCCATTGTTTCATAAGATTTACGAATACTTTCTTGTTTTTCAATAAAATTATCATCAATATCATAGTTAGAAACGCTATCAATATCATATCCCATAGGATTAAGAGTTGTTTTTACTTTGACTTTGGCATCTTTACTTAGTTCAGATAGAAATTCTTCTCCTGCATCACCAATTGTGTTGTAATTAACACCTGATACATGTGCCCATTCAATGGGAATTAGTTTATCTGCGTCTGTAGCCTCACCTGTTGCAACAAGAATTCTATAAGCAGTTTCAAGAGATTCACCAAATTCTCCGTTTAATGCCTTTTCTTCATCTCTAGTTAATTCCATATTGAGTATTCTTTTTGACTTGTATAATACTTGTTCGTGAAACAAAAATTTTAATTTTCTAAATGTATATTGTAATAAATAATCTGATCTATTATGAAAAAAATTCTTGATGGAATGAAGAATACTATGTATGAGGTAAAACCGCCTAGAATGACTGCATTAAAGGAATTACATGATGCAGAAGATGGTGGACCGTTCAGTATACTCATTGGAACAATTTTATCTGCAAGAACTAAAGATGAAAATACTGCAAGAGTAGTAAAACAATTATTTAAAAAATATAAAAATTCAGAAGAACTTTCTAAAGCCAAAAAAACTGATGTTGAGAAAATAATAAGGTCTATTGGATTTTTTCATGTTAAAGCAAAGAGAATAATTGAGGTAGCACGAATTATTGAAACAAAATTTAATGGTAATGTTCCAAAAAGTTTGACAGAGTTAGTTAGTCTTCCAGGAGTTGGAAGAAAAACTGCAAATTGTGTTTTAGTGTATGCATTTGAGAAACCAGCAATTCCAGTAGACATACACGTTCATAGAATTTCAAACAGGTTAGGATTAGTAAAGACAAAAACTCCTGAAGAAACTGAATTTGAATTAATGGAGAAAATTCCTAAAAGATTTTGGCTTGAGATAAACGATACGTTTGTTATGTATGGTCAGAATATTTGCAAACCAATATCGCCCATGTGTGATGTTTGTAAGATACGTAAAATGTGTGCTAATTATCAAGTTATGAACGCTTCTTAGTACTAATTAAGATGATTATGATGATTACTACTCCTGCTGCTAAAACAAATGGGAAGATATGAAATGGATTTTCGTGTGGATTCCCTGAAGTAATTTTCATTGCTACTGAACCAGAAGTAGTTGCGGGAGGATCAGTTGAACTCTCCATTCCATGAACTGAAAATGATCCAAGTCTAAAATTCTCAATGTCTAGATTAGAAACAACAATTCGTAAACCATTATTAATTGTCAAACCATTTTTTTGAGTGTATTCCATAGTAGTTTTTAATCCAGGAACCCAACCACGTTCTAAGGAGTTATGCATTACTGCATAACCAGTATCGGGTAATTGAACAGCAACCCAATATTTCTCATCAGGTTTACTTCCCATACCAATCTCTACGAATTTATCAGTTGAATCAGCATCATAAAATCTAAAAATTGCATTACCATTGGGATTTCCATATAGTAAATCATTCATGATCATCACTTGAAAAATTACTTCGTGAGTATTCTCAAACGGAATAATATTCGCGTCACGAGAAATTGTATTAAAATCATCATATGGAATTTCTATATCTTCTATAGTTACAGATGGATTCAATGGCTCTATTTCTTCTGCAAATGCAGGAGTGAATAATGGTAGTATAAGTAAGCAAAGAATGGATAATTTTGTAACATTTCCAAATGAATTCATTTTATTACTCAACAAACGGATTTTCATAATTTATGATAATTTTTGCAACTTCTGGACGTAGGATGAATTCTGATGGAGATATTCCGGATTGAATCATTTCACGCATTTTTGTTCCGCTAATTTGTTCTCTTGATTCTACATCATGAGGACAAACTTTTGGATTTGTAAAAGTTAAGCATTTTTTACAATAGAAAAATGCTGGGAAAAAGATTGGAGTGATTTCTAAGTCAGTATAATTATCAAATATTTTATGAGCAGCAAAAGGATCGTAGAAACTTCCAACACCTGCATGATCTCTGCCAATAATTATGTGAGTACATCCATAATTTTGCCTCATGATTGCATGATGAATTGCTTCTTTTGGTCCAGCATATCTCATTTCAGTATGAAGGGTAGCAAGATTACATCTATTTTCTGGGTAATAATGGGTAATCATTGTTTCATATGCTTTCATAATTATATCATCTTTAAAATCGCCAGATTTTTTCTTTCCAATTAAAGGATTAACAAAGACACCGTCACGTGTAGTGATGGAAGTTTTTTGTAACATTTCATGTGCCACATGCGGTGGATTTCTAGTTTGGAAAGCAACAATTGTTTTCCAACTAGATTCTGAAAATTCTTTTCGTGTTTCAAGTGGTGTTTTTCTCAGTCTTCTTAATTCATCAGATATGGGTCTTGTTAGATAATCAATTTTTCCTCCAACAAGAAAATCATTCATACCATTAGTCTTTGCTACACCAGGATGAGATACATCATCTGTTCCATAGATTCCAAGTGATGTTTTATGTTTATCAAATGAATAAATCTCATCAACATGTAATATTGCAATTTTAGTTCCATCAGGATGTTTTAATAAAATATCACCTGCATCTTTGATTTTTAATTTATCTTCTTCATTTACATCTAATACTATAGGTACAGTCCAAGCTAAATCATTAGAAAGCCTTCCCTTTTCAGTTACAGATTCAAAATCATCTCTATTAAGAAATCCTTCAAGAGGGCTAAAAATACCATCTGCTATATTTTCAACATCATTTGCTAGATCTGCAGATATTGTAAAGTCTAATAGATCAGCAGGGTCAGCAGTTGAAAATCTGTTAATTAATTTTCCACCATGTGGTTTGATTGAATTAATAGTTTCAGACAATTTTACACACCATGATCCTGATGTAATCCACATTCCCTATCTGAATCTTTTTCCCACCACCATCGACCTGAGCGAATATCATCTCCAGGTTTGATTGCACGAGTACATGGCTCACATCCAATACTAGGATAATTCTGATCTAGTAATTTATTGTAAGGCAAATCATTTTCTTTAATATAATTTTGAACATCATTCCAATTCCAGTTAATTATAGGATTAACTTTCACAATATCACCGTGTTGATGATCGATTTCTAACATTTTTGCATCCTCTCTATTTTTTGTTTGATCACCCCTTAAACCTGTTACCCATGCATCAAGATTTTTTAGAAATTTATTCATAGGGTGTACTTTTCTTATGCCACAACAAAGTCGACGATTTTCAATACTGTCATAAAATAAGTTCATTCCATGTTTTTGGACCATATCTTCGACCTCAGAAGAGTCAGGAAATAATACCTCTAGTTTAATATCATATTTTTTTCTAACAATATCCATTATGTCATAAGTCTCTTGAGGTAATCTACCAGTATCTAAAGTAAAAAATCGTGAATTTGGATTAATTTTTACCATCATATCTATAATGGCTGCATCTTCAGCACCAAAACTGGATGCCTTTGCAATTTTTTGATGAAAATTTTCAAATGCCCATTTAAGACAGTCTTGAGGTGAAGATAATGTTTTATTAATTTCATCAAGATCATTCTGTGAAAATTTACTCATATAGAAATTTTTGATGATCTTATTATAATTATTACGGGACAAATAAAGTTCTAAATTATAAACAAGATGAAGTACAAAGAATTATGGAAAAAAATGTGAAAGTTGTAGTCATTCCAAGTATATTTTCAAAAAAAAAAATAAAAGAATTACAAAATAATATTAAAATTAATCTAAAAAATCAGGATTTAAAAATTGATGGCATTGTAGTAGATCAAGATTTTATTGTGATTGATTCGCATGATCCTGTTTTAACGTGTTCAATAATTTCTGAAATGTTTGGAATAGAAAAAATCTTAATTGCTAAACAGATTGAAAGTGATCTACAAACAATAGTTAGAACAGTATCAAATGTTGGAAAAGAACTAATTCTAAGTGGAGAAAGATTCGTTGTTCGAGCGTATGGAAATCCAAATGGATTTACAACTAAGGATGTTGAAATAGCAGCAACGTCACAAATTATTGAGAATACTCATAAAAATAACATCAAGCCAGGGACATTAGATAATCATGATAAAATATTAGAATCATACATTAGTCTAAAAAATACATATGTTTCAATTTTTTCAGATAATGGAATAAGCGGATTACCATATAATTCACAAAAAGAGAAGGTAATATGTTGTATTTTTGATGAATTATCTGCATTAGCATGTTATGAAACAATAAGACAGGGTTTTGATGCAAAAATTATAATTTGTTATAGAAATGAAAATGATTTATTAAAGATCACTAAAATTCTCTATAGAATTTTACCTAAGATTATTCATGATGAAATAAATTTAGAATTTTATAAAATGGGTGTAAAAACAAGAGGTGTTAAAAATTATTTTACATTATTTTATAATTCAATTATTTTAACTTCAAAAATTATAGCATCTAACAAGGAAATAAAAAAAATGGTATTGCCACTGACTACATTAATTCACACAAACAATGTTGTTGATACATTGATACAAATTATAATTGATAAACAATTAATTCCATATTTGCCATTGATAGGATTACAAGATGAAATTCGAAGGAAAGGCAAGGATATAGGAATAGATGATTTTAGGTTTTTAGAAAACCAACAAGGTAATGATGTTTATTTATCTAATCTCATTACAGAGAACATTTCAAGTAAAAAAAATGGCAGTATTAAAGAGAAAAGAGAAGATATTACAGAAAAGACTGATCAGAATATTCGTAAAATAACAATAAAGACTAATCCAAACAATCTACATGATATATTGGATTTAGTTTTAGATCACTGAGAATTTAAATGGAATATTCAGACATACAATGTGAATAAAATAGGAGAATTCATCTATCCATGGGGAAATGGACATTACTCTAGAATGATGAGATTAAACCAGGAATTAGAAAAGGAGTTAAAAGAGGAATATGAGATTCATATGGTTAGTAAAGATCCTATTTATAAAAAATTATTAGAGCAGTTTCCCAGTAAAAAAAAACAGATTCATCAAGTACTCATGCCAACTCCAATTGATGGAAAATTTGGTCCAAGTATTTCATTGTCATTGATGAATATTCTATTTTCCATACAAGATAATCCTCCATTAGTTCGTCAAATTAAGAATTATTTACTTGAAGAAAGACGTTTGTATGATAATCAAAAATTTGATCTTGTAGTTAATGATGGGGACATGGGTTCAAATATTTTGGCCAAAAATAGAGGTATTACAAGTTTATTTGTAACAAATCAATTCAAACCAAAATTATGGAAATCAAGAAGTTATTTTTACCCAGCTTTGGTTTTTGTTACAAAACAAATGGAAAAAGCAAAGAAAATCATAGTGGCTGATTCACCACCACCTTATACAATATGTGAATATAATCTGAATTTTTCAGATGATGTAAAAAGAAAAGTAACGTATGTGGGACATTTTTCAGATGATAGGGAAATTGATACATTCTCAAGAACATCATTAGAGAAATTAATTGATGGTCAAGAATTTGGATACTGGATGAGAACTGGAAATAAATCTACAAATGATGGTACAGGAGAAAGATATGAAGAAGTTTTTTGCGATCAAGCAATGGTAAAGGAGAAGAGGATTATTTCACATGCAAAAAATGATAAAAAAATTGATTGTGTGTTAGGAAGTAATGGGAAAAAATATTCAATTGAAGATGCATTAGAAAAAAAGATAGATTGGGTACAGATTGATATTGGATTTTTATCTGAACAAGAGATACAGACGGTTCAGAATTCATGCAAGTATGCAGTAATCAATGGATCGCATACTGTTATGGGAGAATTACTTGGAAAACGTAAGAAACCAATAATAGGAATGCCGATTTATGACGAACATTCAAATCAGTTACAGTGGGCACAAGAGAATCAATTAGGCATATTAGCTGAAGATACGAAGCACGTACTAGAAGGAATTAAAGATATCAGAAATAATTACGAACGATATTTGGAAAAAATTGATGATTTTTCAGAGAATTTCATTAGTAATGGGGCACAAAATACTAGTCAAATAATTTCAGGAATTATTGAAGATAAGAAATAATAGTTTTTGATTAAAAATTTTCACGTCTGGCACATAGCGTAGTCGATGGGCGAACTGACCGAAAGGGATGACGATAAAAGCTATGTGTCAGATAAAAAACATTATCTATTCGATCATAATTTTTGTGGGAACGCTTTTATGGAAAAAATTTGGTCAAATCAACATTGCCTAATTGTCCAGAATGTGTAGGAAGAGAATGGGAAAAAAAGAAAAAAGCATTTGAGGTTGAACTAGAACAAAATGATGAAGAAATGGACTATAAAGAAATGCATCCCCCTAGCTATTATGATGTAAATGATGAACTAGATCTGCCAATGAAACTTGATCTTTCAACTAAACATTTCATTTGTAAGAGATGTGGGCTTTTTGCAACAAGAGAACAAATAAGCGATATCAAATACAAGTTAACACGTAAAGAAAAAACACGTGCAGATAAACAAGATGATTATTTAGAATGGTGGCAAAAAAGCAAAAATGAGAAGTGAATAATGGTATGGCAAAAAAGAAAGATGAAATGCCAGAATGGGTACTTGATGGAATTCAATCAGCAAAATTTGGAAAAGCATCAATAGTGAAGCGAACTGGATATATTTTAGAAATTTATGAAGGTGACAAAAAGATGGATGTCCAAGTTTATGATGCAGTTGAAGATGGGAGGCATATTGTTACTTTAGATATTCCAGATAGTATTAACATGAATGATTTAGAAAGAGGAGTCATTTACGAATTCAATTTTAATTCATTTAAAGCACCGTTAGACAAAAAAATTGTAGATTTTTTAAAGAATGAAAAAGAGATAGATATGGATGCCATATATCAATTTGAATTAAAAGGATTAGAGATGATTGATGATGGTTCTGGCGAAAATTCTGAAGAAGAGTAAAAAACTAATCATCATTTTCTAATTGTCTTCTAAAAATTTTTCCAATTAATGGGTTTATTAGGAAAGGGAATGTTTGTTTTAACCAAATCCCGACTCTTACTATTGAAGGTACAACTATTTCTAGTCTAGATGAATTTGCGGCATTAAGTACAGAATTTGCAACGGTTTCAGGACTCAACGATATTCCGGTAGAAAATTTTGTGGAATTTTTGAATGAAGGGTGATCAAATAGACCAGTTCTAACCATGATAGGACTAACAACAGTGACATCAACATTCGTTTTATGTAATTCGTGTTTTAATCCTTCAGAGAAACCTAGTACTGCATATTTTGTAGCACAGTATGAAGTAATTCCAGGTATTCCAAAGCTAGCTGCTACTGATGCAACATTTACAATGTGTCCACTATTTTGCTTTATCATACTAGGAAGAAATTCTTTTGTACAGTAGATCATACCAAAATAGTTAGTTTTCATCTGAGACTCAATTTCTTCAATTGTTAAATCAATAACTTTTCCATAAATGACAAACCCCGCATTGTTTATCAAAATATCAATTTTGTTAAATTTTTCAAGAATGATCTTTGCCGTTTGATGTACTTGAGATTTATCTGATACATCACATTGATAAATGAAAATTTGTTTTTCAAATGTTAAGAGATTTTGTTTAATTTCAGATAATTTATCAAATCGTCTAGCAATTAAGATCACGATTCCACCATTTTCTACAAATTTTTGTGCAGAATGCATTCCAATTCCACTAGATGCACCAGTGATGACGATAACTTTGTCTTTGAATTTCACATGTTGATTGATTCTGTAATAGATAAAGTGGTTTCTATGACATGTCTTGTTTAGTTACTTTACTAAGTGCAAGTTTAACTAATAAAATCCATGTAATTGCTATTGGGATATAATAAGTAGCAAAACGCCAGCCTATCACTGCATTCCATTCTAATTGACTTTCAGATATATCGAAATTGAAAGGATCTAGATTATTCAGATATGCTACAATTCCAAATTCTGCAAGTCCAGACCCACCAACTGTAATGGGCATATTTCCAATCGCATTTGCACCCATTGTTGCCATCACTGAATCAATAAAATCAATATTCATTCCAATTGCAGATGCAATTACTAAGAATGAAACACCATAAAATAACCAAGAGATTATAGATATAATGAAACCATTAGTAAATACTTTTTTTGATTGAGTGGTTTTAAGGTTTTTTCTACTCATTATACATACTTCTTCCATCCATTCATTTGTTTGTTCTACAAGTTTTTCCCCTTTAATTTTTCCAAATTTTATTACCAACAAGGAAATTAGTTTAGGAAGTTGGAAGGTATGTTTGGATGAAAGAAAGAATAACACCATCCATAGTGCTGTTACAGTAATACTAGTTCCTAGAATAATTATCCCAACTACATATGCACCATGAATTAAAGCAAGTATTCCAGCTATTATGGACAGTACGCCAGCAGCTAAAACATCAGTGACAATATCTAAAATTGCAATCCACATTGCTTTTGATGGTGAAACACCTTTCTTGTGTAGATAATAGATGACAACAAATTCAGCTCCAATGAACATGGGAGTTGTAAATTTGATAAATTCACTACCAATTCTTACACCAGTTAACTTCCAAATTGAGTCAAGTGATCCAGCAAATGTTTTTGCAATATATGAAAATTTTATTCCAGATAATCCTAATTTCAACATCATTGCACCTATTGCAGCACAAAAGGGAATTATTCCAATTGAAAAAATATCTTCAAGTTCAACATCAAATTGAATTATAATTATGATAATAGGAATAAGGCTTGCAGGTATTGCAATCATTCGCAAGTTCAAGTATAGCTTTTTCTTATGGATTCAAATATAAGCCAATCAAAAATTAATTTGAGACTTTGAAGATTATTTTTATTGTTGGAACTGCAGGATCTGGAAAATCATTATTGTCATCAAAAATTTCAGAGTATTACACAGAGAATGGGGCATTTGCTGCAATTTTGAATTTAGACCCTGGAGTAGAATCACTCCCATATACACCAGATATAGATGTACGAGATTATGTAGACATTGTTTCTATTATGAAACAATATGATTTAGGTCCTAATGGATCTATGATTATGGCAAATGATCTTATAGCTTCAAAAATTGATGAAATTCAAAATCAAGTAAATGCAGTTAATCCAGATTATCTAATAGTTGATACACCTGGACAGATAGAATTATTTGCATATAGAAATAGTGGGCCGTTTTTAATAAAAAATCTTAATGCAGAAGATAAAGCTGGAATTTTTCTTTTTGATGGAACAATGGTTACAATGCCAGAGAATTTTGTATCAATTGCATTATTATCAGCATCCATAAAACTACGTTTAGGATTACCATTGCTTAATGTATTAACAAAAACTGATTTGATTGAAGAAAAAATTAATGATGTTGTTTCATGGTCATCAGACAGTGATTTATTAGAAAACGAGTTAAGGAAAAATACAGATGGCGAGACATTATCGCTGACAACAAATATTCTACGTGGATTAAATTTTGATGAGTTTATTGAGGAGATTTTTCCAATCTCAAATGCAACAGGAGACGGAATGGTTAATTTAGAAAGTGCATTAAGTAGAATCGTGAATTTAGGTGAGGAGATTGAAGACTAATGAAATATGTCCATGTTAGAGCACCATCATCTACAGCCAACTTAGGACCTGGTTTTGATGTGTTTGGTTTAGCATTAAACGCATTTTTTGATGAAATAAAGATGACGAAATCTAAGAAAGGGATAAGAATTATTTCAGATGACGAAATTCCATTAGATCCTCAAAAAAATACTGCAGGAATTGTAGCATATGAGATGAAAAAATATTTCAAAATTGCTGATGGTATTCAAATTGAAATTAAGAAGGGAGTTCCAGCAGGATATGGAATGGGCAGCAGTGCTGCATCAGCTGCAGGTACAGCAGTAGCATTTGATAGATTATTTGGATTAAAATTGGATGATAATACACTAGTAAAATTTGCAGGAATGGGTGAAAAAGCAAGTGCTGGTTCCGTTCATTATGATAATGTTGCCGCATCAGTATTAGGAGGGTTTGTAATTGTTAAGACCAATCCGCTGAATGTAATTAAAATTTCACCACCTGTGGATTTAGTTTGTTGTGTAGCTGTACCAAAATTAGATGTTCCTGCAAAAAAAACCAAGGTTTCACGAGGAGTAATACCAAAGAAAATTTCGCTAAACGATAGTGTAATAAATTTATCAAATGCATCATCTATTGTCGCTGGTTTCTTAAGAAAAGATTCAGAATTAATTGGTAATTCAATCAAAGATGTTATTGTTGAACCAGCAAGACAGCATTTGATTCCAGGTTTTGATAAAGTAAAGAAAAAGGCAATTAAAGCTGGTGCCTTGGGGGTTACAATCAGCGGTGCTGGTCCTTCAATTATTGCATTTTCAACAAAATCTAAGAAAAATGAGAGAATTGTAGAATCAATGAAAAAAGGATTCAAATCAGTAAAAATCGATTGTCAAACAATTATTTGTAAACCAAGTAAGGGTGCAAGTCTAACAAAGAAATGAAAAAAGCAGTAATTATTTTCAGTGGCGGAATTGATTCTGCATGTATTTGTGAGATTCTAAAAAAAAAATTTGAATTGTATGGAATTTCTTTTACATATGGTCAGAAAGCAAATCAAGAGATAAAAATTGCAAAAAAAATTGGAAAGAAAATTGGATTAAAACAGCATAAGATTGTAGATATCAGTTTTATGAAAGATTTGTACGGAGAATCAAATGTTTTAACAGGATCAAAAAAAGTTCCAAGTAAATTTGATTATTCAATTGTAGTGCCTGTCAGAAATGCAATTTTTCTATCAATAGCTTCAGCATGGGCATTTACGTTAAAGGCATCATTAGTTGCATATGGCGCACATAAAGGAGACAAAAACTATCCTGATTGTAGACCAAATTTTTCAAATAAAATGGAGTCAGCATTAAATCAAGGTGAGATTGATGGAATTGAATCTAAAATTAGCAAAAAGATCACTATTTGGAGTCCATACAAAGAAAGTTTATCAAAGGGAGATTTGATTAAGAGGGGAATTGAGTCATTAGGGGATTTGATTTTTGATACATGGAGTTGTTATTTGAATGGAAAAATTCATTGTGGGAAATGTGAATCATGTAACAATAGAAAAATATCATTTAGAGAATCACAAATCAAAGATAAAACAAAGTATTTGTGTTAAAAAATTAATTTCTCAAAATTGGTTTTTTTAGGAAAACTCCTCGTATAATTACATACCATGAACCAAAAGCTGCAGACACGATGATCCAATAAAACCAATTGACCATATGTGGTTCAAATCCCATTTCAGTAAGATCTGGAGATGCTAAGAATGCAATAACATTTGAAATCGCAAATACAATAGCAAATTCTACTAAAAGCCACGTAAAATGAGGCCATGATTCTCTTGGAATGTGAACATTGTTATGTACTCCCACAAAAACGAATCAGAATACTGAATATTTATCTCTTAAGGACTAATATTTGTGGAATTGTTTGGGTTTTTTAGGATTTTAATTATATTTTGTTTCTCTTCTGGATTCTCATAAATTCCCCTAAATGCTGCAGAAGTTACTTTGGCATTATTTTTTACACCCCGCATTTTCATGCATAGATGTTCAGCGTCAGTTTGGACAACTACACCCTTAACACCTTGTGCATGAAGTTCATCAGCAATATTTTTTGTTAATCTTTCTTGGATTTGTAGTCTTTTGGAATATTTTTCAACAAGACGAACAAGTTTTGAAATTCCAAACACACGGCCATTTGGAGAATAAACAATCTGAATTTTTCCATAAAATGGCAACATATGATGTTCACACATTGAATAAAATTGAATGTCTCGTGCAACTACAAGTTCAGAGTCTTCAGAAAATTGAATTGCAAGCTCAGAGTCTGAATCATATCCGCTAAAAATCTCTTCGTATGCATTGGCAATTCTATTAGGAGTATCTCTTAATCCTTCTCTAGTCGGATCTTCTCCAATTTCAATAATTAGTTCTCGAATTAATTTTTTAACACGTTCTTTATCCATACCAGTACACAGTTCAGCGTTGGTTTAATTATATATAGTTCATCATTAAATATGCAATTTTTCATTTGATAGTTTATGGCGCACCTACAAATTTATGCAGTTGTGGTACAATTCTAACTTCTTTAAATTTTGGGTAGATAATGTCATAGAATTTTAGTAATTGAGTATAATCTGGTTGTGCAGAGTCTGATTCAGGTTGTATTATAAAACCTGATAGATCATCTGGTTTAATTATTTTAAAAATCTCATCGATTATTTCCTTAAAAGAATCAAATTTGGTTTTTGATGTAACGACAATTTTGATAAATGTAGTTTTTTTGGAATTAATTGATTGTTCTAAACAATTTAGTGTGTTTTCTAATAAGTTAGGGAAATGTTTTTCATCAACAAATTTTGAATCTTTGGTTTTGAATTCTATTTTAATTAAATCAAATGAAGGTAAAACATGAGAAAATTTTTTAGAGTCATAACATGACGATTCCAGATAAGTTGAAATTCCTTTAGATTGAATTTGTTTTGCCAATTCAGCAACTGCTTCAAATTGTAATAATGGTTCACCACCAGTAAAATTTACTTTGTAAGTATTATTTTCTAGTGATTTAGCAATTAGATCAGATGCATCATCAATGTTGTATTCAGTTCCAGAGTCAATTGGTAGAGCCGCAGGAGTATCACAGTAAAAACATGAAAAAGGACATCCTGCTAGTCTAACAAATAGAGTTTTAGTTCCATAGAAAATCCCTTCTCCTTCAAATGATGTAAATAATTCAAATAATCTTACATTCAATGATATTTCTGATTTGTAATGGTTATTTATTCAAAATGTATTGTTCTTAAACAAAATTAGGCCATAACTGGTTCTTTTGTGTAAAATAAACCAGTGATAAAGAATACAATACCGATTATTCCAATCAGACCTCCAACAAATTCTACAGTAGAACTAAAGTTTTCAACTAGTGGTGACCATAAAAATGCCATTAAAGCACCAACAATAATCATTGGTATACCAACGCCTACGGTAATCGCTTTTGATGCCATTTACCTGATTACCTTGATAAAATGTATATGAAGTTTATGATGAAGTATAGATTAATTTTTGAACTCTCTCAAGCATATTTTTAATTTGTGATAATTTTTTTGGAATTAGATCAGGGTTTTCGTTAAGATTGTTTTTTGTTTCATCAATTAAATTAAATGCACGTTTAAGCCAATACTTTGCTGCTTGATTTTCATGTACTTCATCAGATAAGGAAATTGCCTTGTTTTCGTATGTTTGAATGAATTTTTCTAATTTCATAATTTTTGCAGTGTGTAGATTATTGATCTTTTGTTGTTCAATTAATTGAGAATCCTTTAGATCATTGAATTGATTATTTAGAATAATAATAAATCTAATATTTTTTGTGATTTGTTTTGTTGAATTTGCACTAATTAGATTAAGTTTTGTCTCTTCAAATTTTTGGGCAGACTGTTCAGAGCCAATTTGTTTTGCTTGTAAAATCAAATTATCAAGTTTTTCAACATATTTTTGAGCAAAGATTTTTGTACGGAGAAGTTTGTTATGTTCGCTAATTTTGTGTAATTGTTTGTATATAGTCAATCCTTCAAGTGCGATTTTATCTATTAATTGTTCATTTTGAGTAGATTTATCATCATTATCATTTTGATATGCTAATAACATTAACTTGTCAATTTGAGAAAAATCTATGTTTGCATTAAGCTTGTTAGACATTTTTTTCAAATTTTCAATATTTTGTTTGTAACGATCAAGAATTAGATGTTGATCTGGAAGTGATTCTAATTGTGTTTGATTAGATTCAATTTGTGACATGATGATTCGGATTTTTTTAAAAGCATTCATTGCAGAAATAAAATGTTGTTTAGAAGATGAAGAATCATTTTTCTCTACTGCATAAATTAGATCCTTTGTTTCTTTATCAGCAATAGTGTACAGTTTAATGATATCATCAGGAATAGGTGATAATTTTGCAATATCAGATTTAACATGTTTTCTTGTATTTTCACAAATTTTTACTAGAGAATCAAGTTCAGATGTTGCGTGTACATTTACTGGTACAGATAGAATAACTGTACTAGTAATTAGTAAAATTAAGAAGGATGAAGTGAGTTTATTCATTGTTATCTACCTCAAAAAATGATTTTAGACGAACTAAATTTTGCAAATCTTTTTTTTCTGTTTCAACAATATTTTGTCTTTCCAATCTTTTAACTGCTCGCCACATTGTTGTTCTAGGTTGTAAGAATTTTTTACGTAGATCACTTTCATATGCTTGACCACCTTGTTCAAAGATATATTTTATCAATTCTTTATCATCATCTCTTAATTCAGGATTATCTTTAAAAATAGATTCAATATCGAATTTTTTCTTGGTTTCTTTTGGTTTAATCACTGGTTCTTGAGATAACGTCATTGTAGAATTTTTTTTCTTTTTAATGATTACAGCAATAGCAGAAATTGCAATTATGCCGCCAATTATCAATGGCAAGATTGGTTCAGTTGTGGGTTCAGTTGTGGGTTCAGTTGTGGGTTCAGTTGTGGGTTCAGTTGTGGGTT
>CAYFOW010000002.1:17145-26513 GCA_964344885.1 uncultured Candidatus Nitrosopelagicus sp. | reverse complement strand
GTGGGTTCAGTTGTGGGTTCAGTTGTGGGTTCAGTTGTGGGTTCAGTTGTGGGTTCAGTTGTGGGTTTTAGTTGAGCAGATTCTAGTGTGCTAAAATAATAGCTGATCTCTGTTGTTCCTTTTGGCATTACCAATAATGACTGTTCATTAATGATTTGCATACTAATAGGAAAAACACTCATTTCAACAATTACTGAATCTTGTGGCATTAAAACTGAATATTGTGATGAAGTATTAACATTAAATGACCAAATTTTTCCTGATTTTGAGACTAAATCAGGTGTATCATAATCAATTGAGATATTTGATGCACCAAACGTCTCTACAGAAAGATTTCCGTTATTAATTGAGCTAGTGAGTAAAAATCCCTCATCATCAGAAATTAGTAAATTTTCTATTGAATTTCCAAAAATTTGGGTTGTAAAATCTGGTTCCAGTGGATCAACATCTAAATTAGAAAAAACATGTGTTGATCCATCTGGATAAATGGTAAAATCAAGGGAGCGATTTGAAGCAAAAGAGCTCTGAATTGGAGCAAGCATAGCTACAAGTATTAATCCAGTCACAATGATTGGTACTTTAGCCATTGTTGAAATAATGCTATTATTCCTTACAAAAAGCATTCCATCATCTAGATTTGAGTCTCCTAAATTCAGTATTTCTTGCTTCATTGTTCTAATACCTCAGGTTCATGGATTCGATAAGACTTTGAAATCTTCGGAATTCTTGAAAGAACTGTAATCCTTTTTCAGTAATTCTATAGATTCTATTTCTATCGCTTTTTTTGGTTTCTACAAGACCAGCATCAATTAGTCTTTCACATTTATCAAGGACTGCATAATGTGATAGATTGGCTTTTCTTGATATAGCAGATACAATTACTCCGCTTTGACCTCCATCCATGGCAACGTTGAGAATATCTCCCATGATACCCATTTCGGATCTGTATTGTTGTTTTGACATGGCATACTATACGTACCTAGTCTTTATCAGGAATATCTTGGAATTTTCATAGCGGAACTCCTAGCGGAACAGGTGTTTCAGTAAGAAAAGATACTAAATTTTGGACATTTTTCTCATACGAGGTAAAAAAACCTAAAAAATTGTTTTCAAGTTATTTGAAAATAGGAATTTTCAGTTTTGATCGCATAAGGATTTTAAAAATATAAAAATAATGTGAAAAAATTTCATATCTTTAACTTTTTATTCTGTGACTTTATTGTTTTAATTATAATGTTTGAGAAATTTAGAAAAAGTAATGATGATGAAATTGAAGAAAATAGGTTTGAGAATAGATCGCAATTAGAAATTGAAGATTTACCAAAAGAGACATTAGAAGAAAAAACATTTGAACCCCAAGAACCAGTCAATATTGTGGAAGAGACAGCAACATCAAGTGAAATTGGAATCACTGCATTAATGGATAAAAGGGCAAAATTAGAAGATGCAATTGATTATGTTGGGCTGTTAATAAAAAATCTAAAAGATAAACGAACAAAATTAGAAAAAGAGATTGAGGATGAGTCAGTAGATATCAAAAATCTCAAGGAAAAATTGATGAAAGTTGGTGAATATATCGAGGAAGAGAATCGTGGAATTCGAGAATTAACTCAAAAACGAACTAATGTTGAGAAAGATGCAGATGAAGTAGCAACAATCATTTCTGAGCTGAAAGACAAATTATCAAATATAGATAATGTAGTAGATGAAGAAGGGAATAAAATTAAGAGTTTTAGGGCAAAAAGAGATAGTTCTTAAAAATTACATGAATTTTGAAGATTGAGAGCTGATATCTGATTCTATAGGGGTAGAAGGAAATTGATTTCCAGTTTGTTGTTCTGCAACAGCAGACGCTTCTTGAAGTATTTTTTCAGATTCTGCATTGGTTACTTCATCCATTCCAAACGTTGCACTGCTGCTATGGAATGAATCAGTCATCAAGCCACCTAATACTTCGGCCATAGAATTCAATTCTTGATCTGCTCCAGGCATAAATTTAACTAGAGATGATTGAAGATTCTTCATCAAGCCAATTGTAGGCATGATTGTAACTACTGTATCACCAAGATCATGGAATGTTGTTAATCTTAATTCAATTTGTTCTAATGCCATTCGAGCATTTCCTAGAACTTTTTTTACCTTTCTTACTTCAGCTAGTTCATTAGATAGGACTTTGGCTGTATGAGTATCTCGTTGTTGGGTTGCCTCAATTACTCTTTGAAAAATTTTATCGTCTCTTTGGTTAAGAGATGTAATCATATTATCAAGTTTTGAAATTTGTGATTTAAGACGCTTTATTGCCATTGTGACTCTAGGTTTTAATGCACCTTTTGGTTTCATTGCATCATTTATCTTCTCAGAAAAACCAGGTGAATGGGGTTTTGTCCATTTTTTAGATAAAGCAGTCATGAGTTTGAGTATTGCAATTTATTTTTAATTCCAGATGTAAAATATGCTTAACATGATATGAAATTTCACTGACAAGAAGTAATTTTCTTAATATAATTAGAAATGTAATGGTTTAGAGAGAAATGAAAAATATAAGAAAAATAATCGTTTTTAGTTTTTTTATAATTTTTTGTGTTATTTTGATAATTAATTTAGACGATTCTGAAAATTCTGAAAATAATGAGATTTTTCATATTACATTAGCAGATCAACAGCTGTATCAGAATGGTCAATTTGAAGACCAATTTGATATTGAATCAGGGAAATATAAGATAATTTTTGTTCCAAATGGAAGTAGTCCTAGAATTTTAACAATTACTTTAGTTGGGAATTCGTTTGAGTTTACAGAAGATTTTGAATTAGAAGGAACCATTCAGGAAACAGGAATTTCAGAATATTATACATGGAAGTATTTAGGAGTAGATGAGTTTCAAATTAATCAAAAAGACAATTTGATGATTCAAGTCAATCCACATGGTGACATAAAGGGTTCTGTATCAATTGACATAATCAAGATAGAAGAATAATGGCGCGGTCCTATTTGCAGAACTTTGAGAGATTCCCTCTCGGTTCAAGATATTATAATCTTGATTCTGTCTTGTTCTACAGGACCACGCGATTTAGTCGTTAGGAATTACATCCTTCCGCATTAATTAAATATAGAATTACATCTATTTAATAATTAATATTAATTTTTATATTAAAAATTTAAAATTATTTAAAAAATTTTATGTTTTTTAATTAAAATAAATTTTTAATTATTAGGAATCAATACATTATAGAACATATTTAGCAAAGGCATGTCAATAATTGATATGGATAAGAAAAAGAAAAGTAAGCGAAATGCAATTTTACTTTTATCATCAATATGGTTTGTGGTAACATTACCTTTACCATGGTTAATTGGCAATCCTTCAATCCAAACAGAACAATGGTTTACAATTTTACCAATCTTAGGAGTAATTTCGGTTCCATTTGTTATTCTTGGAGTTGCATGGACATTAAAACCAGAATTAACAACATAAATGTCAATTAGTAATATTCCTTTTTCTGAGCCATTACCTGAAACTGAAAAAGCAATTTCTGCAGCATTAAAAGCTGGTAATGAGATAATGTCAATTTATCAAAATGGTTTTAATTCAGAAATTAAAGATGATAATTCACCTATTACAAAAGCAGACATAAACAGTAATAGGATAATTTTAGATGTTTTATCAGAAACAAATATTCCAATTCTATCTGAAGAAGAGAATGATGAAATTAAACGATTAGAGTTTGAGAAGATTTGGATAGTAGATCCGCTTGATGGCACATCAGATTTTATACAAAAAACAGGGGAGTTTACAGTAATGATTGCTCTAGTATATCGTAATGAGCCAATAATGGGGGTGATTAACTGTCCAGCACAAAAATCGATATTTTTTGCAGAAAAAGGAAAGGGTGCATACAAATTTTCAGATAATAGTTGGAGAAAAATTCATGTTAGTAATCAAAATGAATTAAAACAAGCCAAAGTAGTAGGAAGTAGAAATCATTTAACAGAAAAAGAAAAAGAGATACTGAAGCAGTTAAAAATTTCTAATTTTCAGAGTAAAGGAAGTTCATTAAAAGTGACAGATGTAGCATCAGGAATAGCTGATGTATATTTTACAACAACGGATGAAATGAAACAATGGGATACGTGTGCATCTGCAATTTTAATTCAAGAAGCAGGCGGCAAATTCACAGATTTATTGAATCAAGAAATAAAATATAATGTAAAAGAGTTAAATCATGAAAATGGGTTATTGTTCTCTAACAATATTTTACATGAAAAAATATTAGAAATAATTAAAAAGAAAAAGAATTAAAGAACATGTTTTGTTTTTAAAAAGTCAAGAATTTTCTGAACGCTTTGATCTAATGATTCAGATTCAGTATCTACGATTAGATCAGGATTTTCAGGTGCTTCATATGGATCATCTATGCCAGTAAATCCCTTTATTTCGTTATTTCTTGCTTTTTTGTACATTCCTTTAACATCACGTTCTTCACATTTGTCTAGTGAACATTTAACGTATACTTCAAAAAATCTACTATCGTCACCAATTACCTCTCTTGCAGTCTTTCTGTTTTCAATGTACGGACTAATTAGGGAAACACCCATTGGAACTTTATGCTTCAAAAGTAATTTTGCTAAATGTGCAACTTTTCTATTATGCTCATTTCTACCCTCACGTGAAAAATCTTTAGGTGAAAACCATTCTCTTAGTTCATCGCCGTCAAGAATTGCCAAGTTAGGTACAAATTCAGTTAGTTTTCTAACAATTGTTGTTTTACCTGAACAAGGTAAACCAGTCATCCACAATACAAATGCCATTTCAGAATAAATTGAAATTAATGTTCATAAATACGTTATTAGTAAAAATTATACTTTACACCACTGTTGATTTTCAAGAATATTTATTTCTCGAATAAGGTGTTCAACTTTTTTAGTAATTGCCAAGACTGAGAGAAATTGTTCATACAAATCTTGTTCTTCTTCTTTTGACAAAATTTCACTTTCTACTTTTTCAAATAACTTTTCTTCCTTTTCCATATGATCATTTAGATAAATTGAATATGTACGAAGAAATCTTGCCACAGGTTCTCTTGCATCTTGACCTTGTTTCCATTGATTAAGATGTAATGAGATTTTTGATGCGATTCTTCTGCTAAATTCATGTTCTATTAGTAATGCTTTAATTTCATCTTTCATGGAACCATAACTTGATACGCATGGGAAATAGGAATCTTCTTCTCGTGAATAATGAATTGAATCAAGAAATTCAGAAATTATTACAGTTATTTTTTCAATATCATTTAATGGGACATACTTTCCTGCATAAATTGCAGTATAACATTTGACAATAATTTTGTCTAATCTTTTGATATGTTTATGATCTTCACGTAAAACGTTTGAACCCGTCAATATTAAAAATTAAGAGATACATGTTAATTAATTTAGAATTTTCATAATTGAATCAATCAATAGATCAATCTATGTTGATTTATAATCATTTTAATTCTATTAATTGTGATTACATAATAATTGAATTGGATATTTTTAGGCATTCTTGATATGTTTCAGTCGTTTTCAGGTGAAGGATTTCTTTCTAATATGAAAATTGAAGATTTTCAAGGGAAAAGTATCTTAGAAATAATCAAAACATATTTTGATAATAACCCTATTCAAGGAATTAATTCAAAGCCAATTGAATCAAATTTCTTTTTTGATGGTTTATCAAATATTCAAAACGCAATTTCAGAAATTTCTGGTGGTGATTCTTTAATTGCATCTGCACATATTGTTTTACTTGCAGCAGGAGTAACAATTTTTCTTGGTGTTGCAGGTGAGGCATTCTTTAAAAAAACAGGGATTCCAGATATTGCATTTTTGATGGTACTAGGTGTTATCATTGGCCCAGTTCTAGGAATTATTCAACCAGAAGCAGTAATTGCCATTGTTCCATATTTTGCTGCATTAGCATTAATTATCATCATGTTTGATGGTGGTCTAAATCTAAATATTAAAAATATGATTAAAACTGCTCATTTTGCTGTAATTTTAGCAATTTTGGGTTTTGGAGTTTCAATGGCAATTGTAGCTGTTTTTGCACACTATGGATTAGGATGGGAATGGCTTGACAGCGTGTTACTTGCATCAATTGTTGGTGGAAGTAGTTCAATCATTGTTTTTGGATTAGTAAGAAAACTTCGTGTTTCTGAAGAATCAAAATCAATGTTAAGTTTTGAATCAGCCATGACTGACATTTTATCTACAATTATTGCATTTATCATGTTTGAAGCGGTTCTAACTGGTCAATTTAGTTTAGATTTACTAGGATTAACAATTGGCAAGGCAGTTGCTGTAGGATTAATTCTTGGATTGGGTTTTGGTATTCCATGGATGTATGTTTCATCAAAACTAGCAAATGCACAGCACGGATACATGCTTACATTAGGGATGCTATTCTTACTATTCTTCTTGGCACAGTCATTTGGAGAATCAGGTGCACTTACAGCATTAGTATTTGGATTAATGTTAGGAAATAGACAATATCTTTCAAGATTCTTGAAATTCAAGCTTCCAGATATTTCAACTGATGATTCTATGCATAATCAATTAACATTTTTGGTAAGATCATTCTTTTTTGTTTTTGTTGGATTACTAGCAAGTTTTGGTCAGATAGAATACATAATTTTTGGTATAATTGCCACAATTGCAATATATTTAGGAAGGGTAATTGTGGCAAAGATTTCATTAACAAAAAGATTCTCTCTATTAGATAGAAAAGTTACTTCAGTAATGATTCCGCGTGGATTAGCAGCAGCTGTATTAGCTACATATCCAATAACGATGGGATTACCAAATGGTGAAGCATATCCACAGATAATTTTCTTCATCATTATGTGTTCAGTTATTATCACAACAATAGGACTTGGAGGAGCAAAAAAGATTCCACCACCTGAAAGTCATGAAGGTGGATTTGTTAAAAAATCAAAAGAAGAGTGAGGTTAAAGATTAATTGAATCTTTTAGTCCCTTGTAACGGTTTCGAATAGTAACTTCAGTGACATTTGCAGCTTCTGCTATGTCACGTTGAGTTTTGTCTTCACCATTTTTTACACATGAAAGATACAAAGCCGCAGCTGCAAGACCCATTGGATCTTTACCTGCTGATACTTCATTTTCTTGTGCAGTTTTTAGAACTTTAATTGCATGACGTTTAGTTTTTTCACCAATACCAATTTTACTTGCAATTCTTGCAATACACTGAACTGAATCAGTAACTGGCATTTTTAGATCTAACTCTTTTACGAGTAGTCTATAACATCGTGCAATATCTTTTCGTTTGATGTTTGCGGCAATTTCTACATCTTTCAGATTTCTTGGCGTTTCAGTATCACGACATGCTGCATATAATGCAGAAGCCATTAATGCCGAAATAGAACGGCCTCTAACGAGTCCTTTATCTAATGCCTTTCTGTAGATGTAAGCAGCTTTTTCAATTACTGCATCAGATATAGCTAGTTTGTCTTTTAGTCTATTTAGTTCACTGAACGCTTGTCTAAAGTTTCTATCTACAGGTTCATGAACTTGACTTCTACTATCCCATGTTCTTAATCGTTCAATTGTACTTTTCATTGAAGATGTCAATGGTCTTCCTGATGCATCTTTGTTAGCTGGATTGATTATTGTTGCAAGACCCATGTCATGCATTGTCAATGATGTTGGTGCACCAGCTCGTGCTCTATCACCATGTTCGTCTTGGGTGAATGATCTCCACTCAGGTCCTGCTTCTTGAAGTTTTTCAGAAAGTACAAATCCACATTTTGAACAAAACATCTCGCCTGATTCATTATCAGTTACTAGATTGCCTTTGCCACATCTAGGACATTTTTCTTTAGGATTTCCTGCTTTTTTGACCATATTATCACTAGTCGAAGACTAAGATCATTACTAAGATATAAACTATGAGCTATTTTTTCTCTAAATTAAGACATTAATGGCAAGATAAATGAGGCATTAGCAAAAAATCTGAGTGAGTTAGCAATGAGAAAATTTTTGATTTTTGCGATATTTCTTGTTGGTGTATTTTTTGTTTTATCAATTTCTGATAAGGCATATGGGCATGGATTAGGCTATGAATTAATGCCTCCAGTTAAAGTGGGGGATAAAGAAGTAGTTTTAGAAATTTCATCAAATGTTAATGCTGAAACTAAAGAAAAAGAGATTAAATTTTCATTAATTGATGCTGAATCTAACATTACAGTAAGAGATACCACATTTGATATCAAATTAATTAAAAATGATAAAGAATTATTTGAGAAGTCATTTGAAAGTGATGATGGTATTTTAACACTAAATCTGATTCCGTCTGAATCCGAAGAAGTAATTTTTGTTGAATCAGAAAAATCATTTGATAAATTATTTAATTTAACAGATGAAATAACAGAAATAGAATCGTCATTTTTTAATTATGGTGGCCTGTACAAATTTGAAATTAAAATTTTAACAATCGATAATTTTTCAAATGTATTAGAAGAACCAGTTGTATATGACACAGGGATTTCACTTATGGAACAAACAACACATGAAATAGATGATTTGAATTTTGGGAAAAATGAGTTTGGTATCAGAACATATTATGACTTGATTGAGAATTTTAAATACGAAAATAATAAAAAGATGATTTCATTTTCGTTTCCATTTGAATGGACAACAGAAAATATTGGGCAAACAACTGTAGTGCATAATGAAATACTTGTTCCAAAGTCGTTTGGTGATTTGATGGTAGCAGAATTTAATGGAATTGTAAATGGTGTAAAATTACAAGATGGTTCTGTATACATAGATGATTTTTCTGAAGAATCAAGATTAATTCACGTGGTAATTAATCAAGAAGGATTAAAAGAGATTTTTGAGAAAAATAAGGAGTCAATTCACGGAATTAATATAGAAATTATTCCCAGTAGTGATCTGCCGCTAAATACCATTACAGATAATGCGCAATTCAAAATAAATTTGAAATGGGATCCATATAACTTAGAATCTGGAGAAAAAATAAAAATATTATTTCAAATACAGGATGTCTTTTTGATGGACAAGTCTGTAGCTGTAAATTATGATTTAGAAGTAAAACAAAATGAGAATCTAATATTTTCTCAGAAAGGAGTTAGTAGTGGAATAAACTCTGAATGGAGTGAAGCTGAGTTTTTAATTCCAGATGATATTTCAGGTAAAATTGATGTTGCATTAAACAAAATAAATGAAAATGATTTTGCAAATGCAAAATTACCTATAATTATTAATAAAATCAGTGATAATGAACGAACAAGCGGACCAATAATTCCTGAGTGGATAAAAAATAATGCTGGTTGGTGGTCAGAGAATAAAAT
>CAYFOW010000002.1:0-17045 GCA_964344885.1 uncultured Candidatus Nitrosopelagicus sp. | reverse complement strand
AATTACAGAATTGTGTTCTTTTTTTGCTTCCTGTAAGTGTAAATCTTCATTTTTGTATCTTGCTGAAAAATGTGTTAAAATTAGATTAGTGACGTTTGCGTTTTGTGCAAAAATTGCTGCTTCTTTAGCTGTAGAATGAAATGTCTGTAATGCTTTTTGTTTTAGATCATCTGTAAATGTAGAGTCAAAAATAAGATAATCACAATGTGTAAAGAAATTAGCTAGATCATCTGTAGGCCTTGTATCTCCAGAAATTCCAATTTTTATACCAGGTTTGCTTTGGCCTAAAACTTGAGATGGTTTGATTTTTTTTCCATTAATTTCAATTTCATTTCCTGTTTGTAATTTATGCCATAAATTACCTTTAGGTATACCTAGATTAATTGCATTCTCAGAAAAGAATTTTCCAGGTTTTTCATTTTCTTGAAAAACATAAGAAAGTGCCATAACAGAATGATTTGCATTACAAATTCTAATCTTATACTTTTCTTCTTCAATAACATCATCATTTTTTACCGTAGTAATTAATACAGGAAATGTTAATCCAAAATTTAGAATTTTTATATTTTGTGTAATAAATTCTTCAATTCCATTTGGACCATAAATTTCCAAAGATTCAGTTCTTCGTTGTAATGTCATTGTTTGTAATATTCCTAAAATTCCTATACAATGATCACCGTGCAAATGTGTAACTAAAATTTTCATTTTTTTATTCCAGCCTAATCCAGATTTTTGAAATGAATTCTGAGCACCTTCACCTGCATCAAACATTATGATTTCACCATCTCTTTCTATACAAATACATGAAAGTGAACGTTCTGATGTTGGTTGAGCTGCAGATGTTCCTAGAAGATGTAGTCGCATCATCGCACCAGAATTACCCTCGTTAATGATTTATGTCTAAAAACTTCATATTTTTTTGTAAATTTGAATTTCAAATTTGATTCGCTTCCTTTTTTACACATTAGAACGATTTTTTTATTTTTTGGTATCAAATTCATTAATTTCGTTAATAATACACTTGGTTCTGATGATGTTTTTGAAGCAGTGCCATAAGGAATATCACAAACTATTGCATCGTAATTTTTTATATTTTTAATTTCAGAAAAATCTGCATGAATGACTTTGGAATCTAGGTCATTTTTTTGTAAATTTTTTTTTGACATTTCATACATCTGTTTATCAAAATCTATGCCGATTGGATTTAATCCTAATAATTTAGCTTCTAAAAGAATTGTTCCAGTACCACAAAATGGATCACATATTATTTGATTTTCTTTGAGTTGAGCAAGATTAAGCATTAATCTACAAAATTTCCAATCTAATTGATGTGGATGCGTGTATGGTTTGAGTAATCTTTTCTGAGTAGATAATTTTTCAGTCAATCCTAGAAAATTATTTTTATCAGTAATTATGAAAAAGAAAATTACATCGGGGTCATTTAGATCTACATGAAGATTAAATAATTTGATAACTTTCATACCAATTTCCTTTTCAGAATTGGGAATATTGATGATTTTAGATGATAAATTTATGCTACGTAATGCAAATGATTTTGAATCATCAATGACGTTATTGCTTAAATAATTTGGAAAGTTTTCTGAGATGATTTTTCCTGCTGTTTTGACAAATGTTGCACGTTTAAAAATAAATCTCCAATCCAAAAATGATTCTACAATTAACATATTAGAAATTTCATAAAATGATGATTTTTTATCATGTATTGTGACAATTGCTTTGATTTCATCAATTGCTAATTCTAAAAATTTTTTAAATAAAATAAAGAAGCTTTTTTCCATTATAAAATTTCATCAGATATTATCCCAGATATATCTACTAATGATGTTTTACCTAGAATTGAATTTGTACTGATAATTTTTGTTACACCTGATTTTTTAATTTTATCTTCTGCATCATTTATCAATAATGCATGAGTACATACAACAAAAATTCTTTTACATTTTTGTTTTTTTAGAAATTTTGAAGCTTTTATGATACTATCTCCAGTACTAATCATATCATCTACCAGTATCAGATCTCTGTTTTTTACCTGTTGAAGATTTGTAGATATAATTTTGACTTTACCTGTTTTTCGGTTTCTTTGTTTTTCTAATGCTATACAATCAGCATTCAATGATTTAGCAAATTCTAGTGCTCGATTTTTTCCACCTTGGTCAGGAGAAATTACAATAGGATTCTTTAATTTCATTTTTTTTATATGATTAGCGAGAAGAGGAATTGCACTGACATTTTTTGTCGGTATTGTAAAGTGATCTAGTGCAATTTTACTATGGATATCAGTTACTAGAAGCTTAGTTGCGCCAACAGAATTTATCAATTTAGAGATTACACTAATTGTAATGATTTCTCCTGGAAGAAACTCCCTATCTTGTCTTGCATAGCCCATATATGGAATTACAACTGAAATATTCTTAGAAAATTTTCTTGCTTTAGAAATTAATGATAATAAATATACAAGATTCGAATCTACAGGAGGAAATAATGATTGTACGATAATTATTTTTCCTCTTTTTGGATCAGAATTTAGAGTAATTTTTCCTTCACCATCAGGAAAAACACGTAATTCAGATTTTACAAAAGTAGCTTTAATTTTTCTTGATAGTTTCTTTGCAAGCTCTTGTGACGAAGGTCCACCAATTACTGTTACATTAACCAACAATTCAACGAATGAAAAGGGATTCTTAAGTCTTAACGATTTTTAGATGTGAATTGATTATTCATCTCCGCCTCGTGAAAGATCACCTATTCCAAACTCATCAATTACTTTGTTTCTTTCACCGTCTAGTTTGTTAATCTCATTAGCTTCTTTTTTCTCATCACCTTGATAGACAGTTCGTATAGGCCAAGGTATTCGTATATCATATTTTTTAAATTCTTCATACATTATTACGCGCATATCACTTTTCATCTTAAACTGAGCGCCATAACTGTGAACATATACCCACAATGAAAAATCCAAAGATGAATCATTGAATTTGTTAAATCTCACTGTTGGTTGATCAATATCTACATGAATTTCTTTATCACATCCACAGCTTGGCTTGTTGTCATCTAAATATGGACATCTTTTTTGTTTTGCAAGATGCTTCCCTTTTGAATCAGTGATTTCTTTCATTGCACGTTTTCCAACTTTAACTAAAATTGATGCAACCTGTTTAGGATCATTTAGATACGATACGCCAACATCTACAATTGCAGGTACAAGTTTGATTTCTTTTGTATAATTGATTATTTCAGCAGATACTAATTGTTTTGTAGGAATTATTGCTAATGACTCATTTAATCCATGTCTGACATATGTGACTCTAGGAGTGATTCTATGAACATATCCATTATATCCAGATGAAAGTTGAATTCTATCACCTTCAATGAAGACTTTATCTTTTCTAATCATAATATATGCAAAATAATTTGCCATGGTTTCTTGTAATGCAAGACCGACACCAATTGCCATACCACCAGTAGCAGTTGCCAAAACAACAAGATCAACGCCCCACCATGCAACCACACCAAGAATTGTTGCAACAAAAATCCCTACTGGCAATACTTGCTTTGCTGATTTTGGCATACGTTCTGATTGTTTTTTTGAATAGCCAGGGGGTTTTGAGCCAGGTACGATTTTTTCAAATCCATTTAATCTTTTTTGTTCTCTCCAGGTATCAATTGGATAAATTTCTTGATGTGTAATTCCTGTCAAGAGTTTTCGTCCTGATTGATTATGTCCAGAAATGCAATCCTCAAAATATTTATCATATTTTTTTCGTTCAGATTTTTTCCATTCCTCAAAAGGATTATCAACTAGTTTTTCATAGCTACCAATTTCTACGCCTTTACTAGTCCTAAATTCTTCAAGAAATTTCAATCCTTGTTTTGTTTTTAGGTGTTTTTCAAAATCTTCTTGTGAAATATCATCAGGTACGTTTTTTGGTGGTAGCCATCTAAAGATTTTGTGGAAGAGATCATTTTCGTCATCAGAAAATCCTCTCATTGATTTCCAATTTTCAAAATCCTCTTTTTCTAAAATTGATTTGTCACGTTTGTTTAATGCAATTGGGATCAGGTGCGAAATTGTATATCCTATTACAAGAATATTCATGGTATTAAGCATCTTTGCAAAAGTTTGACTTGGCGTTAATTCATCACCAATTATATTAATTTCTTCTTCAAATAGTTCAAAAGCTTGAATGTATGCATTAGTTGATGAGATTAATGCTATAGCAAAAAATGGCAGTACCGCCTTCCGAAAAAATCTTGATGTGTGTGGTTTTGTATAACTGAATTTCTTTGTTTGAATCCAAAAAGAGAATTTTCTATAGCCTGCTACAATTACAATAATTCCTATAATAAGAACAGCTAGAGCAATTTGTAACGATAATGACGATGTGATGAGTTCAGAAACAGTTTGAAATTGTCCTACAGAGATATTAGTAATTTCTTCTTCGACCAATCTTAATTATCACTGATTAATTGAATAAAATTTTGGTGTTATAACACTTAGTCAGTAGTTGTTAAAGAAAACATCAAAAAAATTAACAAAATTTGTAGTTTATGCGTAAATAATTGAATTCTAGGATCTTCTCAAGATTTAACAATGGTATTTAGTAAATATTACTACAAATGAGTCAAAATTTTCAAAAAACTGAATGGTCAGATAATGAATCACATCATCTGAAATCATATACATTAGCAAATTTCATAGAAATTCCGCAAATTCAACAACTATCTGAAGAGAAAATTTTTGAAATGAAAGTAGTTGGAAATATTCTTCCGTTTAAGACTAACAATTATGTTGTTGAACAATTAATTGATTGGTCAAAAATGGAAAATGACCCAATGTTTGTTTTGACATTTCCACAAAAAGGAATGCTTAGTTCAGAACACTTTGAGCAAGTTAGTTCATTACTAAAAAATAATGTTGATAAAAAAACCCTTCAAGATGAAATTAATAAAATTCGCCTGCAACTAAATCCACATCCAGCTGGTCAATTAGAACTAAACATACCTAAACTCAGTGATGGAACAAAATTATTTGGAATGCAGCACAAATACAATGAAACATGTTTGTTCTTTCCAAGTCAAAGTCAAACATGTCATGCATATTGTAGTTTTTGTTTTAGGTGGCCGCAGTTTGTGGGAATGAATGAAATGAAATTTGCTATGAAAGAAGGTTCACAGTTAGTACAATATGTAAAGGAGCATCCAGAAATTTCTGACATATTATTTACAGGAGGTGATCCTATGATTATGAAAGCAAATATGTTTTCAGTTTATATTAATTCTTTATTAGATGCAGATTTGCCTAATCTTAAGACAATTAGGATTGGAACAAAAGCATTATCATATTGGCCATACAAATTTTTGACCGATAATGATTCTGATGAAATGATAAAAACTTTCAAAAGAATTGTTGATAATGGAAAACATCTTGCTATAATGGCTCATTTTAATCACGACGTTGAATTATCAACAGGTGTAGTAAGACAGGCAATTAAACGAATTAGAGATACAGGTGCTCAAATTAGAACACAGTCACCAATTTTGAATCATATCAATAATGATCCAAATGTTTGGTCAAGAATGTGGACAAAACAGGTACAGTTAGGATGTATTCCATATTACATGTTTGTAGTACGAGATACAGGTGCGCAACATTTTTTTGGTGTAACACTAATCCAAGCACAAAAGATTTTTCGAGACGCCTACAAACAAGTTAGTGGATTGGCAAGAACTGTTAGAGGACCTAGTATGTCAGCTACTCCAGGAAAAGTTCATGTAATTGGTATCTCAGAAATAAACAACCAAAAAGTAATTGTTTTACAATTTTTACAGGGACGAAATCCAGAATGGGTAGGAAAACCGTTTTTTGCAAAATATGATGAAAATGCAATTTGGTTAAATGACTTGAAGCCTGTTTTTGGCGACAAATTCTTCTATGAAGATGAATTACAAGCAATAAAATCACAAAAAATACAACAGTAATCAATGAGTATTAATTTCTGATATTGTACCACCAAGGCTTTAAATGAAAAATTATATGAATTTGATGATGAATGTTAAATTATCAATAATTCTGGTACTAATTTTTCCAGTATTTTTTGCAAATGTTTATGGACATCAAATAGATTCTATTGAGGGAAACAGGATTCAGATAGCATGGAAGAATTCACCAGCTATATCAGGTGAAAGTAATGCAATTGAGGTGTATGTTAGTAAACTGGATCCAGAAAAGGAAATAGATGAACAAGAATTTGATGCAAGTAAAGGTATTACAGGATTAAAAAAAACGCTAAAAATTGAACTGGTCTACAAAGGACAGAAATTGATTCTTCCTCTAACGCCTGATACAACTATTTCTGGCAAGTATTCATCTGTGGTGACACCAACATTTTCTGGATATTCACAACTTAATTTTATCGGAAGTATTGATGAGAAAGCAGTTAATTTTGCATTACATCCAAAAAAAGTTGAAGAAAAATCAGTTACTGAATTTCCACCTATAGAAAATTTGAATGTAGAAAAAGAAGATTTTCAACAAGAGATTAATGATTTAAGAGAAGAAATTCGTAAATTAGAAGAAAATGTTAAGGAAATAGAAAATACAAAAACTGAACAAAAAGATGATTATTCATTTATTGCGATGGGATTAGGGGTTGTGGGAATAATAATTGGTTCAATCGCTTTAATAAAAAAACGTTAATGAATTCACTCATTAGTTAACCATTCGATTATTTCTTGTATTTTAGATGATTTGATAATTATTTTGATTGGTCCAAGAGGAGATTCTGTGGGTTCATTACACAGAGCTACGACATTAACAAATGCAGCTTGTTTGTTAAGATAGAACCATGTTGAATTTTCATCAGAATTTACTAGTAATTGTCGTCGATAATTTTTTTGAGTGTTTCTAGAATGAATTATTTCATATATTCTTGTAAGTGATTCAATTTTTTTTGAGCTTGCAGTTATTGTGTCATCAGAATTTTCAAAGTTGACAAAATGTAAAACATTTGAAATTGCATCTTTTAATTTATCTGGGCTTTCAGATGGAAGTAGGTTGATTGATGCAGTAACTTGGCAGTTAATATTAGGATGATTCATTGGATCTTAACCAGTTCTGGATGATTGTATATGCAGAATTAATCAATTCCTCTTTTGTGAGCTGATTATTGGAAATGCTTTCATCAGCAAGTGCAATTGAGTCACTAATTCCCACTTTGAGTTCTCGTTCATCACGTTCTTCAAAATGCTGTTTATTTTCAGGATCATCAGAACGTCCACGTTTATTCAGAAAATTATATCTTGTATTAGATGAAGCATGAACTGCAAGAAGTTTTACAGTTCCAACATTTTTAAGAATTTGAACTTCTGAGTTTGATCTAATTCCATCGATAATTATTATTTTAGATTCAGAGTTATCAATTTCATATTTTACTAATTCAGCTACTGCACCAGGACCATTCTTTTCTCGTAATTCAAGCATTAATTTTCCCAAATTTTGTCGAGTTGGTTCAAGATTTTGTTTTTTAGCCTCTTTTCTTACCGTGTCACCCATGTTTAACGTAAACAAACCCTTGGATTTTAGACCCTCAGTAATTGTAGATTTTCCGGCACCAGGCATGCCTGTTAGGCACACAATGAGTTTAGACATTGATTAATTTTTGTAAAATGTATATGAAAAGTTAACGCAAATTATTAAAAATACAAGTTCAAGTCAACATATGAGAATTTTTGTTTCATTAGATGTCAGCGATAAAAAAATTATAGAAAACATACAAAAATTTCAAAAAGATTTTAAAATTGATGCGACGCCTACTAAAATAGAAAATTTGCATTTTACTATACAATTTCTTGGTGAAAAAAATGAACAGGAAGTAATGAGAATTATTGAAGAGCTTAAAAAAATTAAATTTGAATCATTTAGAATAAATTTTAATGGAGTTGGAACGTTCCCAAATTCAAATAATCCTAGAATTGTTTGGATAGGATTAGAAAAAGGAATTGAAGAAATGTTAAACCTGGTAAGAAAAATCCATAGAAGATTGACAGAAATTGGATATGAATCAGATAAAAAATTTAAAGCACATGTAACAATTTTTCGAATAAAAAGGAAAATAGGCTCAATTGAACATAAAATAGAAATGAATAGGACTTGCAATTTTGGTGAGCAGATTGTATCTGAGTTTAAATTAAAGAAAAGCGAACTTACTAAAACAGGTCCAATTTATTCAGATCTGGTTGTGGTGAAAGCAAGAAAATGAATTCAGTTATGGAATATGGAAAAAAGAATTCTATTCCATCAATTAAACAAATCAAAGAAAAAGAAAGGTTTGCAAAAACTATTTTAAATTTGGTAGAAAAAACTACAAAAGAATTTCCACAAATTACCAAAGTAGAATTTGGTGGATCTTATGCAAAAGGAACATGGTTGCCAGGGAATGCAGACATTGACATATTCATAAAAATTAAAAAAAATGTTTCAAAAAATGAGTTTGAGGTGATTGGGAAAAAGGTAGGAACTGTAGCATTAAAAAAGTTTAAACCATATTTTAGATATGCAGAACATCCGTTTGTTGAGGCAAATGTAGAAGGAAAAATTGTCAATGTTGTTCCATGTTATGATGTAAAAAAAGGGGACTGGAAGAGTTCTGCAGACAGATCTGTTTATCATACAGAATTCATGCTAAAAGAACTATCAGGTAAGATGAAAAATCAGGTAAGAATTTTGAAAAAATTTCTTAAAGCTAATGAAATCTATGGTGCAGAAATATCAAAACAAGGATTCAGTGGATATGTTTGTGAAGTTTTGATTTATGAATTTGGAAGTTTTCAGAAGGTTTTGAAAAATATATCAAATCTGAAACCAGATCAAATAATTGGAAAAACAAAAAGGAAGTTTGAATCTGCAATAACTATAATAGATCCTATTGACGAAAATAGAAATCTTGGTGCTGCAATTTCTAATCAAAATGTCAGTAAGTTTGTTTTATTATCAAGAGAATTCATTAGGAATCCTTCAAAAAGAATCTTTCAGGAGAAGAAAATTAAACAATTATCAGGAAAACTACAAAATACAATTGTTTTAGAATTTAATTTTAAGGAAAGAAGTAAAGATATTATATGGGGACAGCTTAAACGAGCATCTAATTCATTAACAACACAATTACAAATTCAAGGTTTTACAGTTATTAGAAATTCAGCTTCAATTGATAAAACAAAAAATCATGCAGCATTGATTTTTTGTTTATTATCAAATAAAATCAATGATGAATTAATAAGAAAAGGTCCAGATGTGTTTAATCAAAAAAACTGCCAAGAATTTATTTCAAAGAATATGAAAAAAAGTAAAATCATGTGGGTTAATGTGGAAGGGAAAATTTGTTGTTTACAAAAAAGAAAAAATTCTAATGCAAACGAATTTCTTAAGAATTTGATAAGTAATAATACAAAAAATTCAGGAATACCAAATGGGTTAACAAATGATTTGAAGAAGTTTAAAATTTCTTTTGCAGATCAAGTTTCAAGCGAAGCCATTAAAGAGGATGTTTCAAGATTGATCTTAACAGATGACAGAATCTTTCATTTCAATAAAAAAAATATCTAATCAATCGCATCTAAGATTATTAGCGTTTCCTAAGGCTACCAAGAAACAAGTGAATTCAAGATTAATTGAATTAGAGAAGTTGGGGATCAAAAGTATATCATTTCAAGGAACTGTAAAAATTGAAAATGTGGAAGTTTTAGGCAAGGGTTATGTAGGAATTGTTGTTTTGGCAAAAAAAAATAACAAAATTGTTGCATTAAAAATTAGAAGAAATGATTCGTCACGAAGATCAATGAAGCAAGAAGCTGAATTTTTAAAAATTGCCAACAAATCAGGTGTTGGTCCAGGATTTATTGCAAGTAGTAGAAATTTTCTTGTCATGGAGTATTTGAATGGGGAAAAAATTGGAGACTGGATTAAAACTATCAAAGGACAAGGAAGTACAAGGAGAATTAAAGAAGTAATAAAGAAAATTCTAATTGATTGTTATAATTTGGATAAAATGGGTTTAGACCATGGAGAATTGAGTAATATTACTAAACATGTCATAATAGGTGAAAAAATTACTTTAATTGATTTTGATAGTTCTAGTATTAACAGAAGAGTTTCCAATGTAACGTCAACAACTCAAGCAATTTTTATTGGTTCGAGTATTTCAAAATATGTAACAAGAATTTACAAGACATTTTCTATAGACGAAATTATTTCATCATTAAGAGATTACAAACAAGAAAAAACTAGAGAAAGATTTGAAGAAGTTTTGAAAAAATTAAAGATTTAATGGGACCGGCAGGTTTAAAACGTTTTTGTTGATTGTTTTGGTACCAAATAGGCACAGTAGGTTAGAGATAATTATTCTTCATCGGACTCATCTTCTAATTCTTTGTCAATCTCTTTTTGATTTGCCTTGAAATTTTGATATTTTTTATCCCATCTAGAGAGAACTATCCATTGCCTAATTCCTATTCCAAGCCAGACTAGAGAAATTACAATGATTATCAGTTGTGGAGGATGTATTGGATTACGTGGTTTGTCATTACCAAATTTATTTTTGATGTGATCAAATTCTTCCTGAGTTATTTCTCCATGGTCTAATCTATCTTGAAGTCTTTGCTCTAATTGGTGTTCAAATGGTCGTTCAGTAACAGACGACATTACAAGTAGAGCAGCTGGCGGAATTATCAAAATTGTTAAAATCATGATTAAAAACATCTTTTTTGTTTTACTTAGTTGGAGTATTATTCCATCTAGGATCTCAAAAATATTTTCACGTTCTTTTCTACCTTTAGCCAATTTTATTTCTCTCCTCCATCTCTTGGGAATAAATCCTCATATCGTTGAAAGACTTCTTCAAGAAGGGTTTTTCCTTTTTGTGCAATATTATATTTAAAAATTGTTTTACTTCCCCAAGCCTCTTCTTTTCGGTTAATCATTTGTTTATTGACCATACTATCCAAGATTCCCTTGTGTTTTACATTGTTTAATCCACAAATACTCATCAGTCTACTTTGATTCATTTCCCCATATTCGTAAAGTTTCAACAAAATATCCTTCCGAATGTAAATTCGATCTCGGTATTCACGTGCCAAATATAAGCTCCCCTAAAAACACATTCCATAAATTATCATTGGTCCTAATTCATTTTACTTGTATTGTTTTGCTAGATAAATGTCAGGTAACATTGTTACGTATCAACTGATAACAAGTCCTTTTATTCAAAATGATATCTATTGTTTAATGAACAGAAAAACAACATGTCTGATTCCAGCATTTGTAGCAGTCTTTGCACTAATGTTCTCTATTACATCTCCCTCTGCAATGGCAGAATACAGTGAAGGAATGCATGACAAAGGCATGGGACAGAAAAATCACAAAATGAACAAAGTCGTCGAGGTTGAAGGATTTGTTGGCTCTATTCAGATAACTGAAGATTCAGATAGACAAATCCTAAAAGAACAAGTCTCAGTTTCACTTAGTGAAGCTGCAGATGGATTAGATGTAATGGGTGGCCATATTGGTGTTATCACAAATGAAAATGGTGATAAATTCCTAGCATGGACCTTAAAGTCTATTGAAGGAGATTCAGAGTCTGAAACTGTTACTGCTACAATCTATGTAGTGGATGCAGGAGATGCTAGTAATACTGCAACCATATCAAAAGAGATTGATCGTTCTAAGAATGATAGCAAATTCAATCATAATGGTGAAAAACGTGCAGATAAAGCCAAAAAACTTGAAAAGTTTTCTCAACCAACAGGTGATGCTGATGTTGATGCAGTGAGATCTACATTCGTAGAAAAGTTGCAAGAACTAAAAGCAGTACTTGAAAGTGGAGATTCTAAAAGAGCCTCTGAATTAAGAGAAGAACTCAAGGATCTTAAAAGTGGACTAGGTAACGTCAAACCATACCGAAAGTAGTCTAAACCCTATTTTCTTTTTTATTTTTTTAGATTTGATTCCTACAAGATTAAAACATTTTTTGTTAATTATATTATGATAATCCCCACTTACCATTAGAACTTTTCCTGAATCTTTTCTTAAATTTCTATTTACTTGAATTAACACTTTATCACATCATGAAAGATATAGTATGCAAAGTATCCATACTATCTTACAGATTCTTAATATAAAACACTTCTACCATACTATAATGAAAAACACTCCACTACACAATTCCAATTATTTCATAAATCAAGTAAAAATCATACAAAAAAAATCTTACACACGTCAAGAACAAAGACAAGAACGCTTTGATACACGACTAAATACAACTTTACTGAATAGCAAGAAATTGATCTTTGGATGCAGATGGAGGTATTGGAGAGTGTTGGGATAAGTGAATGATTGTGAAAGACAAAGGATTATGGATACTCACGTTCATCATGTTGGGATTATTTGCTCCAGTAGGATTAATTTTGTTATCAAAAGCTCTATGGCGTTGGTCGTCAAGATTGGAAAAAGAAGAAAATGAGGGATTGGGTCAAAAAGACTAATCCATCATAACAAGGATTGGATTCCTCTAGTCATCTGTTTGTTGTAGATCTTGATCAGGATAATGTTCCAGATATAACAAGGTATGAGAGCAACAAGAATCCGGTTAACTTTTCCTATGATAAAAATTTTGATCCAATGAAGTAGAGACTAGTTTAGCATCAAAAAATAAAAAACAAAATCCGTTAAAAAGGAATCAAAATACAGTCAACATACACTAGCACATAACTTCGAACTTATCGCCGAAGATTAATACAATATATTTCATTGAAATATTAATTGACGGAAGTTAAAGGTGGACCAAAATTTATGAAATGTTTTGGCTCATTACCAAAGAATGATAAATTCTACAAAGAAATCGATGGTAAGCTTGAGATAATCAAAGAGAATTCGCAAGCGGGAAATAGAATCCAATACGAAAAGATTCCAAAATGCTACATTGCAGCATATGACGTTCCAAACCTGTTCCGCGTTCAGATAAGCAAAGGATGGAGACTAGTTTATTCTCTTACCGGAAAAGAGGGCCAAAAGATAGTGTATGTCCTTGAGATATTTGATCACAAAGAGTATGAGAAAAGGTTTGGATACTGAAAAATTACTTTAATTTGACTGACTCTTTTTCTAGTCGTTCAAACTTTGGGCCTTGTGCAAATATCCAGAAGATAGAGCCATTCTTGTCATGGGCTATCTTGTTTGATGCTTCCAGATATTCTAAAATCTTGTTAAATGTCTTGTATTGTAACTGCTTTGGTAACGAAAGACGTAGCTTGTTCTTTGATGCAAATTCATGTCTTTTTGAAAGAATGTCTTCTACCATTAGTATGGTATCAAGATTAGGACTGTGCCCTTTGTCATTGTCTTCAATGGATATACTCATTTGATACAATATGGTATATTCTTGTATATATACAATTCTACCCAATATATGCTCATTTGTTTAAAATCTAGTCATAAATTCTGTTTGAAGATGAATCCTGGAATCTGGTTCTGTCTTGTGAAAAATGCAATCTGAAAAAGAGCGATTCTCTGGCAGACACAAAATATCTGAAATACCTAATTGAAAGAAACCATACATATCAAACAAAGATAGAAGACTTGCGAAAATCTTTGCTAAAAATCAATACTCAAAAGGGATGGCAAAACGAAATTGCACATCACTACAACAATTGTCATGAATATGGTTTTTCCAAAGTTATATTGTCCTAAAAATATCTTAGACTGTACAAAAATTTTGAATTGTTGATCAAACTGGATAATCTGCTTTGCGTAATCTTTTTCCAATAAAATCATAATAATTATAATTCAATGAACAGGTTTCTCCTTTCTTATGTTCATGTCCTAACCTTTGTTTCATTAATTTTTTCCACTGTTTTTTTGTGTTCTTGCCATTGTTCTTGACTGTAAATGCAACATGTCTAATACATTTATCGTAATTTACGTAATGTTTCTCATTCCATGCGCTTCTTTGCCACAATACCCAAAGTATCATATTTTGTATCTCCGTATCTGTTTTTGTCTCTTTTACCAATAGTATCCAAATGATACTATTATCAGTACGATTTAAGTACTGATATTCATTACTAATAGTATGAGCATAACTAAACTATTTGGAAACTCACCACGCATGAAAATTGTAGAATTTTTCATGGATTTTCCTAAAGATCGTTTCACCATACCTGAATTAGTTCAGGGTATTGGCATGAGTAGGACCACTGCATTTAAAATTATTCGCACTTTACTAACAGACGAATGGATTGTCCAAAAACAAAAGGAAGGTAAATCAGCAACATACCAAATTAACTTCAAGAATCCAGTTGTAAAAATAATGCAAAAGATCAACAGTTATGAAAGTGAAAAAATTGCAATTAAAGAACTACAAAAAATAACCTTTAGTTCATTTAGAAAAGAAATCCAAAAACAACTTTCTTTGAGTCTTGCACAAACAGAACTACATCGGTCCTCAAATCAAACCCAAACAGAACAAATGTTACAAAGCATTAGTACGAAAATATCTAAGATAAAAGATAGAAAATAAATTACAAAACCATCTTTACAAAATACTGTATGAAAATAAAGATAGTAAGTGGTAAGAAAATCTAAAAAACGAAAAACCTACTATTAAATTACTTTGAGGTATTGTTCAAACAAAAATAACACAACCAACAAGGGAATTCTACCAGAAGTTTTGATGAAAGAAATGCGTGATGCATTAAAACGTTCTGAAAAACTTTTTGATCTAGAATTAGAAAAAGAAAATCCACTTTTAAAACAGAAAAAAGAATTGAAAAGAAACTATTCAGAAAGCAACTCCTGAGGAACTTGATAAGATACTATAGATGTTTCAGACTCTGAACATCGGTAATGTAAAAGGAAGAGTTTTCACAGTCAAGTGATAATAATTTATCATATTCACAGTATGCAGTATTATTTTTATGAACTGTTACGGTTAAAGAAATAATTATATTTGTTGTAACATCTCTTGCATGGAAAAATTTTCAATACTAGTTATGAAGTACTAGTTATGAAGTTATATGATATTTTCAGTATTTGCCTTTTCTATTCCCCACGTCAGTTTGTTTAGCCATGATGGGTTATTTATCGTATAAACAATTACAGAATCCCTGTCTTTGTCTATTATTGCAAATACTTTGAGACGTAATTCATCCAAGAGTCCAGGGGTTATCTTTCCCTCAAAGGCAGAGTTTTGAATCCATGTAAGATATTGTTTTAGAATCTTTCTTACCGAGTCAATTCGTTCAACCCCGATATCATATACTATGATCACATACATTGCTTACTTGCTCCGAAGACCTTTGTATTCTGTGTCGCCCAGTATATGCTTGACTAGCTTAAAGCATTCTATTCGGATTAGCCTCTGGTAGCTGATGTTTCTCTTTAGTCTGGTGTTGTAAATTGTCGTTTCTAGTTTTTTCTTATATTCAGAAAGAAATGTTTTTCTGCCATTCTCATTTAGGTAGATGCCATTTAGTTTGCTCTCAAAGTGCTCGGGTTTTATCATCCGGTTGTTGATCAGCTTAAATACAGTCCTATCTACCAGAATGGGCTTGAAAATCTCGCTTACATCAAGACATAGAGAGTATCTGCGTTCTCCGGGCTCATGAAGGTAAGATACTGTGGGACTTAGCTGGGTATGATATATCTCTGTAAGTGTGGTAGAGTATACAAGTGAGTTTCCAAAGGAAATGAGACTGTTTAACATGTTTTGTGGTGGCTGCCTTGTCCTTTTTTCAAATTCGAATCCCTCTCTGAGAAATAAATTAAATGAAGAAAAGTAGGTCTTCCTTGCCCTTCCCTCTACTCCCATCAGCTCCGATACTGTGGATATATCTTTGATGTTATTGTTTTCTTTTTTTATCTCAGATATTGTATCTTCAATCTCTTTTCCGCGTCTTTGATATGTTTTGAGATTTGTCAAGATATTGTGAATAGAACATCGTACAAACTCCTTTGCAAGAAAAAGCCGTTTGTTAATATCCGTATAATGCTCTACCTGTTTAACTGTAACCACACCTGATAAAAGCCGTTCTCGCGGATAGAAGCTTCCAGAATAATATCCATAATAATTGTAAAAATGTAATGGAATTCCAGATTGATTGAGAAACACCATAAGTTTTGTGTTAAGATCTGTTTCCCCAAATAGATGTATTGAGTGTATGTCATTTATTGGAATTGATTTTTTATCTTCTTTGGTTTCAAGTTGCAATGTGTTTTGCTTTCGTCGAAGTCTTCCACTCTTAAAGATGTAATAGTCTCGTGTCATTGCCAACAAAACTCACTGTATGCGCAGCTATTGCAGTATGACTTCCATTGTTCCTTTGGAGGTTTTTCTAGTGATTTTATGTGACCTACATTACGTATAATTTCCTGTATCTCATTTTGATTTTTTACATCAAGATTTACTTTGACAGTCTTTTTTAGTAATGGATAATTTAGAACGCCTCCTGTATTTATTCCTGCATACTTTTTGAGAAAATAAAGATAGTATAAGAGCTGATACTTGTGAGCACTTGCAATTTTTTTGGAACGCTTTATCTCATGTACCTCATTTGTCTTTTCTATAAAATCAATTTTGATATTCCCAATTGCCAGCTCTTTGAGCTTTCGTTTGTAGCTGTACTCGTGCAAAAGCTTTCCCTGATGCACAAGATCTGAGCTATTTTCCAGATTAATATGGTGAGAAGATAACCATAGCTTTCTGTTGCATACAAGATAATAGTTGATATCTGTTCCCGTATGGGATAGCTCGTTACCATACTCTAGAGTCATGCTCTATTATATGAAAAAACTAGTTTAGTGTTCTGTGTAGTATATTTTTGATCAAATCATTAACTAGAATGACGTTTCTTGAACATTTTTAAATCAAATGCATTACCTAAGCTTGAAGAAAAATCAGAAAGTGGTAATTGATTATATGTGCGTAATTTTGTATGAAATTGCTGGAGTTTGAATCGAACTATGATAGGATTGAAAC
>CAYFOW010000001.1:13135-81934 GCA_964344885.1 uncultured Candidatus Nitrosopelagicus sp. | reverse complement strand
CTAGTATAGATGGTGAGGTAAATTAGATGAGTCAAACCCAAACAACAAAACCAGGTGAACGTAGTTCTGGAAACAGAGGTACTCGTGAACGTCGTCAACCTGAGGAAGAGGTATGGGTACCAAAAACAATTCTTGGCAAAAAAGTTGCATCTGGTGAAATTACTTCCATGGAAGAAATTCTCTCAAATGGTTATCGAATACAAGAAGCAGGAATAATAAAAAAATTATTACCAGATCTGAAAACTGAAGTAATTGATGTTGGAATGATTCAAAAAATGACTACTAATGGACAATCAACTCGTTTTAAGGCACTAGTTGCTGCAGGAAATGAAAATGGATGGCTTGGAATAGGTATGGGAAAATCAAAACAGATGCGAATTGCAATTGAAAAAGCTAATAATCAAGCATATCTCAATGTCAGTCCAATCAAATTGGGTTGTGGAAGTTGGGAATGCAGATGTGATCAAGCACACTCTGTTCCATTCAAAGTTAAAGGAAAAGGCGGTAGTGTATCAATTGAAATTTTACCTGGTCCTCGTGGTCTTGGTCTTGTTGCTGGAGGAAAAATTAGAAACTTGTTAAAATTGGCAGGATTAAAAGATGCTTGGACAACTGCAACAGGATCTACTGCAACAATGAACTCTACATCAAAAGCATTATTGAATTGTTTGAGGCAAACATTTAGTCAAGGATGATGAACATGGGTGGAGCATATCTTGTTGTAAGAATTAGAGGACAAGCTGATGTACCACATTGGGCTGTGACTACCTTGAAATTACTTAATTTAACAAAAAAATTTAGAGCTACTATCATTCCTGCAAATGATAGTAATCTTGGAATGCTGCGTAAAATTCAACATTACATCTCATTTCAAGAAATAGACTTGGATACAACTAAAGAATTATTAGATAAAAAAGCTAGAAAAGCAGGTTATAAGAAAATTTCTGCAGATGATCTAGCTGATTCTGAATTCAAAACCGTGGATAACCTTGCATCCTCTTTATCTGAGGGAAATATCTCATTATCTAAGGCAAAACCACTAAAACCTTGGTTTGCCTTATCTCCACCTGTTCATGGTTTTAAGAGAAGTACAAAAAACTTGTATGGTCAAAAAGGCATTCTTGGACATAACAAAGAGCTTACTTCGCTAGTAAGGAGAATGATGTAATTTGGCTACTCGCTTAAGAAAAACTAGAAAGCTTAGAGGTGGCCGTCATATGGGTTGGGGTCAGGTTGCTCAGCATCGTGCTAGTGGACATAAGGGTGGTCTAGGACGTTCTGGACATTTGAAACATTTGTGGAGTACTGTTATCAAGGAAGATCAGAACCACTTTGGTCATGAAGGAACACATAACCCCCAACCAAATATTATCAAAAAATGGGCAAGTGTTAGAGATTTAGATGATTTGTCTTTAAAATCCGAAAAATCAAATATCATCAACTTGACTGAACTAGGTTTTGATAAATTACTTGGTGGTGGACAAGTAAAAAATGCATATACTGTTAAAGTAAAACAAGCCACTTCTACTGCACAAGAAAAAGTAAAACAAGCTGGCGGTGAAGTGATTTTATCTATTAAAAAAACTGAAGAAAAAACTGAAGACGTAGCAAATAACGATGGCTGAAGGCACTCTTACTAATTTTATTCGAAATTCTGTTAGAAAAGCAGAACCATACTTACCTCAGGTTCCTAAACCAAAAAAGAAAATTCCGCTATCCACTAGATTGCTTTGGTGTGCTGGTGCACTTGTAATTTACATGATAATGGGTCAAACTCCACTCTTTGGTGCAAGTGCACCTGACTTTGACTTTTTGGCATTTGCACGAGTAATCTTTGCATCACAACAAGGAACTTTAGTTGAATTAGGAATTGGTCCAATTGTTACTGCTGGATTATTGATGCAGTTGCTGCGTGGTTCTGATATTTTGAAATTTGATTTCAAACGTCCAGAAGAACGTGGTGTTTTCCAGACTGCAACAAAAATGCTCACATACATTGTGATTGTTGTAGAAGCAATTGTTTATGGTGCTGCAGTATATGGTCCAAATATTACTGATCCTAGCGTTTTGGGTATATTGATTGGTCAATTAATAGCGGCATCTGTTATCATAATGTTCCTTGATGAGTTAATACAGAAGGGCTGGGGTCTTGGTAGTGGAATTAGCCTGTTCATTATGGCTGGTGTTGCACAACAAATTTTGTGGAGTCTGTTCAGTCCTTTACCTGCTGGTGATGGAGGCTCAATCGGGGTTATTCCATATGTAGCTCAATCTGTCATGAATGGTGATATATCTGATATTTTGTTTAGATCAAATCAATTACCAAGCATTTTTGGATTATGTCTTACTGCAGGTGTACTGTTGGTTCTTGTATATACTCAAGGTATGAAAATTGAAATTCCTATCGTATCTACCAAATATCGTGGATTTGCAGCTACTTATCCTATCAAACTAATGTATGTATCAAACATTCCTGTCATCTTGGCATCGGCTCTTACTGCCAATGCTGTGTTTATGGGCCAACTTCTGTGGTCTCAACTAAACCCTCGGAATGCGAGCCCGATTTTTAATATTTTAGCTCAATTTGATCCAACAAACCCTTCTACTCCAATTGGTGGAATTATGTATTACATTACACCTCCTAGAGGTCTAGATGTTGCAGCATTAGATCCTGCTAGAGCAGTAGCTTATGTGCTGTTTATGATTGGAATTGTAGTTGTGTTTGGACGTCTTTGGGTCGAACTTGGTGGTCTATCTCCAAAAAAGGCCGCTCAAAACTTATTGGATGCAGATGTCCAAATCCCAGGATTTAGGCGTTCAAATAAACCAGTTGAATCATTATTGAATAGATATATTCCATCTGTAACCATTCTTGGCTCTATGATTCTTGGCTTGCTTGCAGGCATATCTGATGTATTAGGCGTCTTTGGTTCTGGAATTGGAGTTTTACTGATGGTTGATATTCTAATTAATTACTATAACCAACTTGTAAAGGAACAAGTAGAAGTTGTAATGCCCAAACTTGGTGCTTTACTTGGCAGAAAGTAAAAAAATTGTCATAGTTGGAATCCCTGGTGTAGGGAAAACAACCTTAGTTTCAAAAGTCGTTGAAAAACTACACAATAACCATAAAACTGTAAGTGTTCACAGTTTTGGAACTGTAATGTTTGATGAAGCAAAGAAAAAAGGGATTCATGATCGTGATGAACTTAGACGTTTGCCTTTAGTTGAGCAAAAAAACCTACAAAAAATGGCAGCTGAGTGGATTTCGAATTTGAATGAGGATGTTGTAATTATTGATACTCATGCATTTATCTCTACACAAGAAGGCTTCTACCCTGGATTGCCATATTACGTGATAGAAATTCTAAACCCCTCAAATTTTATTGCTATTTCTGCCAGACCTGAAGAAATCTACAATAGACGAATGAATGATAAAACAAGACACAGGGACATTGTATCAATAGAATCAATTAAAAAAGAACTATCTGTTCAAGATGCTATGTTATCAAGTTGTTCTGTAATGTCTGGTTCACCTATGAAGGCAATTGCAAACTCTGAGGGAAAGGTTGATGAAGCAGCAGAAAATATTATTCAAGTGATAGGGATATGATTGAGTTTAACGTTTTCTTAAATTTCATAGATATTCTCTTCTTACAAGGTGATATTTTTGGAATGCGTGAGGGTCCTCTAGGAAGTGCTGATCCTATTATCAAAGGAACAATCCCTTCATTATTTGCAGTAATTGGATTCTCTATAATGATTAACTTGTTTAACTCAGGAATTAGAAAAAAAATGGTAGATCAAGTCAAGTTTAAAAGAATTATGAAAGAGGTCAAAGCCTGGCAAAAAGAGAGAATGGCTGCAATGCGTTCCAAAGATGAGAAGAAACAAGCTGAATTAAACAAAAAATCTCAATACATGAATAAAATGAATATGGAAGTCATGCAGATGAATATGCGCCCAATGATGATTACAATCATTCCATTAATGTTAATCTTCTATTTTGTATTACCTGAATTATTTTCTTATACGGTTGCAGTTTCTCCAATCCCACTAAATGTCATTCCTGGTGAATTTTTCCAGTTAACATGTACTGCAGAAAATGTATCTGAAGGAAAATATTGTCCAGAAGAAAATGCATTGTATCTATGGGCTTGGTACTTTTTGGCATCCATTGCATTTAGTGGAATTGTAATGAAAATCACCAAGACATCTATGGATACTAGTTAAGTTGATAAAATCTATAGTAGTTTCTGGACCTCCTGCTATTGGAAAAACTACAATTGCAAAAGGACTTGCAAAAGAGTTTGAGTTGACATATCTGAGCGGTGGAGATATTCTCAAAGAATTAGCTATTGATGAAGGATTTGAAGCTGGTGGAGATGATTGGTGGGATACTCCTGAAGGTATGAAATTTCTAAGCAGACGCAATGATGATTCTGAATTTGATAGAAAAGTCGATAAAAAATTGGAAGAATTATTCCTTTCTGGGGATGTTGTAATAACAAGTTATACTCTTCCTTGGTTAGTACGAGGAGGATTAAAGATATGGCTTGATGGTTCAAAAGAAAATAGTGCAAAACGAATGACTAAGCGAGATGACATGCCTGATAATAAAGCGCTAGAGGTTGTCCAAAAAAGATATCAAGAAAATAAACGAATTTACAAAAAATTGTATGGATTTGAGTTTGGTGAAGATCTATCTGTTTTTGATAAAATCATTGAAACTGATAATCTAAATGCAGATCAAGTACTTGATATAGTGAAAACTACTGTACGTGATTACCTTGAAGCTTAAACAACTAGAAAATTTAATCACAGTTGATCAAGATGTTACAAGTGATGAATATGGGACATATTTTGATAAACGTTCTATTGAACAATTACTAAATTATGGATTAATTCTTTTAGATAAGCCTCCTGGACCAACTAGCCATGAAGTTGTTGCATGGACAAAACGAATACTGAAAATTCCAAAAGCTGGACACAGTGGAACACTTGATCCTCAAGTAACTGGTGTTTTACCATTAGGTCTAGGTGAAGGAACTAAAGCTCTCGGAGTATTACTGATAGGACCAAAAGAATATCATGCACTTGGTCGTCTTCACTCTTTGCCTTCAAAAGAAGAATTACAAAAAATACTCAAACAGTTTACTGGTGAAATTTACCAAAAACCCCCACAACGTTCTGCTGTATTACGTCAAACTAGAACTAGGACAATCTATGAACTAGAATTATTAGAACAAAAGGAACGATTAATTTTACTACGTGCTTTATGCGAATCTGGAACATACATCAGAAAACTTCTCTATGATATAGGAGAAATTTTAGGTCCTGGAGCTACAATGATTGAACTTCGAAGGACTCATGTTAATCAATTTCATGAAGATTATCCTCTTGTAACATTACATGAATTATCTGATGCATTTACCACTTGGGAAGAAACCCAAGATGACTCAAAACTTTTGAAAATGATTCATCCAATAGAACTTGCTTTAAGTGAAATCAAATCTATTGTTATACGTGATTCTGCTGTAGATGCATTATGTCATGGGGCACAATTAGCCATTCCTGGAATTTTACAAATGTCAAAAAATCTAAACATTGGAGATCTTGTTGGAATCTATACTCAAAAGGGTGAAATCGTTGCACTTGCTGAATCTACAAAATCTGGTCAAGAAATTTTGGATAATCCCAAAGGATATGCCTTTGAAACAAAGCGAATCATTATGGCTCCAAATACATATCCTAAACGATGGCGCTCAAAATCAAATTATAAAGACAAAATTTCTGAAGAAGAATTGTGAATCTAATATGTTCCCAAAAGGTCTGATTATTGCTGTATCTGTTGGCCTAATATCTGGTCCAGCTTTTGGTTATTTTTTATACTCTCAAACAAATTCTGAACAATTAGTTTACACCGATTACCCATCAATTTCTCTAGTCACTGAAAAAACTGATTTTATTCTTGGTGAGGATATTATTATCACTGTGATTAATTCTGGAACCACACCAGTTCGATTCAATGACTCTACGTTTGATTTGAGGGTAACTGGTTTAGAAGGATTTGTATATTTCACTCCAGAATTTGATTCAACTCAATCAACACTTACTCTAGAACCAGGCGAAGAAAAATCATATGTTTGGAATCAAATCAAACCTGATGGAACTCCTGTACTTGAAGGCAGATACAAAATCTCTGCAAGTGGCTATGCTTCAGATAACTCCCAATTGAAAAAATCAATTGTAATTAACCTCTTAAAGTATAGCTCAATTAATGATCTATTTAGATAATTAGTAAATTACTTGTTAATCGTCCCATACTTACTAATCTATTATATACTCTATATCTTGAATTTAACTGGCGAAAGCTATGCCGGGGTCGCCTAGCCTGGTAGGGCGCGCGCCTGGAATTTACATTAACCATAAAGCGCGTTCTCGCAAGGGAACGAGAGTTCAAATCTCTCTCCCGGCGCCTTTAATCCTGTTTTTGAACTACCAGAAATCAATTAATTCATAACAAAAGTACATTATGCATTGGAAAAATTTGATATTTCTATAATTGGTGGAGGTGTATTGGGAAATTCAATTGCATATTGGATTTCTGAATTATATGATCTAAATGTATGCCTAATTGAAAAAGAAAATTCAGTTGCTCTTCATACTAGTAGTAGAAATACTGGCGTACTTCATTCACCATTTTATCTTGATCCCATGAAACGTAAAATCCTTGCAAAATCTGCTTTACTCTCTAGAGATTTATGGAAACTATTATCACAAAAAATGTCAGTACCTTGGTCAGAAGTCGGTACAATTGAAGTTGCATTAGATGAATCTCAACACACTGTTTTAGAAAAATACATGAAATGGGGTCAACAAAACGGAATTCCTGAAAACGAATTGGAACTTCTATATGGTAATGAGTTAAAAAAACGTGAACCAAACGTAGAATGTTTTTCTGGTCTTTTTTGTAGTCGTGATGTATCGACAGATTATGGTATGCTTACAAGTTCTCTACAAAGTATTAGCCAACAAAATGGAATAAAATTCCTATTTAGAAAAAATGTAAAAAATATCTCAAAAATTAATAATAAATTAAAATTAGATTTCACAGATAATACTTTTGTAGAGACAAGTTTTGTAATAAACTGTGCTGGTGGAAATTCATTAGATATTGCAAAACAATTTGGTCTAGCATCTGACTTTTCTGATTTACACTTTCGTGGCGAATATTGGGTCTCTGATAAATCCCATGAAAATCTTGTTAACACAAACATATACTCAGTTGCACGTTTTTCAGAATTTCCATTCCTTGATCCACATTGGATTAAACGTGCACATGGTTGTACTGAAATCGGACCTAATGCTGTACCTGTACCAACTCCTGAAACCTATTCTGGAATATCGACTGATATGTCATCATTATTTTCTAAATTCACTGATGTATTATCTGGAAGTACGAGAAAATTATTAGTAAATCCTGATTTTCTATCACTAATATCTAAAGAATTTCTTAGCTCTGTTTCAAAATCTGCAATGGTAGCAAGAGTGAAGGAATTCATACCTTCTGTTAAACCGTCTTTTTTTACAAAACGTGGAACTTCTGGAATACGTACTCCTGTAATTACCCCTGAAGGAAAATTTCTGCCTGATGTAATGGAGTTATATGATGAGAATTCATACCATATCATAAACTATAATTCGCCTGGTGCATCTGGTGCTCCTGTATTTTCTGCATTTGTAATTAAAAAATTGCAGGAACAGGGAATACTCGGTGATTTCAAAAAACAAAATGATCCTCTATGGGATTTTTCTAAATTAGTACACCAAAATTAATATCCTATTCTCAAAACTATATGGTATTGATTCCTGACCGATGTTCAGTAAAAGAAAGTGGCAGAGATTGTGTTAACCCTCCAAATTTTGTTATTTCAATTTCTGTAGAATCTGATGAATATATGGTTGGAGTAACCTGTGTGCGTCATAAAAATATAGTCCGTGGCAAATTACGTCTTTTACAAGAACAAAAGAAGCTTCCACAAGGATTGATTCAATTCAATGAATTAAAGGCAATTGGAACTGATTGTATTCGAAGTGACCCTGATGAACTTATACAAATTGATCTCACCATGAAAAAATAATCTGTAATCTACACTAATGATTATTTAATTGAGTAATTTCTTGACAAATACACTCATAATCTTTCCATTATCCCACAAATCTTTCCATTATGCTATTATGATATAATTTACGTATACGTAAAATCTCAAATAACTATTGAAAGTTATAGTGATTTTTGGAAAGTTCTGAAATGAACATGGAAAGTTTTTTCAGTTTTTGGAAAGTTTTGAAAATTTATGGAAAGATTGTCTGATCATATGGAAATTTCTGTTGATAGAAATCACAGTAACAGATCAGAAAATTATTTTTTACAATCTCTTTTTAAATTAAATTGAATATTTCGGTTTTAATCTCTTAATTCCTTGATCTAAATTATCTATTGTTATTTGTGCCATTTTTTCCCGTGTTTCTTTTGTAGAGCTTCCAATATGTGGTGCTAAAACAACATTTTCCATTTTGGTTAGTTTATGGCTTTTATTGATTGGTTCATTAAAAAAAACATCTAATCCTGCACCGGCAATAACTTTCTGTTTTAATGCACTAATTAGATCATTTTCTTTGATGATCTTTCCTCTAGATGTATTAATTAAAAATGCATTATCTTTCATCCTTTTTAGAAATTCCATATCTACCATTTCTCTAGTACTTTGTGAATCTGGAACGTGTAATGAAATTACATCACTCTTTTTTATCAATTCATTTAATGATGCATATTTTACATTGAGATGATCCTCAATTTTCTTTGAAAGCCTTGTTCTGTTATGATAAATTACATTCATTTCAAATGCTGATGCTCTTTTTGCCACTGCATCTCCAATTCTTCCTAATCCTATAATTCCAAGTGTTTTTTCTGAAATATCAACTCCTACGTAATCATGTGCACCAAAAATCTCTTTCCATTTCCCATTTCTGATTAATCTGTCTCCTTCTGAAATTCTTCGCATTACATCAAGCATTAATGAAATCGTTAAATCTGCAGTAGCTTTTGTTAATACCTCTGGTGTATATCCTAAAATAATTCCTTTACTTTTTGCATATTTGATATCTATATGATCAAATCCTACGCTAAATGTGCTAATTGTTAATAATTTTCTTGCACTATCAATTACATCTCTATCAATAATGTCATACGGAAAACAAATTAGTCCATCCATATTATGAATTTCTTTGATTAACTTTCGTTTTGGCATTGGAATTTTTCCATAATGGATTTTTATGTCATATTTTTTTTCTAATTTTTTTAATGCAAATTCATGTAATTTCCGTGTTAACAGAATTTTCTTTTTACCACGCATTTAATTCCGAATTCTTCAAGATAAACTTAAACCATTAGAATTGTTTGTAAATTACATATTATGAATTCCAAAAACCATGAGGAGGCAGATTATGTTTTATGTGTTGAGTGTGGGAATTCTATGGAGTCATGTGTCTGCGTTTGCCCATATTGTGGTGAACGAGATAAATGTGAATGCGCATTATTTGATGCTGCTACTGGTGGTTGAAATTATGCAACCATCTTATTAATATTTGATAAAACGTTGTAACCCTTATGAAATCTGAATTAACTTGGTTAATTGGAGGCCCTCAAGGTAGTGGTGTTGAATCTGCTTCTAATATTTTTGCACATGTATGTGCTAAATTGGGCTGCCATGTTTTTGGTAAAAGAGAGTTTTATTCTAACATAAAAGGTGAGCATAGTTATTTTACAGTTCGTGTATCAAATGAACAAATTCGTTCTAATGTGAATTATGTTGATGTAATGGTTTCTTTTGATGCAGAAACAATCTTTCGACATTATGATGAAATCAAAACTGGTGGTGCATTAATTTATGACTCTGATCTCCAAGAAAAGACAATTGATGAAATTCCAACTATAAATAAACTCTACAAAAATCGATTAAAAGAATTATTATCATCACAAAACCAAACACATGACATTAACGGAATAATTTCTATTCTAAAACATAATGGTGTTTTACTATTTCCAATTTCATTTAGAACCTTACTATCTAATCTATCTGATAATCTTGAAAATCCTCGTCTCAAAGGAATGATCCGGATGTTTAATGTAATGGGTGTTTCATTATCTGCTGGATTACTTAAAATCCCTTCTGCTGAATTATTGGATTCGATAGACAAAATCTTTTCAAAAAAACCACAAATTGCTGAAATAAATAAACAGGCTGCAACTTTTACATATAATTTTGCCACTGCAAATTTCTCTGGATTCACACAAACGTTGGAAGTTTATGATGATAATCCTAATCGTTTATTGTTACAGGGATTTCAAGGAACTGCTCTAGGTAAAATTGCATGTGGGTGTAGATTTCAGCCCTATTATCCAATTACTCCTGCGTCTGATGAAAGTAATTATCTTGAAGCAAATCAAATTATCGAAAATGTTGATGGCTCAAATGATTCTATTATAGTTGTACAAACTGAAGATGAAATCTCTGCAATTGGAATGACTATTGGTGGTGCATTAACTGGCGCAAGATCTTCTACATGTACTTCTGGCCCTGGCTTCTCTTTAATGGTTGAAGCACTGGGATGGGCTGGAATTAATGAAGTACCATTAGTAATTACATTATATCAACGAAGTGGACCATCAACTGGACTACCAACTCGTCATGGTCAAGACGATCTTGCATTTGCAGTACATGCAGGACATGGGGAATTTCCCAAATTAGTCTATGCATCTGGTGATGTGGAAGAAAGTTTCTATGACACTGCAAATTGTTTTAATTATTCAGATATTTTTCAAATCCCAGTAATTCATTTAATGGATAAGAATTTAGCCAGCTCAGTTGTTACATGTGAAAAATTTGAAATGGATAAAATCTCAATTAATAGAGGAAAATTATTAGAAAAAATAAAAAATGGCGATTACAAGAGGTTTGAAATTACCTCTGATGGAATCTCTCCAAGGTCGAAATTAGGATTAGAAAACGGTGTTTTTTGGAATACAGGGGATGAACGAGACGAATATGGTCATATTTCCGAAGATCCTGTTATACGTGAAAAAATGATGAAAAAAAGAATGTCCAAGCTTGAACTTATTTTAGAACAGATTCCTTCTGAAGAACAAATTGTCTCATTTGGTGTGTCTGATTATACAATAATTAGCTGGGGATCAAATAAAGGTGCAATTTTAGATGCATTAGACCAATTAAAACAAGAGGAAATATCTGTGGGATTTTTACACATGAAACTTTTACATCCTTTTCCTGAAAAATTAGTTACTTCGTTTCTGAAAGATTCTAAATTCATTATTGATGTGGAGTCCAATTATACTGGACAATTAAGCAATCTATTCAAACAGGGAACAGGAAGAGATATTGATTATTACATTCTAAAATATACTGGACGTCCGATGACTAGTTCTGAAATCTATGACTCTGTTAAAAAAATCATTAACGGTACTGCTAAGAAGAGGGAGGTTCTAACTCATGGCGCTTAAATTCTCTGATTACAAGACTGATGTGCATAATGATTGGTGTCCTGGATGTGGTGATTTTGGAATTGTTAATGCAATTCAGATGGCATTAGCTGATGCAAATATACCCACTCATAAATCAGCCATATTTTCTGGAATTGGGTGTTCTGGAAAGACCTCTCATTACATCAATGTTTTTGGTGTTCATACATTACATGGACGTGTTTTAACATTTGCACAAGGCTCAAAACTTGCACATCCTGAAATGACTGTCATTGCTGCTGGAGGTGATGGAGATGGTCTTGGAATCGGTGCAGGTCATTTTGTAGCCGCAGGAAGACGAAATATTGACATGACTTATGTAATGTTTAACAATGCAGTTTATGGATTAACAAAAGGTCAGGCATCACCTACTATGAAATTAGGTGTGCAAACAAAATCACTTTCTAATCCAAATGTGAATTATTCTGTTAATCCTATTGGTCTTGCAATTGCAAGTGGCTTTACATTTGTTGCAAGAGGATATGCATATGATGTACGTCATTTGAAAAATCTCTTGGTATCTGCAATTCAACACAAAGGTCTTGCATTTATCGATGTGTTACAACCTTGTCCTACATATAATGATGTTAACACCCGTGATTGGTTTAGCGGTGTTGACAGAATTGATGAACAAACAAAAAAACCCATGCCTAGAATCTATAAACTTGATGAAACTGGATATGATCCAGTTGTGCATTCAAATAATGAAACTGAGAACAATGAAAAACTATCTCAAGCATTAATCAAATCACTGGAATGGGATACAAAAATCCCGACAGGAATTTTCTACCAAAATAATCACATATCTGAATACGGCACAAGAATTTCTGATATGATTAGTAATTATGTTGAAAACTCCCCTGCAAATCAAAATATCTCAAAAAATGAGAAATCAGTTGCACGTATTTCTAATTTAATTGAATCATTATCTGTATAATATTTTTCATCAATTACCTTGCGTAAAATTAAATTTTTCTAATTTGGTTAATGACATATCAGTTATTAGCAAGTATTTTGATTTTATTTTATTCCTTGAACATCAATGAAGTAAACAAAATCTTTCGAAGATCAATTATCAAAGGTTTTTTTGAATCTGAATTAGTTGCACTAGATTTTAAAAAATCAAATATCTCCCATCCAATAATTACTGATAATGGATTAATGCAATCTGCATTATTGCATATATTTTTTGATATAGATACTGGCTCTGATTATCCTGATGGTGATGAATGGTTTATTGTGGAGTTTTTGTTTCCTTATGAGTTCAAATTGCCTGATTCCTTGAAAGGGACTGATTTTTTTACTACAATTCTATCCTCAGATAACAAGACACATTGGCATCATAGAGAACTTGTTAGGTACAAGTATGGGAAAACTAAGAAACTTAGTGAGTCATTAGAATTTCTTGAGGCAAAGTATAAGGAATTACATTCTGCTTTAGAACCATTTGAAAAAGACATCAAAGACTAGGATCTTTTGAAATGATGTATTCATTGCTGCCTACTTTTGCTGACATAAATCTCCATCTACCTGCGTTTGTATCAAATTTGTAAATTGCTTCAGTCATCCCCTTTGGAATTTTGTCTGGTGATAAATGGTGTGGAAGTAATTCTACAACAAAATCTATCTTCTCAATTGCATTATCAAACCACTGTCGTTCATCCAGATCAATTACAAATCTAATATCTAACTCCCCTAGAAAAAATAATTCAATTTTTATTGCTTTTCCTGTTCCCCTACGTCTTTTCATTTCTTTAAAAATTGATTTAACATTTTCCCACGTCTTAAATTCAAACCATTTGAAAAATTCTTCACCAAACATTATTGGAATATGAATGTGTAGAACACTAACATAATCATCATCAAATACTTCTGTTTCTTCTTGAATTACCTGAAACTTTCCATTAAAAATCCCATGAACTACTTCAATCTCCCACGGTGAGATTCCATAGTACTTTAGAATAGTTGCATCTTGTTGATTCAACATTACTCTTTAGTGGCTTTTGTAATTAATAGTTAGATGGAATATTCTACGTATGTTATATATCCAGTTTTAATGAAAAAATTCCGTGAAGGCTCTTTTAATCTCTGTAGTAATCGGTGTTCTAATTATTTCTGCAATTTCTGCTCATTATCTAAGCATCTATGTAATTGAAGGTGAAGAATTTATTAACAAATATTCATTTTATGTTCATTTGTCTACTGACTGGAATAGCTATCCTACAAACATTTTCTTTGATGTAACTGACGTGTGGACAAAAACAGATTCATTTCAGGAATTACCGCAGAAAAAACAAAATGGTGTTGATGAAGTAAAACACATTCATGAAAAATCATTCATCGAAGTTACACATGACACAAGCTGCTCTGATAGATGGGAACCACATTATGCTAGACAGGGTGCAGACATTCTAAGACAACAAATTGAATTTATTTCTGGCGAACAAGAAAAAACTGGTAGTAGTTTTGAAAAATTCTCTCTTGTTTCAAATGAAAATTATTCCTTATCAGAACATGACGAAAAACTCCTCTCTGGATTTTCTCAGTTTATTCCAATTTGCACATCTAAAAAATCTACTTCGTATGAATATAGTATAAAAATTCATGATAAAAAAACTGCATTTGATGTATTTTTTATCCCGTCAATTGACGAGCAAATAAAATACATTCAAGATCCTAATTCCTTTACATTCTATGATTCTCCCGACTGCTATGGTCGAAATTTCCAGAGTTTTAGTGGAAAATGTGAGAATATTTCATCTGATGCTGGTCTGTTAATAGTTATTCCTGATGAGATGACTCTTGCAATGACTAAAATCACTGTAAACTTGCATGAATTAACTTAATTTTTTCTAAATTGTATTGACGTATTTCCATAGATACATCGCTCCAATTGTACCTATTACAAATAACATTGGTTTCCATGCAAATACAGGGATACTTGGTGTAAGTAATTTGATTTTGTAATTATCAAAAATCGTATTAACATATTTTTTAATTTTATCATTCCATACTTTGTATTCTATGCCGTTTTTTTCTAGCATCTCTCCGATTTCATATACGACTGGTGTTCTTTGACAAAAGAGATGCTGTAAATAATCTCTTGAAACTTCTACTTCTGCATGGATTGCAACAAGCCCCTTTTTCATATCTGTTAATCTGACATGCATCTCCCAAGGTTTTTTTAATTTTAATGATAATCCATTCCCAATTTGATCAGGTTGTTTATGTTCAAATTTCACTTTGGTAAATCCTTCCTGCCTGAAGATTTTGAATAATTCTTCTGCATTTTTTTTAACTACTATGTGTAATTGCTCTACACTTGATTTGTCTTCAATAGATATTCTACTTTTTAATCCATCTAGAAATGAGATTGTTTTTGGGTATGTAGTCAAATATTCTGGCATTGATCAAGCCAGAAAATTCCTCTATTTAAACGAGTATCTGTAATTATGCATTAATCCCCTGAAAGCCCTCTAATGTACACACATTCATCGTTTGGAACAACCATTTCATCATCAATAATCTTTCTATCTGTCATTTTTACTCCTGAATTTCTGACTATTGCAATAGGCTGAGATTCATTTCCTTCACCCATTTTGAAATTTGCAATTGATGCTAAATTGTCTGCAGTTGCCTTGAATGTCACTTTTAATGGGTTTTCATCTAGATCTTTTTTTGTTCTCATGTCTGTAACTGGTTCAAATCCTGCACAAGCTATGGCAACTCCAACTGTACCTACCCTTACAGGCATCAATCTGCTGTCTACGATAATTATGCCCACATGAATTGATTCTTCTAAGAAGATTTTTCGCTTTAAATTTTCTGCAATCTTGTAAGATTCATGAGGATATAGAATTAACTTTCCTTTAGCATTTGATTTATCAATTCCTGCATTTGGAGCAAGAATCTTTTTTGTCGAGGTGATGATGAATCCTGGAACTCCGCCAAAAATTTTATCAGATTCTCGTAAAATCACCTCACATATCTGAGGCTGAATCAAATATCTACCTGCAATATTTCTGGCATTTTGTGATGGTACAACTAGATTATAGTCAATTAATCGCCCTTGTGAGTGAGACACAAACTTACTGGAAATGACGATAATATCTCCATCTTCTAAACATTGTTGATTATTTTTAATCGATTCATTGATGGTCTTAAAAAGATCAAACATGCCGGTTTTTTTTGCAGATTTTATTGGAATTACAGTCAATGACACAAATAAAATAATTTCATACTTCTTTTTACTCTTCTGAAAAGCTTTTAATCTCAAAACCATGCATTTTCGATTATGAACATCACTGAAAAAATCCTTGCAAGAGCATCTGGAAAATCCTCAGTATCTCCAGGTGATGTAGTCTTTGCAAATGTCGATAAAGTAATGGTTCATGATGTATCTGGCCCTGGTGTTTTGAAAGTATTTGATAAACTCAAAAAACAAGGAATGAAAATTGATAAATTATTTGATCCTACAAAAGTTTGGGTTGCCGAAGATCACTTTGTGCCTTCTGCAGAAAAAATATCTGCTGAAAATATTGTAAAATTAACAAATTTCACTAAAGAATTTGGAATTGAAAAACACTTCAAATATGGAATGGGACAGTATGGCGTCTGTCATTCTTTGTCTCATGAAGAAGCTTTGGTGTTACCTGGCGAAGTATATGTTGGAGGTGATTCTCATACTAATACCACTGGTGCATTAGGTGCATTTGCATGTGGGTTGGGTCATACTGATGTTGCATATGTATTATTAAATGGACAGATTTGGTTTAAAATTCCTGAAACATTACTGTTCAAAATTAATGGAAAATTACCTGATCATGTCATGGCCAAGGATCTAATCCTAAAAATCATTGGTGATATTGGTACAGATGGAGCAGCATACAAAACTATGCAATTTGGTGGGGATGCAATTTCTGAAATGTCTGTTGAAGCAAGACTAACTCTTACAAATATGACTACTGAAGCAGGTGCCAAAAATGGAATTGTTGAGCCTGATCAAAAAGTCTTCGATTATTTAGAATCCCGTGGTGCATCTAATTTTTCACCACTTGTTGGTGACTCTGATGCACAATATGATGAAATTTTTGAATATAATGCGTCTGAATTAGAACCTACTGTAGCAAAACCATTTTCACCTGAAAATATCTCTGTAGTTCATGACATGTCTGTAACTGAATTAGATAAATCATACATTGGTTCGTGTACTGGTGCAAAAATGGAAGACTTGGAAGCTGCTGCAAAAATTCTAAAGGGAAGAACTGTAAAAATTAGAACTGAAATTTTACCTGCAACAATCTCAATTTATAGACGTGCAATGAAAAAAGGATTGATTCAAATCTTTCTTGATGCAGGTGTTACAGTTGGTCCACCAACTTGTGGGGCTTGTTGTGGAGCACACATGGGTGTCTTAGCAAAAGATGAGATCTGTGTTAGTACAACAAATAGGAATTTCCCAGGTAGGATGGGACATGTTGAATCTCAGACTTATCTTGCATCTCCTCTTGTTGCTGCAGCATCTGCTATTACAGGAAAACTTACTGACCCGAGGGATTTGAATTGAAAGGCAACGTAATAAAATATGATCAAGATAACATCGATACTGATGTCATAATTCCCGGTACATATTTGAAAATTCATGATTATGATGAATTGGCAACTCATGCAATGGAAGGCATAGATCCAGATTTTCATAAAAAAGTTAAACCTGGTGATTTTATTGTGGCTGGAAAGAACTTTGGTTGTGGATCATCTAGAGAACATGCACCAATTGCGTTGTCACATTCTGGAATCAAAGCTGTATTAGCTGTTTCATTTGCTCGAATTTTCTATAGGAATTCTGTTGATGGTGCATTTTTACTCCCTATTGAAATTGATTCTGAAACATTTTCAGATATTTCTGAAAATGATCAATTAGAAGTAAATATTGAAATTAATGAAATTAAAAATATTACAAAAAACAAAACCTACAAAATGCAACCATTTTCTGAAATTATCTCCAAAATCATTTCTGCTGGTGGGTTGTTTAATTACAAACCTTGATGATGCCTAAAACACTCTTTGAAAAAATTTGGGATTCTCATGTTGTAGTTAGTCGTAATGACTCCCCATCTTTACTGTATATTGACAGACATCTTATTCATGAGGTAACTTCTCCACAGGCGTTTGATGGTCTAAGACAAAATAATCGAAAGGTTCGTCGACCTGATCTTTCTATTGCAACGATCGACCATAATGTTCCAACCACTGACAGATCTCTTCCAATACTGGATGAGACTTCATCAATTCAAATTCAAACTCTTGAAAAAAACTGTAACGAGTTTGGAATAAAATTATTTGGAATGAATAGTCCTGATCAAGGAATTGTACACGTCATTGGACCTCAATTAGGAATCACATTGCCTGGCTCTACAATTGTATGTGGTGATAGTCATACTTCTACTCATGGTGCATTTGGTGCTCTGGCATTTGGAATTGGTACAAGTGAAGTTGAACATGTATTATCTACTCAAACATTGTGGATGTCAAAACCGAAATCTTTTGAAGTACTTGTTACAGGTAAAAGAACAAATTCATTTGCTGTAACATCTAAAGATATCATTCTTTCCATAATTAGGCAAATTGGTACTGCTGGTGGAACTGGAACTGTAATTGAATATCGTGGACAAGGCATTACTGATCTTTCTATAGAGCAGAGAATGACAATTTGTAACATGTCAATTGAGGCAGGAGCACGTGCAGGATTAATTGCACCTGATGAAAAAACATTTGAATATCTAAAAAATAGAAAATTCACTCCGCCAAATTTTGATACATTAGTTGAAGAATGGAAAAATACTCTCTTCAGTGATCCTGATGCGAAATTTGACAAATCTTTTTCTATAGATGTACAAAGTATTGCTCCTCAAGTAAGTTGGGGAACTAATCCTGCAATGGTATCTGATGTTACTGAAAGTATTCCTTTCCCAGATGAATTTGCAAATAATGATCCTGTTCAAACACAAAGTACACAAAAAGCATTGGATTACATGAAATTAACTCCTGGTACACCAATTACGGAAATTAAGATTGATCGTGTGTTTATTGGTTCTTGTACAAATTCTAGACTAGAGGATTTAGTTGATGCTGCAAAAATTGTAAAAGGAAAAAAAGTTGCATCGCATGTTAATGCTATGATTGTTCCTGGTTCTCAATTGGTAAAAAAACAAGCAGAGGATATGGGTCTTGATAAAATCTTTCTTGACGCAAATTTTGAATGGAGGGAATCTGGATGTAGCATGTGTCTTGGAATGAATCCTGACATACTAAATCCTGGTGAGCGTTGTGCTAGTACATCTAATAGAAATTTTGAAGGACGACAAGGTGCAGGAGGTATGACTCATTTAGTTAGTCCTGTTATGGCAGCTGCTGCAGCAATTGAAGGTCATTTTACAGATGTACGAAATATGGGGGTTGATTAAATGAAGCCTTTCCAAACTGTTACTAGCGTTATCACTCCTCTTGATAAGGCAAATGTTGATACTGATCAAATAATTCCTAAACAATTTCTAAAACTTATCACAAAATCTGGTTTTGGAAAATTCTTATTTTATAATTGGCGATTTGATGATGAAGGGAAACCAAATGATAATTTCATCTTAAATAAATCTGATTACAAAAATTCAGAAATTCTTGTTGCACAAGAAAATTTTGGTTGTGGTTCATCACGTGAACATGCTGTATGGGCTCTAAATGACTATGGTTTTAAAATTATTTTAGCACCATCTTTTGCTGATATCTTTTATAATAATTGTTTTAAAAATGGAGTTCTTCCAATTGAATTACCTCAAAAAATTATTGAAAAACTGATGAATATTACATCACCTGTTGAAATTGATCTTGAAAGCCAAACAATCTCTACTAATACGGATCAATTTCATTTTGACATATCTTCTCACAGAAAAAATAATTTGCTGGAAGGTCTGGATGAAATTGGACTTACTTTACAACACGAGTCTGATATTTCACAATATGAGGAAAAATCTAATGTTTCATCTCTTTGATGATTTTTCTCAAAACTGATTCATTTCTTTCCAAAACAATCGGTGATTCTACATCTAGCCATGATTTATTTCCAATATCATATGAACTGACTCTTCCAATCTTTGATAATTCTTGTAACACATCAAATGATAAATTCAAATTTTTCTTGGGTAATTTTGAATTAATTATTTTTAGAATCTTGGCATCTAACATATACACGCCTAAACATTCTGACATTTGCATTTTGATGATTGGTTTTTCCTTAAATTCATTAATTATCCCATTTTCTATGACTGCAAATCCTGTTTCCTCTTTTCTCTTACTTCTTGTTGCGATACACGCTAAACTATCTTTTTCAACAAATTGCTTTCTCATATCATCTAAATTTACTGCACATAAATTATCGACAAACCATAACACAAATTCTCTATTTTTTTGTAATAATTTCTGAATATGTATTAAATCCCCCGCTGTGCCACATTGAGCATCTTGTACATATTTGATTTTGTTCTTGTAACTACTATCTTTAAAATAGTTTTTAATCTGACCTCCAATTCCTCTAAAATCTGAAATGATTATTACATCTGCAATGATATCAAATGAAAGTAAATAATCAATTACATGGTGAATTAACGGTTTTCCGTTTACAGGAATCATTGCTTTTGGGAAATAATCTGTATATGGTTTTCCTCTAGTACCTTTTCCGCCTGCTAAAATAACAGCTTTCAAATTCTAACGGTATGATTTTTGTTTTCTTCTTCTTGCACCAGGTCCGCCAAACTTCTTTGGTTCCTTTCGTCTGGCATCTCCACTGATGAGATATTTGTCAAATGAATCAATTCGTTTTTGTAATTCATGACGAGTAGATTTTGGAAGTGGATGATCCTTTGGTTCCTTTCTTGATTTTGTCCAACCACTTAATGCTCTAGAAATTGCAGTTGCAGTGGCATAAGCTTGTCCCATAAATCCTCCGCCTTTAACTCTTACAGATATGTTAACCTTATCTCTTACATCGCTTGAAATCTCAAGTGGTGTTAAAATAACTTCACGTGCTAACTCTTGTTGAATCATCTCTACTGGAACATTGTTTATTCTTACTTTACCTACACCTTTTGTAATGTACACGTGTGCACTAGCTGTTTTTCTTGTTGCAAAATAGATTTCTGTTTTTGTCGTCGTCATTCAGTCCACCCTATTGTACGACCTAACTCTGCCATTGTTGTATAATTTGCACTAGACTTTCTAATTGTTGCTTTTTCAAATTGTATTTTCTCAAATGAACGTAATTCTTTTGGAACACCAATGTATGCTCTTAAACGTTGTAATGCAGCTTTTCCTGATGGCTTGTCTTTTGGTAACATTCCTCTAATCATTCTACTGATGATTGTATCTGGTCTTCTTGGATGAAATGGTCCATGTTTTGGATGCAAAATACTTGAAATTTCTAAAAAGTCTCTATACTCACTAATGATATTGCTTCTACTCCCGCTGATCATAATTTTTTCAGCATTAATTATGGAGACACGATTTCCCTTTAGAAGTAATTTTGCAACGTTTGCACTTAATCTCCCAGCAATATGATCTGTTCCATCAACTACGATTGGTGCTCCTCCTGATGAGTTATCTTTTTGTTCAGCCAATTATTGTAACTCCTTTACCGGTTGGAAATTTCTCTACTAATTCTGAAATCTTCATTAAACTACTACCTGATTCTATTACTTTTTTTGCAGCAGTATCTGATACTGAAAATGATGCTATAGTTACTTTGTGACTAAGGTTTCCAGTTCCCAAAACTTTACCTGGAACGATGATAGTATCGTTATCTTTTGTAACTTGATCGATCTTTGTTAGATTGACTGTTCTTCTTGCAACTGTTGGTTTTACTGCCAAATCTGCTAATCTTGCCCAAATTGGTGCATCATTTTTCTTTGATGCCTTTCTTAAATCATTTGAGAGTCGTAAGACAACTTGATTAGTCAACAAGTATCGCCTTTCAAACCCAAATATAATATGTATGATTACTGTGCCTGTAAATTCGTAAAGATTTCTTTGTATTCGTCTAATTTCTCAGATAATTGCTCAACTGCGGATAAAACTATCTTGTATGGCTCAAGTGAACCTGTACTTTCTACTGTAAGAATTCTCTCATCATCTGAATCACCTTCTGTTAGTGTTGCAACATTAGCTGAATTCCACTTTGCATGTTCTCTTCCTGTGCCTAATCTTGCATATGCCTCAACTTTTACTCGTTGATCAGGGGCAAGTTGCACAATCGGGATTTTATCTGATGTAGGTTTTACTATCTCGTCTTCAGAATGTAATTCTTCAGATGTAATTGTCTTTGTTTGTTCAATGTCACCTGAATCTAAAACTAACATTACCCTAGAATCTGCCCCATCTACTTTAGAAACATCTGTTTTTAATGGAATCATTGCTAATCTGTGTGCGAGTCCCTCATCAGGCATTACTGATGAGTTTTCTATGATGTCTACTGTATCAACTGCATAAATTGGCACTCCATTTAGGCATAATCGTCTAATTGCATTAGCATATTGTAATGTTACACCCTTTAGCTTGATTGATATCTTTCTATCATTCTGACTAATTACTTCTAAAGAAGACAAATCTTAATCAAAAAGTCCAAAGTCCAAATAAAAATCTAGCTAGATTTTAACCATAGATAAATATCAAACCAATTAATCTGAATATTATGACTGATAAGGTAACTGTAGTACGTTATTCGTTTGAAGGCGACAAGTTTGAAATTCTTGTAAAACCTGATCCAGCCTTAGATTTCAAACTTGGAAAGAAAAAAGACATCTCATCTGTTCTGATATCTGAGGAGATCTATTCTGATTCTAATAAAGGAACTCGTGCATCTTCTGAAAAATTACTCAAGGCATTCAAAACTGAAGATTCTCTTCTAATTGCAGAAAAAATGCTTCAAAAAGGTGATCTGAATCTAACTACCGAACAACGAAGAAAAATGACTAGTGAAAAAAGAAAACAAATCATCACCTTTATTGCAAAAACATACGTAGATCCACGTTCACACCTTCCACACCCTCCATTAAGAATCGAGCAAGCTATGACTGATGCTCGAGTGACAATTGATCCATTCAAAAACGTTGATGAGCAAATAAAACCAATTGTAGAGAATCTACGTTCAATAATTCCACTAAAGTCTGAAAATTTAGTTTTAGAAATTTCTATTCCTGCTCAATATGTAGCACAATCATACACTGTGCTAAAATCTACTGGAACATTAAAAAAAGAAGACTGGCAGACAAATGGGTCACTTAAGGCAATACTAGAAATACCCGCAGCTGCCAGACCAAATATGATTGACCGATTAGGATCTGTTACTAAAGGCACTGCTTTTGTTGAGGTTGTCAAGTAGAAATGTCACAAAATAATTATGTTATTCCTGGCGATGTAATTACTTCTGGTCAATTCATTGCTGAACAAAATGTTGTTCAAAATGGAGATGACTTTCTTTCAACTACAATTGGAATCTCTCAAGTCATTGATAATGCTGTAAGTGTTATGCCCTTGACTGGTTTTTACATTCCACAACCTGATGATCTGATTGTAGGTAAAGTTATATCTCATAGCTCACTGTCTTGGGAAATTGACATTAACTCTTATAGAATGGGAATACTTCCTGCAACTGATATTTTTGGTCGAAATTATTCTGCTGCCAGAGATGACATGTCATCAAAATTTGTTACAGGCGATGTAATTTTGGCTCGAATTGCTGACGCAAACGAAAGTCGTGATCCAATTCTAACTGTTCAGGGTGATTCTGAATTGGGAAAAAATGAATCCGGACAACTAATCAAAGTATCAATTAGCAAAATCACTAATCTTCTTAAAAATGATGATTCAATTCTTTCTGATATAATGCAAAACACAAACTCTACTATTACTGTGGGTCAAAACGGTGTATTACTTGTTCAATGCGAGAATGAATCTGATTTTAAAAAAATCTCTGAAATTTCTAATCTAATTGAGATTAGGTCACATCATTCGGATTTACCAAAACGTATTCGTGATTTTATGGGTGCAAACTAAAATGTATGATTCAAAAAAACGATACGTATTACCAGGCGATGTAATTACTACTGCCCCATTACGCCCGGACCAAAATGTAGTTTTAGATGGTAAGAGAATTATCTCAACTACGATTGGCCTATCTGAAATTCAACGTGACAGTGTTAGGGTAATTCCTTTATCTGGTGTGTATATGCCTCGTCCTGATGATCTTGTTGTAGGTAAAATTATCTCCTGTGGGGGAAGCTCTTGGTTTGCTGATATTAATTCCTGTTATGATGGAATGCTTTTGGCAGTTGATGTATTTGGTAAAGGCTCTTACCCTTCAAAACAAGAAATGAAATCAAGATTGGATAACGGCGATTTAATTTTAGCCAAAATTGTTAATGCCGATAGAACTCGTGAACCATTAATCTCTATTACTGATAATAATTTAGGTAAAATTGACTCTGGCGAATTGGTAAAAATATCTCCAGCTAAGGTTCCTAGATTGATTGGAAAACGTGGGTCCATGATTCAATTAATTGAACAAGCAACTAATGCATCAATTACTATTGGACAAAATGGTTGGGTCGTTGTCTCATGTGATGAATCAAATGGGTTATTAAAGGCAATTTCGGCAATTCAAATGGTTGATGATTTCGCACATGTTGCGGATCTTACTGAACAAGTGAAACAAATGTTAGAATCAAAGGATGAATAAAAATGGGCGGAAGAGATACAGATATGGTATTACTGGATGAAAACGGTATACGTTGTGATGGTCGTAAAGTCAATGAAACTCGTAAAGTTACAATTAAAGCCGGTGTTTTAAAAAACGCAGATGGTTCTGCATATATTGAATTTGGCGGAAATAAAATTTTAGCAGGTGTATTTGGACCTCGTGATGTACATCCAAAACACTTGGCAAATACCGACACTGGTATTCTCAGAGTTCGTTATCATATGGAACCATTCTCTGTTGGTGAAAGAAAAAATCCTGCACCTTCAAGACGTGAAGTTGAAATTAGTAAAGTAGTAAAAGAAGCATTAGAGCCAGCTGTAATGCTTGAAAAATTCCCTAGAACTGTTGTAGATGTATTTTTAGAAATATTACAAGCAGATGGTGGAACTCGTTGTGCTGCATTAGATGCAGCATCTGTTGCTTTAGCCGATGCTGGAATTCCTATGCGTGATATGGTATGTGCATGTGCAGCAGGAAAAGCAGCTGATACATTGATTCTTGATGTAAATAATGAAGAAGACCAAGCAGGTCAAGCTGATTTACCAATTGGATACATGCCAAATCTCGGCAAGATAACCTTACTCCAACTTGATGGCGTATTGACACCTGATGAATTTAAGAAATGTATTGAAATTGGAATTGATGGTTGTAAACAAGTTTATGAAATACAGAAAAAAGCATTACGCGAAAAATACTTTTCTGAGGGCGATGAATAATGACTGATCATGCAATCATTGACAAACTAAAACGAAATAAAATTCTTGAATTACTCAAAGACGGTAAACGATTAGATGGACGTGCATTAGATGAACCAAGACCAATTAATATTGAAATTGATGTGATTCCTCATGCAAATGGCTCTGCTCGTGCACGATTAGGAGATACTGAAATCGTATGTGGTATAAAAATCCAACCAGATAGACCATTTCCTGACATGGGCGATAAAGGAATCTTCATTTGCACTGCAGAAATTTTACCTTTAGCACATCCTTCTGCTGAAACCGGTCCCCCAACTCCTGATGTAGTTGAATTGGCTCGAGTAGTTGATCGAGGTATTCGTGAAAGTCACATGATTGATTTATCTCAATTAGTTATCAAAAAAGATGCATCAGTTGTAGGCGTTTTTGCAGACAGTGTTGTAACTGATCATGATGGAAATCTATTTGATGCATGCTCATATGCTTCTGTTGCTGCAGTTATGTCCTGTAAAGTCCCACAATGGGAGATGCAAGATGATGTTCCTACTCTAGTTGAAGGTCAAGAAAACCCTGCTCCTATTACTACAATTCCGGTATCTGTCACGATGGGACGAATTGGTGAGCATATCATAGTTGATCCAAATCTTGATGAATGGGATTGCCTTGATGCACGAATTACTATTGCAACAAATTCTGATGGAAATGTAGTAGCATTACAAAAAGGTGGTAGTGATGGTTTTACTCTGGAACAATTAATTCAATGCTCTGAAACTGCAATTTCTGTAGGCAGTAAGATCAGAGAAATTATAAAACAATCTGTAGGAGGTCAATGATATGGCAAAAAAGAAAACTACTCTAAAAGGTCTAGGTGCAAGATATGGAATTAAGATTAGAAAAAAATACAGCCAAGTTCACAAAACACTAAAGTCAAAACGTAAATGTCCTGAATGTGGTTCTCAACAATTTGGACGTGAAGTAATAGGAATATGGGTATGCAAGAAATGTGAATTCAAAGTGGCTGGAACTGCTTATGACATCAAATTATAGTGCAGTAATTCAAATTAACGCTAAAGAAAAAACTAAAGCAATTTTTGATTCACTAAACACTGATAATCAATATTATCCTGAAAATCCTGCAAAGACCACTATTACTTTGGATGAAATTATAACAATCCGTATTACTGCAAATCATCTTCCACATTTACGAGCTAATCTTAATTCTTGTATTCGATTAGTGCAAGCAAGCTATGATTCAATTGAATCAGTAAATATATAACGAATACTCAGTTCTGTTTGGTATGTCATCTGGACAAATGCCACCATGGTTACAAGAACAATTATCTAAACTTCAGCAAACTCAACAAAATTTACAATCTATCCTTGCACAAAAACAACAATTAGAATTAGAAAAATTAGAAACTGAAAAAGCATTTGATGAATTAAAAAAAGCAACAGATGATACGCCTGTCTTCAAACATGCAGGCTCAATTCTGATAAAATCCACAAAAACTAATCTAATCTCTGAATTAGAAGAAAAAATAGAATTGGGAAAAACAAGTATGACTGTAATCGAAAAACAAGAGGAACGATTAAAACAAAGCCTCAAAGAACAAGAAGCAAAAATTCAGGAATTAATGAAAAATCCTTCTGGTGCTTCTCCACCACCATCGAATCCTTAACTCCTCCAAATAAGATATTAACAAATCATTTCATACGATATTGTGAATCTGTCTGAACTACGAATTATTGTAGATGAACGTGAACGAAAAAGCGGAATTCCTGATTTATTAAAATCAATTGGAGTAAATGCTGAAGTCAAAACACTGCCTGTTGGGGATTACATTGTTGCACCTGAAACAGTTGTTGAAAGAAAAAGCATCTCTGATCTAATGTCTTCTATTTTTGATGGGAGACTATTTGATCAATGCAACAGATTAAAAGAAAATTTTCAATTCCCGATAATTCTAATGGAGGGTGACGTAGATGAAATTGAACAAATTACTGAGAATCCCATTGTTTTTTATGGTGCAGTTTCATCTGTTGTGCTTGATTTTAAAATCCCTGTAATCCCTACACCTAGTGCATCTCACACTGCAAAATTGTTAATTTCAATGTGTTCTAGAAAGGATGCAACAAAAGGTCCGTTCTTGAAAAAAATAAAAAAATCTAACGATTCTCAAAAACAACAACTCACAATTTTATGCAGTCTTCCTGGAGTTGGTGAAAAACTAGCTATTCGAATGCTTGAAAAATTTGGAACACCGCTAAATGTACTTGCAGCATCTTCGACTGAATTGGCAAAAATTGAAGGTTTAGGAGAGAAAAGAGCAAAAAAGATCAAATTAATGCTTACCAAAAAAAGTAAGCACTCAAAATCATCTTCTCAAAAAACACTTCACGATTCATAAAAATTAAAATCACTCTAGTTGTTTTTTTCTAAATTCCTTCTCAAAACATTTCCACACAACAGACATTCCTTTTGATTTGAAAATCGCTTTTTACATGCAGGACAATAACTAACCCATTTCCCAACTTTTTTGATTCCAGCAGTCATAACTGAATCTACTTGTAATCCAATTTGTTTTGACACATTTAATACTGCAAAATCGTCTGAAATGATTTGTCCTTTCATCTCAAGAGTTAATGCGATAATTGAAATATCTTCATTTGATAATTGATTAAAATCTCCAGTTTGTTTTGCAATCTCTGTTACTTTCTGAATATTTTTTTTTTCAGGTTCTTTGATGACTAATCTGTCTGTATCAATTAATACCTGTAATGCACCATGTTCTTTTTTTATGTGCTTTATCTCATTGAAGACTTGAAATGTAGTGTAAAATTTTTCTTGTGTCCTAAAGGGAATTCCTGCATAAAATGCACTTGCATCTAATATTTTAAAATCCAAGCTTATTCATTTGTCTTAGACCACGTTTTTTTAATCTAACAAAAACTGCTGGCTTTTTGTATTTTTTTATTACGATGGATTCCCCAAATCCAGCTGATTTTATTACTTGTGCATCCATCACAATATCGCAATCATGACTTGAAATAATTTCTATTTTTTCATCTGGTACTACCAATGATGGTAATCTATGTACAGGTGCAACTGGTGTAATGATTAGTACATCTAAACTCTCATGAAGAATTGGCCCACCCAATGAAAATGAATGACCTGTTGAACCACTTGGTGTAGAAATTATCACGCCATCCATTTTCTGTTTTACTGTGTCATTTTGAAATTTTATCTCATATGATGCAGTTTTGGTCAAATTCTTTCTATCTACATAAATTTCATTTAGTGCACTTGCAAATTCTACACCATTTAGTGATGCAACTACCCGAGTTCTCTTATCTAACCAAATCTGATCTTTTTGAATTTGATCAAATGCTGAATCAATCTCTTCTAGTGTTATTTCCGAAAGGATTCCTCTGTTTCCTCCCACATTGATTGTTAAAAGGGGTGTATCATTTGCCAATGCCCTAAATGCACGTAATGTTGTACCGTCTCCTCCAAGTGTAATAATCAAGTTAAGTTTCTTTTTTTTCAAAATATCTAATGATTCAACTGATTCGGCCTTTTCTACTTTAACTGGTGAAATAGTAAAGACATTGGATTTTCTTACAATCAATTTTTTTGCAATCTTTCTTGCTGCTTTCTCTGATTCATCTGATCCAAATTTGCTGACTATTGCAACATTTGTTAATTTCAATTACTATCTCTTTACCATTTGATTTTTTAATACTATCTATAATGTCATTTTTCTCATTAACTGTAAATTTCCTTTATATTCAATTTGATAAGATTTTAATATAAAACTCAAGAATGTATTCTAAATGTCACTTTTACTAAAAGATAGTGTATATTCTAGAGAAGCAACTACGCCAAAACGTGGTACATATCCTTTACATGGTTTTAAGTTAGGATTATTTCGATTACCTATCACCTTAGAAGAGCCTGCTGAAATTAAGGCAATTCATGATGGTCTAAAAAAAATATTTGAGATGGATAGATATGCTGACAGAATCTATGCTACCTACAAATGGAAAGAGCAAAACCTACCTGATCCTGATGATGATAAATATGAAGAAGTCGAACTTAGCGTAACTGTTGAAATTGTTACTGGAGAAGTTGTTGATATAATCTACCAAATTTTCCCAATTGAAAAATTTGGTGATCCAAACTGGGTTAAAGATTATAGAAAAAAGGCAGATCACTTTGCAAAGATGATGATTGATTCTATTCTACGAAATACCATTCTTGCTGACAAAATGACTGAACAAATAGCAAAATCTGAAAAAATTCCAGTAGAGGCAGCCGAAATAAGACTAGAAGAAATGACTCCTCTTGCTCAAATTGTACCTGATGCAAAGATTTTACCTGTTGCAGAAGTAGAAGAACAAGCACAAGATGATGCAGGTGCAGGTCCTGTAGGTGAAGCATTTGATGGTCCAAAACCTGGTCCAATTGACGTTGAATACAAATCTCACATGCGTCCTTCATCTCCATTTACTACTGGTGATGGAAATAAAATTAAAACCTGGGGTCGTGTTGGAACTGATAATGCACGACTAGGTGTATGGGGTGAATTTGTTTCAGTTGATTATGATATTTGTATTGCTGATGGTGCATGTATTGATGCGTGCCCTGTAGGCGTTTACGAATGGTTTGATACTCCTGGGCATCCCGCATCTGAGAAAAAACCTTTGATGTCTGGTGAGGCTGATTGTATCAACTGCTTGGCATGTGAGAGTGCATGTCCTCCTGTGGCAATCAAAATTTTTGAGAAAAGTTAGTTTTTTTACCAAATTTTTTCAATTTGCATTTTGCAACTATAAATAGAGAATACTATCGCACAAACATGTGTCATGATTAACTCATTTATGCAATTCATCTTTGACATATTCATATTTTCTGCAATGCTTGTCTTAGCTTATACATGCAACTTTTACTATCTGGCATTTTTGTCAAGTAGAAGAAAAGAAGTACAATCTATGGTTGCAATTGGTGAGCCTACAATCACAGTTCAATTACCAATCTATAATGAGAAATATGTTGCAAGTCGTCTAATCAATGCCGTATGTGCTATGGATTATCCCAAAGAAAAAATGAAGATTATGGTACTTGATGATTCTGATGATGATACGACTGAAAAACTATCTTCTTTAATTGATTCACACAAAAAAAACGGATTTGATATAATTCATGTACGCCGTGGCACTCGTGCAGGATACAAGGCAGGTGCGCTAAAACATGCAATGAAAACTACAACCAGTGAACTTGTTGCAATTTTTGATGCAGACTTTATCCCACCCACTTGGTTTTTGCGTCGTGCAATTCCATACTTTGCAACTCCTAAAACAGGCCTAGTTCAATGTAGATGGGGTCATGTCAATGAAAACTATTCCTCTCTAACTCAAGCACAAGCACTAAATCTAGACTTTCATTTTCTAGTAGAACAAAAAGCAAAAAGCGATTCACATCTTTTTATGAATTTCAATGGCACTGCTGGAATTTGGAGAAAAGAATGCATTGATGATGCAGGAGGATGGCATACTGCTACCCTTGTAGAGGATCTTGACTTGAGTTATCGTGCACAAATGAAAGGCTGGAAATGTACCTTTATCCCTGATATTGTAGTTGATGCAGAATTACCAGTTCAAATGAATGGTGCAAAAAGACAGCAATTTCGTTGGGCAAAGGGATCAATCCAGTGTGCAATTAAACTTGTCACTGATATTATGGTAAAACGTAAAGTTGCATTTGATACAAAACTTCAAGCATTTATCCAACTGACTAGACATATTGTATTTCCTTTAATGCTTGTTCAATTTCTTACTTTACCAATCTTGATTGCATCCCAAGTTAACTTGTATGTTGTAAGTTTTCTTCCTGCATTGACCTTGATAATGTATCTTGCATTAGGTCCAGGTGCATATGTTTTAGTCATCCAAAAAATGTATAATAAAAATTGGAAAGACAAGGCAAAGTCTCTTCCGTATTTGCTAGTCTATTCTATTGGTATGTCTGTAAACAACTCTGTTGCTGTATTTGATGCAATGCTGGGAAAGAAAAATGAATTTTTACGTACTCCAAAATATGGTATAGTAAAAAATTCTGATGATTGGCGTGATAAGGCATACAATCTACCATTTACAAAAACTACTCTGCTGGAATTTTTCTTTGGCATATATGGTATAATGGCAATCTTTATTGCAATATTTTCTAGCCACCCTATTTTTGTACCAATAATAGCATTGCAGACAGTTGGATTTTTGTATATTGCATTTCTTAGCATATCTCATACAAGATATAAAAGAGACAAGTCTGAGTCTGAGCATATTAAAACTAGAGATGAAAAGATGGCTGGAATAACTTACAAACTTGCAATGCTGGGAATTCTTGCTATTATTGTTGTAGGAGTCTACTTTGCATACACTGGTTATGAGAGTGATATTTATCCAATTGATATATCAAATGGTCTTTTATCAAGAATACAGGCCTCTTCTGATCCCAATTCAATTCTGATTGATATCCGTACCATACAAGACAATATTCCAAAAGAAGGAAACCCTGTGTGGATATTCCCAACTGATACGACTAATTTTGCTCGTATTCAACAAGATCTTGATGTAATGGCTGCAAGCGCTCAAAAAATCAGCGCAGTCCCAAAAGATAGCTCAGCATATCATACCGGTATGTTGGATTTGAGCTCTCGTGCAATAGCAATACAAGATAATCTCATTGATGTAATTCCTTACATGTATGTCAGTATATCTAATGTAATACTTAGCTGTGTCTGGATTGCTGCAATTCTTGGAATATTTGCAATTTTAAAGAAGAAAAAAGAAAGTATGCAATTAGAATCAGGTGTCTAACTCAATCCTAATTCATTTTTAATCTCGTCTACTGCTCTGATACCAAAAATCTCTCTTACCTGTTGAATTCTTATTGATTCTTTTAACAGGTTTCTGCCCAAATTTGTTATCAATCTGTCAAATACATCTGTGAATCGTACTTCCCATCTGTCTGCACAATCTAAAATCTTTCCAACAGCCCATTGTCTAACTTCATATGGTAATGCAATTTTTTGTTCTGTCTCAATTGATAGTCTATCAAAAAGATTTACGATGTATGTAGTTTGTTGAGCCATTTTTTCAATATCTTCTAGTGTGCCATATTTTGATTCAGCTTGCATTCTGATATTTGATTGATACTCTGAAAGCTTTAGTAAACCCATTACTTCTTTTGAGTTTGTATCTGAAGTCTTATCTGAGATTTTTTTAACATTTTGTAATTCTTGAATAACTCTGTCTGTTTTTTTATGAAATTCTGATGTGGTAGAATCTGCTCTTTTTAATGTCTCTGATATATCTGAGATTTTTTCATTTAACAAATTCTTGTTTTGTCCCACTTCATTTTTTAAATTAACAAAATGAGAATTCATCTTCTCAAAATTTTCTAAAAACTCCTTTGATTCTCTTTTTGTTGAAAAATCACCTATTTTTTCTCTTAAATTAGTTATCTCTGTTCCTAGATTGACTGCCCTCTCTGATATTGCCTCAATGTCATTTTTTACAAAATCTACCTGAGTAGATATGTTTGAAATCTGATTTGCCTTCGTTGTCATATTTTCTAAATCATTTTTTAAACTCTTTACCCCCACACCTAATTCGTCAATTTTAACTGCCCTCTCTGATATTGCCTCAATGTCATTTTTCATAAATCCTATCTGTGTGTTAAGATTCTCTATTGGTTTTGCCTTTGTTGACACATTCTCTATCTCTTCTTTAATCGATGAAATCGTTCTATCTAATTCTCCAATTTTTTTAGCCCTATTTGAAATTGAATTGATATCTTCTTTGATCTTTGATATATCTGATATTGCCTCTGATGATCTTTTCGTTTCTACGGATACTTTTTTCAAATCATCTTTTACATTCTCCACTCTATCTGCAATTTTCATTATCATTTTCGAGTTATTTCTGATTGACTCAAATGATTCTGATACTTTTTCAATTATATCATTTGAATCTGGAAGATTTTTTTGTTCATTTGCAATCTTGTCAATTTGTTCTTGCAATTTCATTGTCTGTTGATTAATTTTTTCTGTTATGCCTGATTGTGTTCTCACTTTACTTAATCCTGAAAACAATTTCTCTGTGTCGTCTTCTAAAATTTTTATCTGCCTTGATTGTTTTTGCATTTGCTCCATGGTATCACTTAATGTATCAATCATTTTTTTCATTGATACCAGTACCTTTTGATTCTCGACAAAGATTTTTGACATACTCTTCATCTCTTTTGAAATTGTTTTTGTTGTATCTGATACTGTGGCTACTTTTTTTAGTAATGAGCTAGTAGTTGGAGTCTTTTCTTTCTTGACTGCTTTTTTTGCTACCTTCTTTACTGCCTTGACTGCCTTTGTTTTTGGATTTTTTGTCTTTCTTGCAGCCTTTGCCATGTACATATGATAAAAAAATCGTTAAAAAAGTTCGTTGTAAAAATTAAGAAAAATATTGATATTATTGATTGACCATTTCTGGCTCATGCAATAATTCATGGAATGTTTTTTCAGCTAACCCATTCATATTTTCAATGAAGTTTCTTGTACAAAACTGACATTTCATATATTACGGTATAGTACGGTACTATTAATTAACTGGTTATTATGAAATAATTTTTCTGGTCAGATACCCCAGAGATTATTTCTTCATAATTATCCGTCACTCTGATCATCATCCCAGATTTCTTTAATTTCTAATTAAACAATAAAGATATTCTGATAAAAATTTTGAACTATACAAAATCATTAGACAAATGATAACATATTACAGTAACTGTTTTTAGATATCGACTCTCTTTGTATGTGTGCAAGACTTTTTTTTACAATCCCAAAACACAATTGGGATTTCTGCACTTGTAGAAAAAATTAATCCATTACAAATGCCTCATGATACATTTGTAACTGATTTGGCAATAATTATGATTCTTGCTGCAATAGTAACTCTGGCTTTTTTTAAAATACGTCAACCACTGATAATTGGATATCTTTTTGCTGGGATGTTAATTGGCCCTTTATCCCCACTATGGACCTCGCTTTTACCTGAAAACGGTGGTACCGAAAAGATTTCTGGAATTGGGATATTATCTGATATATCTGCATTAAACCTGTTTGCAGAAATAGGCGTGATTTTATTGCTTTTTGTAATAGGAATAGAATTTCCATTTGCAAAAATTCGTTCCATAGGAAAAGTTGCAATTGGAACTGGAACTCTGGGTTTGTTTCTTACATTGGGTGTAGTATTCTTTGCTGCCACTTCTTTGGGATTAAATTTCATGGATGCATTATTCATCTCTGCAGCCATGTCCATTAGTAGTACTGCCATAATAGTAAAGATATTTGAAGAAACTGGAAAAATAAAAAAAGAGTCCTCAATTCTTGTACTTGGGATATTAATTGTAGAAGATGTAATTGCTGTAATCTTAATTGCATCTCTTGAATCAATTGCACTTGTTGGAACTGTATCTATTGAAAGTGTGGTAATGGTTGCTGCAGTTGCAGCTGGACTAATTGTTGGTACATTAACAATCGGAATTCGTGTTATTCCTCCTCTAATTGATAGAGTTGCAAGTGCAGAGAATCGTGAAATATTACTACTTAGTGTGCTTGGTGTATGTTTTGGTTATGCCCTACTTGCAAACATTGTAGGTTTGTCCGTTGCCATTGGTGCATTCCTTGCAGGTGTAATTGTAGCTGAATCAAAATCTGCTGAGGTATCTAAAATTTTATCAAGTCCAATAAAAGATATGTTTGTTGCAATCTTCTTTGTTTCAGTTGGTGCATTAATGGATGTTAGCCAACTTGAAAATTACATCTTCATTGCAATTGCTCTAATTGCAGTTGCTATAGGAATGAAATTTGGTGGTAATTTGTTAGGTAATTTTGCATTTCGACAAAACACAAAAAAATCATTACGTTCTGCATTTGCATTATCTGCACCACGTGGAGAATTCTCAATTGTGATTGTAAAAGTAGGTGTAGACGTCGGTGTCGTCAGCGCTTTCTTGTTCCCTCTAATTGGTATGATTACAATAATTACTGCATTTATCTCCCCATTTTTGATAAAACTAGGCGACAAAATTATACCTGCACTGAAAAAATGATTATTCATGCCTGAAGATGAATTAAAAAAAATGCTTGAACAGGTTTATCCAAATACATCTGTCTACAATTTTGATGGGAAAGAAGTTCCTTGCATCACTTTATCTGATAGACGATTTGATGAAATAATGACCAAAATTCAAGGAAAACCTGTGTCTGTTAATACAAATTTGAATATATTGCAAGATGGTCTTGGACATGTCTTTGTTGAAGTAAAATTAGATTTTTCTTACGGTGACATTCATGAAAAATTCTTATTATATGCAAACGAGTCTCTAAAGTTTTTTGAATGCCTTGCAAATACAACGATGCTTGCACTATCGCCCCCTTCACAAACTGAAGTAAGTAAAGATAAAATTTTCATGGTACAACTACCTAAACCTGAACGTGCACGTACTGCACTTGACATGATTAACAAGGGACTATCTTCATCCTCTACTCCACCTCCTCCTAGGAAACTCTCTTTTTCTGAAAAACTAAAACGAAATCTTGGTATGTGACATTTTTTAAATTATTTTCATTCTTATTCTTTAATTCTTTTTAAAATTAAATATCCTGAAATTACTGCAACAATTCCTCCTAGTATAACAAGTGTCCACACATCATACATTGTATTTTTTTTTAAATTGTTTCTATAAAACTAATTTTATCAAAAAAGATGGTGCAGTCACCGGGATTTGAACCCGGGTCATAAACTTGGCAAGCTTACATATTAACCAAACTGTACTATGACTGCTCAATCATTAATTTAGGCTTAGCATATTAAAGCCTACTGCTCTTTTACAATAATTTTTTATTTCATTTGGAGAAACTATACTATGGATAATAAAATTAAAGAAAAAATTGAGCAGAAACTTACTGAAACACTTGATAATTTAGATGAAGTAAAGACAATTGATAATTCGCTTTCTGACGAATTTAATTCACAATCTTTTTGTTTTGGATTAATAGTTGGACGAATATACAATTCTTATTTTTATCAACACAAAAGAATTCTGAACAGAATGCCTACAAAAGATGAATTTACTGAATTTGCAGATTTAGTAAATTCATACAAAAAACAAATTTTACAAAGACTATAACTATGATGTTTTATTTGGAGTAACTCTAATTGATGGGGTGCCTGGCAATTTGACACATGCACCTCTTAGTGCTTTACTTGCTGCATCAACGTGTTGTTTGTCCACATTCATCTCCATGATGCATTGACCTCTATCTACACGTGCAGCCAAACTAACTGCTTTACCAAATGCTCTTCTCATTCCTTCCTGAAGTCTATCTGCACCTGCAGCTGCAATCATTTTATTTTCACGCAATAGAATATGTGGGTAAATTCGCAATTTAGAAAAATAACCCGTCTCACCTGTCGTCTTTTCTAAAGTTTTGTTTGCTGCTAATCTTGTTGATTCGATAGCCATATGCCTGATCTGAATTTTCTCATTTATCAAAAGCTCTACTTTATACTCATAATTTCCGCGTTTGCCTCCATGATATTTGGCAATCTTGGTTTGAGGTTTGCCTTTGATGTACTCTTTTCTTGTATATGGCTGTCCATTTCCACGTCTATAGCATTCACCGTGCATGAAAAAATTCATGTTTTCCCATATTTTAACGGTTAGCCTTCACATTTCTTATATTGCAATCTTCTCTTTGACTCAAATGATGAGTGATGATACTGGAATTGCACTTCAAGGAATATTGTTAAAAAATCAGGTTATAATATCTGAGCCTGGAAGCATTCACGATCTAGAACTACGTGGGTATGGGGAATTAGAAAAAGATCTATACATTCTCAAACCTTTTGAATCATTATATCTTGTGTATACAAATAAGCTGACTATACGAAAAGGAAAGAAAATCGTTGATTTTAATGCCTTGCTTGAAATGTATAAAATCTCTGATGATGACATTTTGACAAAATTTCTAATTTACCGTGATCTTCGAACTAGAGGTTATACTGCCAAGGATGGTTTTGGTTTTGGCTCTGATTTTAGAGTATATGATAAGGGTGATTTTGGCGAGAAGGGTTCAAAGTATCTTATCTTTGCTTTAAATGAAGGAAAACAAGAAAAAATTGGGAATTTTCAAAAAAAGATCTATGAAATCACTAAGATGGGAAAAGAGCCTATCACTGCTGTAATTGAACGACGTGGTGAAGTAATCTACTATAAAACATCAAAGATGGAATTTGATGAAAACATTCCTAAAATGGAAATGAAAGATTTTGATTTCTAAATATCAAGTGCCCACTCTGTAGAATATTTTAAGAGATTTTTCTGCTCGGCATATTCAAAATCAAATACTTGCACATATTTTGTTTTATTTTGCCACAGATTCTCAAAATCATTTATCTTATTTTCTATTCTCTTTTTATCATCCCATGATGTAAACACATCGACTGATTCAAAATTCCTATTTTCACTATCAAATGTCTCATTAGATGTTCCAGTAAATGCCACTGAATCATCATTTTTGTCATAAAAAATCCCAATTCTCTCACGAAATGATCCATCAATTTCTTCAGAATTTGGAATTGCAATTTTTACTTCTAATCTATGATTTTGGATAGTTTCTTTTAACATGTCGATTTTATTATTTCTAATCAAATTTCCATTATACATTTTCTTTGAATCATTCTGCTCAAATAGATTCTTTAAGACATTAAGATCTGATGTTCTAAATCTATGTCCTGAAATTAATCTAATCTTTGCCGCATCATGTTGAATATTTTCTATTCCTGATGATAATGTAAATAGGCTTTTTACTGAAATATATTCAATTGTCCTGTCATATCTTATACAATTAGTTAAACACGGGATAAAAAACTCTGTTACAACATTATCTTTATCTGATCTATATTGTTGTCTTAATGGTAAATCTCGTAATGCCATTGTTTTCAAATAACTTCTTTAGATATTTAAGAAAACTCCATTTGAAAGATGAAAAATTAAAAGTGCTCCCGCCGGGATTTGAACCCGGGATCACTGCCTTGAGAGGGCAGTATGCTTGGCCGGACTACACCACAGGAGCTTGCTAAACACCTGAGTTCATAATAATTTAAAGCATTGGCTAAACATAACTTAAATTTGATATGTGTTCCTGAACTAATTGTATGGGGACATTTGGTACTTCGATAAACTGTATTGATGGACGAGTTCAATTGCCTATAACTGACTGGATTAAAAAAAACTATTCTGTTGATTTTATTGATATGATATCTGAGCCTGGCTCAGATAAGGCCATGTTAGATGATCCCAACATGATTACTAGATTAAAACCTAAAATTCTAATATCAGTTAATGGACACAAATCAAAATCTATCATTTTATCTGGTCATCATGATTGTCTTGGAAATCCTGTAACTAAAGAAGAACATATTGATCATATTAAAAAATCAGTTGATATAATCAAAACTTGGAATTTACCTGCATCTGTAAACGGTATATGGGTAAACGAAAACTGGTCAGTTGAAAAAATCTGTTAAATAATTTTATGTTTTGACATTTACATTATTTGTGAATTTTTCTAAGTTGCAATATTTATAGAAATTAACCTTTTTTTGTTTTTGAATGAACTATGATGAACTTTTATCTTGTATACCTCATAATGGATTTCCTGTTGGTGTATTTGGATGCCGAGTTTATGGTATTGAGTACGAATGCTGTGATTATGATATTGCAATTTTTGATGAACATTCTGGCACTTCGATAGTAGATTTTAAAAATAAATTCATCACAATTCATCATCTGTCTCTAAACGAAACAAACCCTTACCAATTATTACAGATTGAAAACATGCATGTTCTACAAGATGATCAATGGGATCTGAAAACTCTATTATCTAAAATTAAAATAAAAAAATCCCAGTTAGAAAATACATTTGTTAAACAATCTCTTGTTGAATCAGGTGTATGTCTTTCTAAAGCCAAAAATGGAATTGATTCTGATGTTTTTTCTCCCATTTGGTTGAAAATATCTTCATTTTTTATTGCTGATGCACTTGCAACCCTTAATTCAATTAAGACAAATCCTACTCATCTTTTACATCAACTTCGTGATCTGAAAAAAAATAAACTAAATCAATCAATTTCTGTATTAACTGATTGTTTGGGAGTAGAGCGTTCGACTACTTCATTACTTCAAAGAATGTCCAAATCAACTGTAGGATTCTCTGATATGACTCAAAATAATTTAAATTCTAAAATCATCTCTCAGAAATCTGCATGGATGATTGAAAATTCACTTCTTGCTGATTGTTATTTCTATTTGGGATATGTGACTAGGAATAATTTCATTAAAGTAAAGAACCTTCATCATTCTCCAGAACTAATTCATGTCCTTAAAACTGCCCTAGACCTGGAAACTGATTTGACAAAAATGAAATCTCAAATCGCTGAATTGCAAAAAACCACCAATTCAATTTTGAAGAGTTTTCATATGTGAAAGTCTGTTAAAATCTATTCTTCGTCTTCGTCTTCATATCCCCATGATTTAACAAGCTGTTTTTGAAATCCATCTGCTTGTTTCTCATTTAACCTATTCCCACAGTTTTTGTGGGTCGGAACTACAATCATTCCATCCAACTTGAATTCTACTTCATACATGTGGATCTTTGGACATTCGCACATATCTAAAATTCACTTTTCATTCCTCTATATTTGCTTATATGAAACATTTAACTAGGAATTACTAGGACTTTGGAACAATTGAAAGTTATTGCTTCTTTGATAGTATTACTTAGCGTAATTATGATCTCTTCTGCTACTTTACCTGTTTTTGCTCAATCTCAAGTAGGCGGTGTGGATCATCCAGGCGAATGGTTCCCAGGTGAGAATCTAGAGATCGGAGATTACTTTAGTTTTGATATGTGTCATGCAAATTACAAAGATTGTACGACATTTTCTATGGATATGTGGGTAGAAAAAGAATTTCAAGATGGAACCGAACAGAAACTCCTTATCCAAACTGTAGTTAGAGATGGAAATAAGATAATTTCTGGTGAAATGGAAGTTGGAAAGATTGCTCCTGAACCAACTGGTGGTACAGATAACATCTCTCCTTATCGTAGTGCTTACAAAACATCAATTGTTTGGCTTTCTGCATTTGCTACTTCCCCATCTGATGTTGGCGGAAAAGGACCAAAAGCATTCTCTATTCCGTCATGGGGAAAAATTGGAAACATTGGGGGCGAACAAGTTATCCCTATGGCACTTGATACTGCATATACGCCTGCAGGAACATTTGAAACTGTTGTAATTGGTTGGCATACTGGTGGAAAAACAAGTAAAGTTTGGGTAGTTGACGATTTCCCATTCCCTGTAAAGGCTAGTACATGGGTACAAGTATCTGAAGGAATCCCTCCACAAGAATATCGATTTGAATTATTAGATCATGCAAAAAACATTACAGAAAATCCTTTTACTGATATTGTAGATACTGAACAAGCAAAAAAAGACTTGGGTTGTCCTCGAGAATATGATCTGACTACAATTAAGAAAAATACTAAAACTGCTGGAACCCCTATGACTCTTAATGTGTTTTATGGACCTACGCCTGCAGTTACTGGATGTGATTTAGAACTAAGAGTTGATTTTAAAAAATCACATGCGCCATCGTTATGGGAAAATCAAGTACATTATGATTTCTATGTTTTAGATGAATCTGGAAAAGATATTGTTAGAAGCTTTGCTGATGAAGAAGGATTCTCAAAATTCTTTTCAGCTTCTGGACAAGTAGTACGATACATGCCTGTATTGGAAGATCCTGGCACTGCAAAATATGTTATATGGGTACATGGAACTGGACCTGAAAAATCGGCCCCAGATCCTTCGACTACTGGCTTTCTAATGTTTGATCTTGAGGTAATTGGGGACAAACCATCAACCCCTAAATCAAATGTCGCACCAAAATCTACTGAAAGTACTGAATCTGAAATCCCTGGATGGATAAAAAATAATGCTGGTTGGTGGGCAGATGGTGTTATCTCTGACTCTGACTTTGTTTCAGGAATTCAATATTTGATTAATCAAAAGATTATGGTTATTCCGCCTACTACATCCTCTGGTGCAGGTTCAAATGAAATCCCTGGATGGATAAAAAATAATGCTGGTTGGTGGGCAGATGGTGTTATCTCTGACTCTGACTTTGTTTCAGGAATTCAATATCTAATCTCTAGTGGAATAATGAAAATTACCTCCTAGTAACTTAATTTGGTGATTTTTTGGTAAAACGACGAATTGTAATTGGAATGGGAATAATGTTTGTAGCTGCTGCCATTGGAGTTTCGTACCCAATTATTCTTAGTGGAATACCCAATACTGAACAAGATGTTATTCCATATTTTGCTGAAAAATGGCATATTGGGAAAGGCGCCGAACTAAATCCTTCTATACAATATGAAGTAGAAACTAAAAATTCAAAACTTCTTGCAACATTTGACTTTGTTGAATCTACTGAGCATCAAAATGTTAAACTGTCAATTCATGATCTGAACACTGGACAACAACTATCTGAAACAATTTCATTATCATCTGGATTCACATTTGAAAAAATATCCCCTGAATTAAGACCATATGCAAAAATTCTTGATGAAACTGTTTTATCTACACGTGATTTAGCACGTGATGATCGATATCTTGTCGTTGGTGCAGAATGGGGAACGATGTTTATTGGAAAACATAAGCCCAAAGTGGTCTTAACTGAAATCACTCCTTTGAATATGCAATTTGGTAAAATTGATACATTTCAGGTTTCATACGATATAGGTGAAAAACAAAACACATTCTGGATAGTCGATAATGTACCATTACCGATAAAAGCAATCAACTATGATTTTGATGGAAATTTTGTTTTTTCTTATGAAGTAGTTTCATTATCTGCTGATGATGAGCCTTGGTTTACCTGATAAACCACATCTAATAACCAATCACAATAATCTTTTACTTCTTTTGTTAATGTGGTCCACACATGTAATGAGTGTGGCAATATGTCGATCTTCTCTTCTTTAATTTTGACTCTTACGCCCTCTTTGCCCTCTCTCATGTAAGAGTCTTCAGTAAAAACATCTCCTAACACTTCATATGCTTTATCTTTGATATCTTGTCGATTAATTGGGAATCTTTTTCTATCTTTTTCAATACTGATACTAATGTCTCTTGTCGCATATGAATCAAAATCATTTATTGAATCCTTTCTTGAAAAATTAACTACTAGTAACACATTGTATTTTTTTCCTACATCTTTACTTATTTCTGTAATTCTTCTATATGCTATTGCAGAATTTTTTTTTAATAAAAACCGAATTTGCGCATTATTTGATTTTAATTCTTTCTGTAATTCATCAATCATCACTGAAAATAATTTCATAATGGTAGCGCAAAAAACATCACTTAAAACTCTAATTCAGATGTCTTTTAAGATACGTTCATTTTATTTTTAATATGGCCTTACCCGCAGATAGCTCTTTTGTTCCATATGATGAAGGTGCAGGAAAAGCTGAAAGCGTTGATAGTTACAAACTCACATGTATGGATTTTGTCAAGGATATCTCTAATGATTATCTTGCATGGGTTGAATACTATAAACTTCCTTCTGATGAAGATAAAAAACGACGAAATGAAATTGCTTCAGTCATCACTCGTACCAATGATTGGATTGCAAAAGTTGCACAAACAATCAAGGGTGTAGATGTTGCAATGAATGATGGAATTCAAAAAATGGCTGAAGCCACAGCTGGAAAGCCGTTTCAAATTGGTGTTTTCATAAACAAAAAATCTGAATATACGTTTGCAAAATCTGGTCTAATTGACATCACTGTAAAAGCAACGGGTCGTGAAAACTGTCAAGTTGCTTTGGGAACTCATTATCAGCAAAATCGATTTAGATTGGAAAGTACTGGTGATGCTCATATTCTTGAAAATGATCTATATCTGGAAAAATCTGATTTACTTGATTTTCATCTTACACTTGATGCCACAAAATGTACTCAACGTGATCTAATCTCGTTTACTGTTGTAATTGGTGAATTCAAAGATGGAATGGAAATTGATAGACGTGGTGCAAGTACTATTGTTCATATTGTATAATCCTATTATCATACTTGATAATCAGCATTCATTAATAATACGATGATTAATTTGCTCTCAACTATTGACAAAATTTTGCGAAAACTGTGGTAAAGAAATGAGAAATACTGAACTAACACATTGTTCTGATGAATGTATCTTTTCAAATTTGAATAAGAGTAAACCTGTGCGAATGGATGAAAATATGGAAACGGCTTGGCGGCTTGAGAGTATGGGTTCAGTAACTGAAGAACCTGAAGAAAACTAATATTCACTCTACCTTAATTTTGGTTCCTTTAATCTTTCGAGGAACCTGTATTGTCAATATCCCATCTGAAAATTTTGACGTAATATTTTTTTTATCTATGTCTGATGGTAATGAAATTTGTTTTTTATAATACTGAAATTCGTTCTTGCACCCTAACATCTCATCACAATACGTCTCTTTAAGTTCGGCCTCAACAGAAATTAAGTTATTTGTATCAATTGAAACTTTGATATCTTTCTTATCTACTAAAGGGAGATCAAATTCAATTACCCACTTTGACTCTGTTCCTCTAATACTAGTGAGTGGAGAAAGAATCTTTTGACTAATATCATCTTCTAATCCCAAATTCCATCTAGGTCTAGTTAATCTTTCTGACATAATATTACCTATAGATTGCTGGAACTGGAAGTCGTTTTTCAGACTGTTGTCCTTGAATAATGTTCATTGTTTCTTGCATTAAATCTCTATTCTGAATTCTAATTTGATCAATTCTTTTCTCTAAATCTTTTGTATCTATTTTTGTTTTTAAAATTCTAGAAACAGTGGAAATTGAATAAATGGATGCATTAGGGTCTGGAAATGTGGGATGACATTCTGTATATAACACCAAACATGGTACATCTGATTTTCTTAACGTGGAAATTATAGCCGCATCTGTTCCAAGAATTGTTCCTGTAAGGAATTTTGGAATATCATTTTGATACAGATACTCTTCTAAACTCTTATGTGTAATTAATCCAAATGTCTTAGGTTTTTTTGGATCTCTGTTTACTGATTCCATTCCGCTAAGAATGACAATCTTATCTATGCTGTGTTTTTTTGCAATTTTAGTCACAATCTCTGCAAACTCATATGCTACATCTGTATCAAATGGTATTTCTGAAATAATTGCAAAAATGTTTGCTTTCTTGTAAATTCTAATTGGCGTGTAAATCTCACCATCCTCGATAAATAATGCAGGTGTAATGTCTGGATGCTCAATTTCTCCAACTTGTTGCATCTGTAAATAGCTGATAATATATGACATTGAAAACGTACCAACTAATCCGTTACTTGGAAATCCCATCAACAAGATTTTCTCTTTTTTTGAAGACAATTACATCACTTTACAACCAAAACTGGAATTGATGCTTTATGTATCACATAATTTGATGTACTGCCCAAAAAAAATTGCATCATTGAACCTCTACCTTTTGAACCAATCACAACTAAATCAAATTTCTTTTTTCTAGCAAAATTGACAATTGCCTGACCTTCTTCTCCATGAATTATATCTGCTTCAAATAATATCCCTCTTTTTGCAGACCTAATCTTTGCTTTTTCCATTGATTTCTGATTATCATCTAAAACCATCTTCTCAATAGTTGAAATTTTACTTGTCTTAGATGATTCAAAAAACGGTACAACAAACAAACCTGTTATTGTTGCCTTACAATTTCGTGCAATCTTTATTGCTTCATCCAAACCTCGAAAAGAACTCGTAGAACCATCTATTGGTACCAAAATTTTCCTGATTTCCAATATGAAATATTTGTGATATTGTGATTTAAAATAGATGAAGATTATCATGATTCGAAATATTTGTTAGTAATATTTTCTAATTCTTGCCACAAATCTTATTTTGATTGCAACCTAAAACAATGTGATAGAATTGAAAATAGATGAAGCATTAGATGAAGATTATGATGTTGTAAAAATTTCTACTGTGGGTATTGATCCGACATCAAATCAAGGTGCATTAATTCTTGAATCTGATGATAGAAAACAATTTCACATGTCTGCTTTTTCTACTGAAGTAGCTATGCATATCTCTAGTTTTATTGATGGACAACGTGATTCATTACCTACAATATACAATATGATTGAACAATTATGTGAAGAAACTGAATTATTGCTTGTAAAGATAAAAATCTATGAGACTGGGAACATCTTAAGGGCAAATCTGTATTTTACAGGAAAAAAAGATATTATTCTAAGACATTTCCGAGCATCTGATGCAATTGCTCTTGCATCATTTTACAACATTCCTATCTTAATTCGAAGAAATCTTCTCAAAGAAATCTCTGCAACATCTTAAATTTCTTCAATTGTCACTTTAACTTGCTTTCCATTGTATTTTTTTGCCACTTCTTTTAATCGATCAGCTGGGACAATAATTATTCGTCTTTCATTTCCGTTTGAATCATGTCCTGACTTTGCAATTTTTGTTACAAATGCAACTGACATGGTAAAATCTAATCTTTTATCGTATAATACTGTTACACTGTATATGCATGATTATACATAATTATACACAATATATAAATATGTATAAGTGTATACAATTATACATGATTTTAGATGATACAATTCTTCTTAGTCAGCATGCATGTGGGAATGACGTTCTCGTAAATGATGTTGAAACTGGTGAACGAATATGCAAAAGCTGCGGCCTTGTCTTGCCTGGAAGAATTGAAGATACTGGTGCAGAATGGAGATCATTTTCAGATTCAGGCACAAGTAAAAGCCGTGTAGGTGATGGTACATCTATTGCACGTCATGATATGGGATTATCTACAATGATTAATCCTACCAACAAGGATTCTGCAGGAAATTCTATTGCACCATCATTGATGGGTACAATGAATCGTCTTAGGTTATGGGATAATAGAAGTCAAAACACTCACCTTGATAGACACCTCAAACAAGCATTTAACGAATTATACAAAATGAAAGACAAACTTGGTTTACCTGAAAACGTGACACAAAAGGCAGCTTATATTTATCGAAAGACTCTTGAAAAAAAATTATCTCGTGGAAGAACTATCTCCTCAATGATGGCTGCAGCATTATATGCTGCTTGTAGAGACTCTGAAACTCCCAGAACACTCAAAGATGTATCTGATTCTACTAATATTAAAAAGAAAGATATCTCTCGTTGCTACCGCTTGATTGTTCAGGAATTAGATCTTAAGATGCCTGTAGTAAATTCAATTTTTTGCATTTCGAGAATATCCAGTAAACTTGGTTTATCTGAAAAAACAAAACGTACTGCAATTAAATTATTAAAAAAATCAAATTCTCAACAAATGTCTTCTGGTAAAGATCCTATGGGATTAGCAGCTACTGCATTATATCTTGCATCAATTAATTCTGGAGAAAATTTTACTCAAAAAGACTTTGCAGTTGCTGCAAATGTAACAGAAGTAACAATTAGAAATAGATCTAAAAGTCTTAAAACATTATTCCATGCTTAAATGGTATGATTTTTCCTAATCAAACTGAAAGTTCAAATCAAATTAATGGAAAATTATTGTTAGTAATTACCTGTATAAGTTGCATTGTTGCATTTGGTTTGATAATTGGAATTATTGGAAATGGTGAAGTTCATCATGTTCAAATTTATCTGCCTGAAACAATTAGACAAACTGTAATCTTTGAAGATGATGGAACAAAAACTAATCTTATTGGAAAAACAATTTCTGATGAAAATCCAAATCCTACAATAATTACTCGTGCTGGTGGATATTCACTTTTATTGACTGTGATAAATAAGTCTGAAAGTTCACATGGATTGTATTTTGAAAAATTAGATATACAAACAAAAATGCTCTTACCTGATCAAGTAGAGACATTAGTAATTACTGCTACTGATGGATTATATGATTACTATGATCTTGCTGATATGGAAACATCACTAGGAACACTACGCGTAGTCAATGTCATTCCAATTGATGAATTTGGATGAATTAATACTTGTGCTCGTTAAACTCTGCACCTAATTCAACTGATGCAATGATTGTACTTTTTGTGGTTTGAGTCTTGACATTCTTGTCCGGAACAAATTGATGGAAAATTTCTTTTAATAATTGCTCTGTAAATAAGGACCATTTCATACCCATTTCATGCTGTATGATAAAATGGTGTACTTCTCCTTCAATTCTATGATCTGATTTCATTCCTGATGCACGAATATAGTCTTCTAGAGTTTCGATACATCGTTTAATTTCATAATCGCCTTTTACAAAAAGCACCGAATCTTTGATTAATGGTAAAACTGCTTTGATTATTTCATTAATATCTTCTCCATCCATCTCCTCACCTAATGTATTGAGAATATCCTTAGGAACTGGGACCATTCCAATTTTTTCTGCAAATCTATCCCACTGAATATACCTTTCAAGAATTTGTTTGACTAGTACATTATGTGAAATCTTTTTTTGATTTGCCTCTTTTTCTAATTCATTTACAAGCTTTTCAGGTAGACGATACGTTATACTTCGTGTTGACTCTTTTTTTGATTTTGTATCTTTTTTAATACCTGATTCCATGATGTATTACATTTTGTTTTGTCCTTATTAACTAATAATTTTCTTTTATGCCTAGTAATTTCTTTTGTATGTCTCAACAATATCTTCATACCTGCTTGCCTTGTTATACGCTGATAATACATCAAATTTCGTAATCATACCGACCAAACCTTTTCCATAATCCGTCACTGGAATTCCACTGATTTTATTATCTATCATCATCTGTGCAGCTTTTGCTAAATCATCCTCGTAATTTACAGTAAGCAGTTCATCACCAATTAAATCTCCTACAAGTAAATCTTTTTGTGATTCGTCAAATAGGTAATTTCTTGTATTTGATTTTTTTTTAAAATAATTACTATGAATAAGAAATGAATTTGTTGTAATCACTCCAATTGGTACTCCATCATTATCTGTAACTGCTAATCTTGAAACATCATTTCTATTAATTACGTTTAATGCAAATTTTATTGAATCAGTTTTTCTGCATGTGAAAACTTTTGTGTTCATGAATTCTTTTACATATGATTTTCCTGGGAAATTTTCAGCAAATGATTTTGTTACGTCAGTTTTTGTAGCGATGCCTTCTAGATACCCATCTCCATCAACTATTATGACTGAACCAATTCTAAATGTGTCCATTCTCATAATGCACTGCTCAAGCAAATCTTGCTGTCCGGCTGTAACTGTAATGAGATTTTTTTTCATTATCTCTTTTACTGGAATTTCGTCTAATGGTCTTGCAGTATTGTCATGGTCAAAGAATCTACTGACATCTCTTTCAGTGATAATGCCTATTGGTTTGTTTTTTGCAGAAATTACAATTCTCTTAATAAAATCTGTCTGCATTTTGTATAATACATCATGTATTGTTTTTTCCTGCGTTACAGTAATGACTGGTGTTGTGAAAAAATCTGACAATGAGTAATCTATGTGATAAATTGATTTAAAACATAAATCCAATTCTCAAAAATGATTATTAGAAAATGAAATGGAATAAAATTTAGTATTCCTAACTTTGTGTTTTGTTAGGAACAACTTCAATTTCGATAAAGTTTCCATTAAAGGATGTCTGTATCGCCTTTACTTTGCTTTTGTAAAGGAAGTATTTCTTTCCCTCTTCACTAATGGAACCTGAAATTCCAACTAATTTGTTGTCATGAAGAGTTTGTAGCCTTCTGTAAACAGTACTGATTGGAATTTTGCAATCGGCACTTATTTCCATGGCAGATTTGGGTCTATCCATTGAAGTATCTAGAATTGCTCGACAATATTTGTCAGACATGATCTGAAGTATGGCATCTTTTCGATCTTCATCTTCAATTTTTCTTCCCTGTAGTATTGTTTGCATGTATTTTATTCTGTATGGAATCATATAATGACTCAGTCCACATTGTAATGCAGTGCAATGCAAAAAAATCCACAACCTTATATCAAATTTTTGTGTATGGTACACATGGAAGAAATCAAATCCGTAAAGATTTCTTGGAAAGTTAAGTCAGATTCTGATGCTGGTCATAACAAAGATGAATGGGGCTAGCTCTTACGTAATTTGCTCTTGGCTTTCCAAAATTGTCCCTATAATCTGAAATTTGGTTAAATAAAGAGGCGATCATTCATTTTGATGAGAATATGAATTTCTGATGTATTTTTTTACTGTATCAGCTGAAGCGCAAACTGCTTTTCTTTCACTATCTTTTAGAGGAATCTCTCTAAAACTTACTACATTTTGCGAAATGCTTACTGGCATTCCAATACAGACATCGTCCATTTCATATTCCCCATCTAAAAGAATTGATGCTGATGTATTTAGTTCTGAATCATTTATGATTGCATTGACCAAATCACATGTCTTCTTTGATACTCCATATACTGATGGGCCTTTATTTTTACGAATATCTCTCCAGTAATTCCTTAATCTTTTTGTTGCATCTAATAATTCTGAATCTGAAATAACATCTGTGATCTTTTTTTGTCTGAATTTAATCTTTGAATAAATTGGTACCATAGTATCTCCATGCTCGCCTAAAACTGTTGAATTTAAAATTTCATGTGGTTTGCAGTTAATCTTCTCTGATAAAATTTGCTGTAATCTATTTGAATCCAATCCTGATCCAACTCCTATTACTCTATGTCTATCAAATCCAGTCTCTTTTAGAAATACGTATGTTAAAACATCTACTGGATTAGATATGATTAGTATTTTTGAATTTGAAGCATATTTTTTTATTTTTGAAGCAATTGATTTTATCATGTTTATTTGTAATTCTACTTGCTCCATTCGGTCTTTTTGATATGTACCAACACTGGCAGTAATTATGATTACTTTTGAATCTTTTATCTCTGAAAAATCTTCTGTACTAGTCACTATGTTTTTTGATTCATTTGGAAATACACTTGATAAATCAAGCACATGGCCTTTAGCCTTTTTTGCAGTTCTATTGACTAGTCTAATTGAATCTAAATTTGTAGATGCTAAAAGAAATGCAATAGCTGATCCTATTCTACCAGTTCCTATTATTGAAATCAATATTACACTCCTTATTTTCTCAGACTACCGTCACTGTAAAATCTTTATTATCTGAAAATAGTGATTTTATCACATTCTCATATTATCAATTTTGATATCTGACTATTCTTGTTATAATAAATTGCGTTACTAATTATTAATGAAAAAATTTACTATTTTAATTTCATCTGTATTGATATTTACCTTGTTAATACCTGTTATTTCAATTCCCTCTGCTTCAGCAGAACTTCCTGATTGGATAAAAAATACTGCCAGATGGTATGGCGAAGGAAAAGTCACTGAAAATGATTTTCTTAACGCAATTCAGTTTTTAATTGATAAAGGAATAATCCAAATTGAATCTACTGATAAGCTTTCAACGGGTTATGACAAAACATCACTAGTTGTTTTACCTAATGGAAACTATGAAAAAACAAATCGCGGTTTCTATATACCATTAAATGCCGTGGTTGACAAAAATACGGTAGTAATCTGGACAAATCAAGATACAGTTGGTCATACCATCCAAAGCATGGATGATGATGGAAATATTATCTCATTGTTTAACAGTGGTATGTTAGAAACAGGTGATCAATTTAAGCATAAATTTGCAGATTCAGGAAAATTTAACTATTTTTGTACCATTCACCCATGGCGTATTGGAACAATTACTGTCTTGTAGAATGCCCGAACACTTGATATTCTGATACAGTCCAAAATTAGTATGTCTCAGATGTCTATTGGTCTTGATAAAAAGCTGATTTTTTTGGTATTAATTGCATCTGTTGTTGCAATCATTGCAAGTGCAGTTCTAAGCTTTAGTTTTGCAGAAGCCATAATTAGTGAACGAATTGGTAACCAATTAGTCAGTGAGTCTCAAATTCGTGGAGAAGCAGTAGAAAAGTTGTATGAGACTAGAATTAAACAAATTCAGATAATTTCTACAAATCCTATGATCCAAACTTTGACTAGTTCATTAAATGACATCCCGTTAGATGATGAAAATATTAATAAAATTAATGAGAGAAGACGAGATTTTCTAATTGAGGTACAGGCATTTCAGGAATTAGTTGGATTTTCAATTGGGTTTGAAGATTTGAAAGTAATCGGAAAAAATGGTAATGCTTTATTTTCTCTTGGAAAAACCGATATGACCAAAGATTACTCTAGTGTACCATTATTTGTTGATGCTATGTCAAATCCTGTGATAATGATTGACGTAACATTAGATGGTTACAAAAAAATGATTATTGCATTGCCCATTTTTGATAAAGATGATAAATCAGAACGTATTGGTGTATTAATTACTTCGATGAGAACTTCTGATTATGACCGAATACTTTTGCAAAGAAGCGGATTAGGTGAAACTGGTGAAGTGTACACTGTAAATAAAGATCAACTGATGATCTCTGACTCTAGATTTATCGAAGATTCTGTTTTAAAACAAATTGTTGATACTCCTCCTGTAAGACTATGTTTTGAAAATGGGAGCGATATGAGTGGTGAGTATGATGACTATCGTGGAATTCCCATTGTAGGATCATCACACTGTTCTGCAGATTTTGGATTTGTTTTAATTGCAGAAATTGACAAAGAAGAAACAATTCAACCCATAATGTCGTTTCAAGGTAAATTGATCATTGCAGGCGGTATGATTGCCATTGGAATGGGATTCATTGCATTTTTTATGTCAAAATTAATCTCAAAACCCATCATCAAACTCAAAAATGCTGCAAATCTTGTTGCATCTGGTGATTTTACTGTACGAACAAATATCCGTTCAGGTGATGAAATTGGAAAATTATCTGAATCATTTGATACTATGGCAAAAAAAATTGAAGAATCAGAAGTTGTAATTCGACAAAAAGATGAGCTAATCAAAGAACAAAAAGATGTACTATTACAATTTACTGAATTTAGTGAAAAGTTTTGTGTTTGTATGGTTGATGTTGTTCAATCAACTAAAATCACTGCAAACCTCTCTGATCTTGATACTAGTAAATTTTACAGCAATTTCCTAAATAATATGGCTCAAATTGTACGTGATCATAATGGGATAGTTGTAAAAAACATAGGTGATGCATTGTTGTTTTATTTCCCTAAAACAAATTCTGAAGACATGGCTGAATTAAAAAATTCAATGAATTGTTGTTTTGAAATGATAAATTCTAGAAATAAAATAAATGAATTAATGTTAAAAGATAATCTTCCACAATTAAGTTACAAAATTAGTGCAACATATGGTCCAGTTAGAATTGCAAGTATTGCTACATCTGCAATTGATGATATCTTTGGCTCTACTGTGAATCGCTGTGCAAAAATTAACCGATTTGCACCACAAAATGGAATTGTAGTTGGCGATGCGTTGCATCGTTTAATTCAAACTCAGATTAATTATTCCTTTGAAAAAATTGACACTGATAATTCTGATGAATTTACAGTGTACATTTTAAGACAAAATGAGGTAGAGACTTGAAATCTAATTCTTATTTGAGTCACTCAAATTCAGCAACTGTTATACAATTGCATTTGATCATATCTGTAGGTGTTCTATTATGACAACTGATGAGGAATTTGTAAAACGTTTTGCAGATAAATGTATAGAGATTACCAAAGAACCCAAAATTCGTTTTGCAGGAATTGTCAATTCATCAGGTGAATTAATTACTGGTGGATTCAAAGATGGTCTTACTCCATACGAGCAAGATGATAATCGTCATAAACTATATCGTGAATTAGCAGCAAGAATTACTCTGCGAAAAAACTTTGATTATAAGCTAGGTCGTGTAAAATACTCTGCTTCAAGAAGAGAGAAAATTGTAATGATGAGCTTTCCTTTGGATGAATATGTTTTATTGATTACTGCTGAGCCTGACATCAATATTGATAGAACTGCTTATGGTATAATTAGAATTCTTGGCCAAGAGTGGTATACGTTTTTTGGAAATTAGTTCTACTGAATTATTTTAAAATTGGTAAAAGTGAGGAGCCAGACATTATGTGTTTGACCCCTCAAAGTGTTTCGTACGGATTTTGGATATATCTAATCGTATCACTCTATAAATAAAATGGAATTCCAGTTATCATCCGTGATAATGACTTAAATTTTATCTAACAACTGTTTTTTCTTTTGAAGAAATTCTTGGTTAGTAATTAGTCCTGCTTTCTTTAACTCTCCTAATTTTTTAATTAGCTCAATATTTTCTTCAGATGATGTAAGTATTCGTTTTGCAGATGTGATATTTTTTGCAATCTTCTTTTTGGCATCTTTTTTTACTTGTTTTGAGATTCCTAACCCCTTAACTTTGGCAATATGACTAATCTTTTGACCTTTATTTTTTGCATCTTCTGCAGTCTTGACAAGTTTTGTAATGAATTCTTTATCGTCTTTTGGTTTGAATCTTTTTTGAAACTCTCTCATCACTAATACTGGAAATGGAGTCCACTCCACTTCATCATAAAACTGTTTGATATTTGTATCTGGCAATGAACTCAAATATTCTTTAAAAAATTTTTCAGATTTTTTATTCATAATGTAATTTCATTATTCAAGTAATTAAGATTATGTTCTATATCGTTTTTATTTCGAAAATATTTTTTATTCATTGGATATAGTACAGTTATGAAAATTATGGTATGTGGTCCAATTGGTTTTGGTGGTGTTGAAAAAATTAAACACTGGTATTCCGTGTTACATGAGAAAGGTTATGACATAATTGATCATATTGATGAAAAAAACATGAATTATTCAAAAATTAATGATTTTAGGAATGAAATCTCCCTTAGTAAGCAAATTATTTCCCATGATCTAAACTATGTTTCTAAAAGTGATGTTATTCTGGTATTAGCTGATGGCAATCCAAGTTATGGTACTGGAATTGAAATGTATGTTGCATCAAAACATAATAAACATGTGATATTATTTTGTGAGAAAAATCTTCCTACGCCTTGGCCAATTGCCTTTGCAAATAATATTGTAACTTCTGAATCTGAACTTTTTTCAGTCTTATCAAAACTGAAATCTAGTTATGATATTTGATTTGATCATTTAAAATCTATTATTCATATTATATTGTCATGAAACCTAGCGAAATTTTATTTGAAAAAACATCTGAGAATAAAGTTCGTTGCCTTGCTTGCCCTCGATATTGTGAAATGAAAGATGATCAAATTGGCTTATGTGGTGTACGAGGAAACAAAAATGGTATGCTTGAATTGTTTGTTTATGGATTAGCAAATGTCGGTCATATCGATCCAATTGAAAAAAAACCTGTAACACATTATCGACCAGGAACAAAAGTTTTCTCAATTGGAACGACAGGATGTAATTGGATGTGTAAATACTGTCAAAACTATGATCTAAGTCAAAGACGAAAAATTGAAGGGAAAAAAATTAGTCCTGAAATGGTGGTCAATGAAGCACTTGCACACAGTTCCCAAGGAATTGCTTATACCTACAACGAACCTATAATTTTTTTAGAATATGCTCATGACTGTGGAAAAATTGCACATGAAAAAGGATTGTTTAATGTATTTGTCTCAAATGGATATGGTACTCCTGAATCTGTTAATATGATGGGTGATTTTCTTGATTGTATCACTGTTGATTTTAAGGGAAGTGCTGAACCAAATTTTGTTAAGAAGTTTATTGGTGTTCCAGATCCATCTCCTATATTTGATACACTTCTTGAAATTCGTGATAAAACCAAAATTCATGTAGAGATAACTGACTTGATTATTCCTCGTGATGGTGAGGATTTAGAATATGCAAAAACCCTCTGTAAGTTCATCTTTGATGAATTTGGACCTGAAATGCCGATTCATTTCTTAAGATTTCATCCTGATTATAAAATGCAAAATTATCCTTCAACTCCAATTGAAATTTTACAGAAACATTATGATATTGCAAAAGAAGTTGGATTAGAATACGTTTATCTTGGAAATACTCCTGGTCATCCTCTTGAAAATACGTATTGTTCTGGTTGTAAGAAAATGATCGTTAAAAGACATGGATTTGATATACTGGGTTGGTATTTGGATAGAAATAATTGCTGCAGTTTTTGTGGAAATAAAATTCCAATTACTGGAAAATTAGATGATAGTTTTGACAAAACTAGGTTTGAGTCAATTTTCTAATTTTGTTTTAGTTTATCAATTAAATTAGGAAAATTTCTTTCTTATTTTGATTAGGAATGGATACTTTTGATGCAATTAAAACTAGACGTGCAATTAAAAAATTCGATAAAACCTATAAAATGACTGATGAACAAATTCGTTCTTTAATGGAATTGACAATTCTTTCTCCTACCAGCTATAACCACCAAAACTGGAGATTTATCACAGTCACAGATCAATCAATAAAAGATAAAATTAGCAAAGCTGCCCGTAATCAGGCTCAACCTTCAGATGGCTCATTAGTTATAATTCTGTGTGGTAACATGAATGCATGGAATCAAGATCCTTTAAGATACTGGAAAAATTCAACTACAGAAAAACAAGAACATGTCAAAAACGCATTGTATACTAAATATGCTGACAGTACTCAAAATAGACGTGATGAAGCAATTCGTTCATGTGGATTTGCGGGTCAAACAATAATGCTTGCTGCACGACAAATGGGTCTTGACTCTTGTCCTATGGTAGGATTTGAATACGATGAATTGGCAAAAATCATCAATCTTCCTGATGATCACATGATTGTTTTGATGATTGTGGTTGGTAAAGCAGCAGAGCCTGCAGCACCAAGGGGTGGACAGCTTGATTTAGATCAGGTAGTCTTTGAAAACAAATTCAACTAATCTTTTTTCATTTACAAAATTAATTTAATTAAAACAGCAATATCAAATGATGATCATTTTCAGTTTCTCTTTTATTTCATAACATGAAATTTATCTTATATGATGTTTGAAGCGAATGTTCCTGGAACATGTGTTTACTGTGAAAAAACAGTTACATCAAAGCAGTGGACATGTAATGACTGCAAAATTACAATGATTTGTAATACTTGCCCTGAACTTAATTCTGATAATACATGGTCATCATGCACTGAGTGTAAACATGCAATGATGTCCTAATTTTTTATGTTAATTAAAAAAATATGCATAGAATCTATTCTATGCATTTATTGTAACAAATAACTTCTTGTACCTCTTCCTGAACTAACTATTATTCCTCTTCCAGTAGGTCTGTTAAGACGTTTGGGTAATTCTGATGCACGAATTGTTTTACTACCTCTTCCGATATGGATAGTTAGATCTTTTTTGGTACTCTGAAGTCTTTTGTTTTGAATTTGGACATAATTATCTCCTGCCCAATTTTGTTCAGAGATGTTTGCTTCTCTGACACCTGTACCTCTTCCAGTTACTTTTTGTACCATCATTAGAATAATTATTAGCTTAACCTATTTATCCACAATGCTGTTCACACATCATTTGATAATCAGTTTCTAATCAACAAATTTCTTTTAGAACTGAATTGATATGCCTGATATTTTTTTTAACAATGCTCTTTACCACTGGATCAAAGCTTGATGCTTTTTGTTCCAAAAATTCTTTTTGTTTGATTAGTTCTTCTGAATCTTTCTTGCGCAACTCTTCAATTGGAATTTCTTGATTTAACCACTCATTAATTTTCTGAAACGTTGATGCAATGTTGATAAATTTATCTATAATCTTACTCTGATCATAATCTGTATCTAAACTAATCAGCAATAATTCTTGATTGTTTAGCGGAACTGAAATCTGTGTGATGTTGTTATAAATTGAAATGGCCATTTTCTCTTTGCCTATTTTATGTTCAAGCGTTTTACGCATTTCCCATTTTGCTGATGCATAATGTCGTGCCATTCTGGTTTCTTCTTCATTAAGTATGCTCTGAACATCATGTCTGTATCTCTCAGTTAACATTTCTCCACTCCTTCCTAACACTCCTACATATCTGACAGCTTGATCTTTTTGCATCACATCATTGCAAATTTCACTATAATTCACTGAATCCGTAATTAACATTAGGTTTTTTTTAAAAACATGATATTTATCCGCCATGGAAATTGTAGATCATTTGATAATAGTTTTTGATATTGAAATTTTAGTTATTTTATTTCATATGATTTTAGCTCTAGTTTAGATCATATATCTAATTCATAATAATTTGTACTTCTTACTAAAAATTTTCTGTTTTTAATTTTCTTAATTGCTGTAAATCACTTTGTAATTATTTGATATTCATTTCTAGAATTCCTTATCTATAATGTTTAGAAATTTTTGCTATGAATTTACTTGGAAATAAAAAGAAAATCACATCTGAAGATTTAGCAAAGCTAGAAGAAATCTATTGTGCAAAAATGGGTTTAGAATGGGATGAAAAAGTAAATAAGAAATCATCTAAAAAAGAAACTTCTTAATTTCTTTAAAGAATAGATTTCATTATTGGGTTAGCATAAACAATGCTGATAAAATTAGAAATGTTACTCCTAATCCTACCATGACAATTGAAACCTTACCCTGGTATTTCTTCCCTTTTTTGTATTCAAGTTTTGTTCCTATCTTGCTAAATAAACCGAACATCTAAAATCTCCTCTCATACATTATTGTCTTCTGTGCTAATTGCTCCTCAATTGTTGGCAAATATCCTAAAATACAGAAATTTACAAAATCTGAAAATGATTTAATACGATATTCGGATCTCAACCTATCTGTATTTTTATCATAAATCTCTGTTACTCGATTAAGTGTATATTTTTGTAAGGGGACAAGACGACTCTTTTTCCCATCTGATCTGATTTTCGGCTTTTTTACACTTGATTTAATTTCTATACTTTGAGGCTGTATCTCTAATTGTTCTAATTCTGGTTTTTCAGTTGGCTCCAATTCCACATGTCCCTCCATTGTATCCATGTCTACTGCCTCAGTCATCTCTGAAATGTAGATTTTATTTCTTGATTCTGCACCTAACCCTGATTTCTGAGAGATCACCCTGATAACTTCATGTGCTGATTTATCGTCTACTACTAATTCCATTTTTGTTAACGGTATACTTTGAAGTCCTGAACTTCCAACTCTACTACCTCCTCTCTTACCTACAACATTTGATGTTGTAAGATTTCTATGATCTATAACTAAATGACCCATCATCAAAAGCTCATCACGAATTGCTGAGAAATTCACTGTCTTGACAATGGCTTCAATTTTCTTCAATGTGAATTCTGTAATTCTAATCGCATTTAAAATAGACATTATTTGGTATAATTTTGATAATCAATTGATTATCATTTGATAGTAGTTTTATTAGCAAGTTCTGAGTTACTATATTTATGAAATCCTTACTTTTTGCAGCACTGTTGACAGTTGCAGTATCAATGGCTCTTGGCCAGGCATACGCATTTGAACCAACAGTAACTGTATCCCCCCAGAGTGCCACAGATCACCTGCTTATGATTGCTGGTTCAATTGTTGGTACTGCAGTTCTATTCATGGGCATTAGGCACATGTATGGAAAATCTTGGGTTACTGAAAAACCAATGATGCCATAAATTTTGGCTCATAAACCCCTTTTTTGATTATCATTTTCCAATCAAACTATTACGAAATTTATTATTAGTTAAATGCAATGAACTGACCTCATCTAACAATCATGATAGATTCAGGAGACACAACATGGATAATGGTATCCACAGGCCTTGTACTTCTGATGATCGGTGGTGTAGGTTTACTAGAGGCTGGATTAATCCGCTCTAAGAACACTGCATCAATTTTCATGAAAGTTTTGGCAACTGCAATGTTTGGTTTGATCACCTGGTTTGCAGTTGGATTTACCTTGGCATTTGGCTCAGACGTCGGTGGCATGGGAATCATTGGCGGCATGGATTATGCATTCTTGATGAATGTGGGAATGGAACCCCTTGATCTTGCCCCAACAATTCCTGGATACTTAATTTTCTTGTATCAGGGAATGTTTGCTGCAATTACAATTGCGCTCATTTCTGGAGGAATTGCAGAACGCATGAGATTTGGTGCCTGGTTGGCATTCATCCCAATTTGGATGATAGTTATCTACACACCTTTGGCACACTCTGTTTGGGGTGGAGGCTGGCTTGCCGAATTAGGCGGTCTTGACTTTGCCGGCGGATGGGTTGTGCATGTATCTGCAGGATTTGCATCTCTTGCAGCAGCATTGGTTTTGGGAAGACGAAAAGACTTTGGAACTGCCAAAGTCGCCCAAGGTCACAACATTCCATATCAATTCATTGCAATGTTCTTACTCTGGTTAGGTTGGAATGGCTTCAATGGTGGAAGTGCTCTTGCTGCTGATGGAATTGCAGTAACCGCAATTGTTGGAACTAATCTAGCAGCTGCTGGTGGTGCTTTGACTTGTATGCTTGCTGCTTGGTATAAAACCAAAAAACCAAGTACATCAATGGGTGCAAACGGTGCAATAGCAGGTATGGCTGGTATTACTCCAGCAGCAGGATTTATCGAGCCATGGGCTGGTCTAGTAGTTGGACTTGTTTCAGGACTCGTATTCTTTGGAGGAATCTTGCTTATTAAAGAAAAGTACAAGGTTGATGACGCATGTGATGTTATCGCAATCCATGGACTTACAGGTGTCTGGGGTGCAATCGCAATCGCACTATTTGCTTCTCCGTATATTACAAGCGGTGCTCACACTGGTCTTGTATACGGCTCAGCTGAATTGATCCCAGTACAATTACTTGGAACAGTTGCAACGGCGTTGTTCTGTTTCGGTGGTACGGTGGCAATTTTGAAGTTGATAAACTTCTTCAAACCAATACGGGTTACCGAAGAGGAAGAAGAAATGGGCGAAGATATTGCATTACACGGTGAAATAGCATATCCGGGAGAAGCGAAATGAAACGGATAACTGCTGTTATTAGATCCGAAAAACTAGATTCTGTTAAGACTGCTCTAAAGAGTGCTGGAAACTTTGGTATTACGGTCTCAAATGTTCGAGGCCTAGGTCAAAGTGAACCACAAACCCTATCCCATAGAGGCCTTACCTATGTAATTGATTTGGCAGATAGAATAGAGTTCACTACTATAGTAGATGACTCTGATAAACAAACTGTAATTGATTGCATTCTAAAAGAGGCAAAAACGGGAAGCTCTGGTGATGGAATAATTCTTGTCTCACCAATTGAAGAGACATATAACATCACAAACGGTCAATCTGGGCTTTAAACCCCAACTCATTTTCTTATTTTATTCTACTTCAAAAGTGCCTGTATGTGTAAATTATTTATGATGTTTAATTTATGCAATAACATGTATTCTGTTAAATTAAAAATTGTCTATGTATTATCTGCAATTGTTATTATCATTGGCGCTGTGGCATTTGTAATCAATCCATCTGAAATGGTTGTTCCTGGTGAAATCACTTCTGAAGAATTATCTGTTTTATCAAAAAATGATTTGACATTTGTAATTGATATTCGCTCTATTGATGATTATATCCTAGGACATATCCCTGGTTCTGCATTTGATGAATTTGAGGAAAAAACCCTTGAAAAGAGAATGAAAACAATTCATTCTAGATTATCCGAGATTGATGAAAAAATTACTCTTATTGTAGTTGATTCAGATGGAAATATTTCTCCTGACGTCCACAAATCTCTAACAAATGATGGTTTTTCTTCATATTACCTTAAAAATGGCATGATGTCTTGGAATGATTCTCTGATCAGCTCAAATCTTTCTCCTACTATCACTTCATCTGAATTATGGTCTAGTCTAAAAAATAATGATGAACTCTTTTTACTTGATGTTCGTGAACCACATGAGCTAGAAAAAACTATGATATCTGGTAGTGTTAACATTCCGATTTCAAATATCTTTGAATTTGATTCCATACATGAAATTCCTCAAAACACTCCTGTTGTAGTAATTTGCGGTTCTGGAAATAGGGCAACAATTGCCTCATATCAATTAGCACAAGACGGGATCCAATTCCAGGTTCTAGAAGGCGGAATTATCGCATGGGATAAATTCTTAGACGAACACAATTATGAAAAAATCTAATTTTTAATTTAGAATTTTCTCTCATACATGATTAGCTCTTGTGCTAACTGTTGCTCAATTTCAGGCAAATAACCCATTATGCAAAAGTTAACAAAATCTGAAAATGATTTAATTCTGAATTCTGATTGCAGTCGTTCTTTGTTATTTTCATATACTTCTGAAATTCTGTTTAGTGTGTATTTTTGCAATGGAATTAGTCTTGCCTTGTTTGATTCTTTTACTTTGATCTTTGCAACTTTTTTTGTTTTTACCTCTTCTTTATCTGAGTGCCCTTCCATTGTATCCATGTCTACTGCCTCAATCATCTCCGAAATGTAGATCTTACTTTTTGATTCTGCACCTAATCCTGATTTTTGTGCTATTACTTTGATTATATCGTGTGCTGATTTATCATCTACTACTAGTTCGATCTTTGTCAACGGAATGCTTTGCAATCCAGTACTTCCAACTCTACTACCTCCTCTTTTACTAACTACATTTGATGTTGAAAGGTTTCTATGATCTAAAATAATTTGATTCATTATGAGTAATTCATCTCGTAATCCTGAAAAATTCGCAGTTTTTACTATGGCCTCAATTTTTTTCATGTTGATAATTGCTCGTTTTCACATATATCATATATGTCATATTATCAAGTTTGATAATTGATAGTTATCAAATGATAATCAATTGATTATCATTTGATAGTAGTTTTATTAGCAAGTTCTGAGTTACTATATTTATGAAATCCTTACTTTTTGCAGCACTGTTGACAGTTGCAGTATCAATGGCTCTTGGCCAGGCATACGCATTTGAATCTACAGTAGTTGTGACACCATCACATGAACCACTTGATAATCTGTTAATGATTACTGGTTCAATTGTTGGTACTGTAGTTCTATTCATGGGCGTTAGACACATGTATAGAAAAACATACTATTCACAAAAACCAATGATGCCATAAATTTTGGCAACATTTTTCATAACTATCTAAATTCTTTTTATCTTAACTCAATTTTGTTCAGATCTTCGATTGTCTCAATTCGTTGGATGAGAATCTTGCCTCCTTTTGCACCACCTTGTGATGACATTTTTGTAATATGTGCAATCTCTGCTGTAATTTGTGGCACATCTTTTTCTTTAATGATTATCTCCATTTTAGTCGTTGGCGATAATTCTGGCTGAAAGATCTTTGTTCCTCTCTGAGTCATTCGTCTTGTAGGATTAAAAAATCCTCTACTTTCCCCTTTTGTAATGAAAATGTTGTCTACTCCAAATTTTTTCAATGCCCTATAAACAATATCTAGATACTGTAAAGGAAAAATCACCTCTGCCTTAATCAATATTGTATTTTTTTCTTTTTCATTGATTAACCTTTTTTGAATTCATTACTCTTTGATTATCATGTGATGTTCGCTTTTCATAACTCTGTAGATGGATTTGTCGCAAAACTCATCATTTTTAATTATACTGACTTAATATTTTCTATATGTATGCAGTAGTTTTTGATGGAAAAAAATTACATTATAGAACGGATTACCCTATGCCTAAATCTGGTGAATCATTAGTTAGAGTTTTGTTGGCAGGAATATGCGGAACTGATTTAGAAATTCTAAGAGGATACATGGGTTATACTGGAATCTTAGGACATGAATTTGTTGGCAAAGTCATAAACTCTGAAAACAAAGATCTTATTGGAAAAAAAGTCGTTGGAGAAATTAATGTAGGGTGCAAAAATTGTAATTTTTGCAAAAAAAACCTTGAACGACATTGTCCACATAGAACTGTATTGGGAATATTGAATCGTGATGGTGCTTATGCACAATTTCTCTCACTTCCTGAAAAAAACTTGCATGTCCTTCCAGACTCTTTAACTGATAAACAGGCCGTATTTGTAGAACCATTGGCTGCTGCATTTGAAATACTTGAACAAACTAACATTGATTTGAATTCTAAAGTTGCAATTGTGGGCGATGGTCGCTTGGCACAATTAATTGTTCAAGTAATAAAAAATTCTTGTAATGATGTTGTTTGTTATGGAAAACACAAAGAAAAACTTGAAAAATTAAATCCATACGATGTAACTACCAAAATTGGAATTAATTCAAATGATGAATCAAAATTTGATTTTGTAATTGAAGCAACTGGAAATATTTCTGGATTCTCTGATGCAATGACTCTTGTAAAGCCTCGTGGAACAATTATCCTCAAATCTACTGTAGCATCTCATAATAAGCCTGATTTGACACCTGCAATAATTGATGAAGTCACTATTGTAGGTTCTCGTTGCGGTCCATTCAGACCTGCAATTAATGCACTTGAATCTGGCCTTGTTGTAGTTGAAGATTTGATTGATTCTGTATTTCCACTTGAAAAATTTGATGATGCACTTGAACGCGCAAAAAAACCTGGAATGCTAAAAGTTCTGTTAAAACCTTGAAATTGCCTTTACCCCTCTCTTTTCTCAAAAAATTTCAAAAATCATTTAATTGGACATTTTCTCAACACACTAGTTTTTTTTAAAATATGAAATGAATCAATACTTTACAAAATAATGAGTTACATGTTTGTTTTTTGAGGAAACTTTCCTGTACAAACACAAAACTTTCCATTTTAACAAAAAATCTTTCTGAAAGTTATCAGTACTTTATAATCTGAAACTAATTGATATTTTACGTATACGTAAATCAAAAATCTATGCTGTAAAGTTATTGTACAAGTCTGGAAAGTTTTTTGGTATTTTTGGAAAGTTTTTTCAGTTTTTGGAAAGTCCTAAATTGTTACAGAAAGTTTTTTGGTATTTTTGGAAAGTTTTTCCAAGATATCCTTTTTCCCCTATTTTTGAGAATCTGCTAATAGTCCTCTTTCACATCAATGTATCTTAAATCTCATCTTGATTTTACTAGTTCTAGTTTTGCATTGAACCTAATACTGATGTTTTAATTGTTTTATTATAATTATACTCAATATAGGCACAAAATCCATGTAAGAAATAATGACTAAAATTAATGAAACTATACTGAAATCATTGAAACTATTCTTGAAATTATGACATCATCTATTCTAATTCTGAAAATATTATTATACAAAAATTATTGATGCATATCCAACAACTCTATTTTTGTCCCCTTGAACATCTCCACTTGTTGCATATCTTTGCAATATACCTCTAGTTGCACCTAATTCTTTGCATGCTGTGATAGTTGATGCCATTGCACCATATCCACATGATGTAACCTGTTTTTCTTGTAATATTTCATACATCTTATCTACATTCATCTCTAAAATTGGCTCAATTAATGCAGAATCTTGTAAATATGCAAATTCATTTGTCTCATAATGTGTAAAATCCGAAGAACCAATAATTATTGAATTATTTGTTTTGGCAATTCTTGCAATTACATTCCCAACCATTTTTGCTGAATCTATGCTTTGATCAAGTAGTGAAATTGGAAGAATTTTGTAATTATGTGTAAATGTCTTTTGAAGAATTGGAATCTGTACTTCGATACTATGTTCTTGAGAATGGGAATCTGAATCAATTTTAATTTGTTCTGAAAGTTTGTTTAGTTGCTCTGCTATCTGAGTATCAATCTCTACTTTTCCAAACGGTGTGCTCCATGAATCATCTGCTGTTGTAGCAATTCTCTGCCCCACCCCATAATGATTTGGTCCAACTATTATGACCAATTCTGATTTGGTATCTGAAATTTGATAAAATGAATGACATGCAATTGGTCCTGAATAAATTAATCCTGCATGAGGACAGATGATGCCAAAAATCTTTTCCCCTGTAACCTTTGGTGGTAATTTTCCTGGCCCAAATTCATGTAAAAAACAACCCCTCACTAATTCTTCTAAATCTTGTTTATTTCCTGGATAAAACATTCCTGAAACAACAGGTTCTCTATTTACCATATTATCATTTTATCATGGTTTTAGATTAGTATTTTCTAAATTCTCTTTTTTTCAATTATGCCATTAGGTGTTTCTTCTTGAAAAACCACTCCCTCAAATTTTTCAATTTTTACATCCCCTTTTTTCCAGTAATCATTAGGTAATCCTGCCTTCTCACACGTATATCCTAAAAATTGCTCTTCATTCCACCCATATTCAATTGGAACTTGAGGAAGTAACAATCCTGAATTATATCTGCTGGTAATGATTAACCCATCTCTTCCTACTCTAATCTTTGTTAGATATTCTAGTGGATCTGAAACCAAAATTTCTTCAGGAGGTGATAGAATGGTCACTTCAAATACTATCTCACCTAACTCATCTGTGCTTACTGTAACAAACCGTGGATCTTCAGTAGCTGCTGCAATTGCAGCATCTACAATGCCTTCTGAAAGCTTTTTGTTTGGTAATGGAAACCCAATACAACCTCTTAATCCTAATGAATTATTCAGGGTGACAAAAATCCCTGAATTAAAATTAAATTTTTTTTGTAATTCTGAAGATATGACTAATCTTTGACCATCTGACAAAAATTTTGTTACTGCACGTCGTGCAAGCTTTACTAAAGTTTCTCCATCTTCATCAGAAATATTGAATTTCAATATATGCAATATGGTTTTGTTTCATTTATTTTTTTAATGCATGGTTAATCTGTTCTAAGATGATTTGTGCATTGTTTTTTGCAGACAAATCCGTACAGATATCAATATGCGGCATTAACACTGGTTCAAAAATACGTTTCATTTTTTTATACACTGCAATTCCTGCATCAGAGTCTCCGCCTTTTCTTTTACTGAGTCTATCAAGTATTACATTTTCTGGACAACTGCATTGTATAATGAAAAAATCTTTCTTACCGATAATTCTTCTTGCTTCTTTTCTTGATTCTTCTCTGTTAAATGTTGCATCTAAAATACAACTCACTCCTCTTTTGTTCAATTGCTTTGCAATTAAGATCATAGTCTTCCAAACAATGCTTCTCTCTTGTTTGCTATAAGTTGGATTTTTGAAGAGAACTTTTCTTATTTTATCTGTAGAAATAATGTCTGCATCAATTAGCGGTGCAATCTGTCTTGCCAGTGTAGTTTTACCTACTCCTGGCAATCCACATAAAATTATGATCATCTATTCTCCAAAAATCTGAATTACAATCTCTCGCGTTCTTGGTTTGATGTCAAATTCTATTAGTATGATCTGTTGCCATGTTCCTAAAAACATCTGTGAATTGGAAAATGGAATCGATAGTGATGGTCCTAGTAATGATGCTCTAACATGTGAGTGTCCGTTTCCATCATGCCATGTTTGATCATGCTTGTATTGAATTTTATCTGATGCAATCTTTTCAAACATGGCTGGAAAACCCTCTATTAATCCTGGTTCATGTTCAATTGTAGTTAATGCTGCAGTAGATCCCTTCACAAATAATGTGATGATGCCTTCACTGAGTTGTGATTTGATTAGATGTTTTTCAACATCTTTTGTAATATCTATAATTTCATTTTCTTTTTTTGTATCTTTGCAAATAGTCTCTGTAATAATCTTCATGAATGGTTATGAGTTATGATTATGTATTAATACATCCCCATTCCTGGCATTTGACCTGGTGGTCCCGGTGGTTGTTCTGGCATTCCTGATTTTGATGTGGCAACAACATTGTCAATTCTTAAAATCATATTTGCAGTCTCAGTAGCTGATTTGAAAATTTGTTCTTTAACTTTGAGTGGTTCGACAATGCCAATTTTGCTTACGTCCCCTACAGTTGAATTGTTTATGTCAATTCCTGCAAATTTTTCTCCTTGATTGTGCTTTGCACGTAGTTGTGTAATTGTGTCAATTGGATTCATTCCTGCATTTTTTGCTAGTGCAATTGGGATTGCTTCTAGTGCTTCGGCAAACTTTTCTACTGCTAATTGTTCTCTGCCAGGCAATGACTTTGACCAATCACGAAGTTTGTTTGCAACATAAGATTCTGGCGCACCTCCACCATATACAATCAATGGTCTTTCAATTACATCTTTTACTACCATTAATGCATCATGAATGGATCTATCTGCCTCATCAATTACTCTTTGTGAGCCTCCTCTGATTAGTAATGTTACTGCCTTTGGATTCTTACATTCTTCAATGAAGACCCAATTATCATCTTCAATTGATTTTTCTTCTACATTTTGTGCTAAACCTAAATCATTTTCTGAAAGGTCATTTACACTGCCCACAATTCTTCCACCTGTGGCTTTGGCTAATTTTGTCATGTCGCTTTCTTTTATTCTTCTAACAGCCAATATTCCTGATTTTGCCAAATAATGCTGAACTATATCATCAATTCCTTTTTGACATAATAGAACATTTGCATTTGTAAGTTTGATTTTATCAACCATTTCTTTGAGAATAGAGCTTTCTTCTTCCATGAATGATTTGATTTGCTCAGGACTAGAGATGTTGATTTTTGCATCAAATTCAGTTTTTTCAATCTCTAATGGTGCGCTTAGTAATGCAATCTTTGCATTATCAATCTTTTTTGGCATGGAACTATTTACAACCTCTTTGTCTAGGACAATGCCATTTACTAATGAACTATCTGAAATTGAACCTCCTGTCTTTTTTTCAACTTTGATATTTCCAATTTGGACTCGTCTATGATCTCCTTTTTGTTCAATTACTGCCAATGATGCATCTACGGCAATTTTTGATAACTCGGTTGCCTCTACTGAAACTAATTTTGTCTGCATAGATGTTCTTGCAATCTTTTCTAATGTTTTTCTATCATCTGGTTGAACGCTATGAGCAATTTCTGATAGGAGTGTTGCTGTATGATTTAATGCTTTTTTATAGCCCTCTGCAATTATGACTGGATGGATATCATTGTCTATCAACGCCTCTGCTTTTTCTAACAAATTCCCTGCAATTACTACTGCTGACGTTGTTCCGTCTCCAACTTCTGTATCTGTGGCTTTTGCAACTTCTACCATCATCTTTGCTGCTGGATGCTGAACATCAATTTCTTTTAGTATTGTTGCACCATCATTTGTGATTGTAATGTCTCCAATCGAATCAACTAACATCTTATCCATGCCTCTTGGACCTAAGCTAGTTCCTATAATCTCTGCAATTAATTTTGCAGCTGCAATATTGTTTCTTTGAGCATCTTTTCCTTTTGATTGCTGTGAACCTTCTTTTAGTAAAATTACAGGCACTCCTCCTGCTGTAGTTTGTACTGCTGACATGATTTTAATATGTAATTTTTCTATTTATTGAATAATCATAATTTTCAAAAATGATATTCAGTTGATTTTTGTCTTCTATGTTTTATAATGACTGTTTTCATTGATGAAAATCAGTTTCGATAATCTACGTTTTGTTTTAAAACAATTTGTACTAAATATTATTATGAAACGATTAGACATTATTGTAAAACCTGATAAAGTCGATGTTGTTGT
>CAYFOW010000001.1:6747-13035 GCA_964344885.1 uncultured Candidatus Nitrosopelagicus sp. | reverse complement strand
TTATTATGAAACGATTAGACATTATTGTAAAACCTGATAAAGTCGATGTTGTTGTAAAGGCAATTAACAAAGTAGGTATTGGCGGTCTTACCGTATTGCATTCCAGTGGACAGGGTTCAGCAGAACCTCCGCTTGTTGGTCAGTTCTTTTCAGGTGAAACAATTGTAGTTGTAGTTGATGACCCAAAGGTAAATGATATCATTGCTGCAGTCACTGATGTTGCATGTACTAAGAATAAGGGTGATGGTAAGATCTTCGTATCTAATGTGGAATATGCATTTGATATATGTTCAAGCCAAACTGGAATTAATGTAATCTAATTTCTTTATGCATGATTTGTAAGATTACTGCATATAGAAATTAGCGAACTATTTTTTAATTTACATTTTTACTATGTTTTATGACTAGATTTTCATTTTATGATGTAGTAAAAAAACGTCGTTCTGTTAGATCATTTACAGATAAAAAAATACCACATTCAAAAATTAATAAAATCTTGAAATCTGCAACTATGGCACCTTCTGCAAAGGGTCTTCAGGCATACAAAATTTTTGTTATAAAAAACAAAACTATGAAATTAAAATTGGTCAAAGCATCATATGATCAGCCATATGTGAATACTGATACGGTTTTAGTTTTTTGCACTGACCCTAAAAAAACACGTGCTATGATGGGACCCAGAGGGGAACATCTTTTTGCAGTACAGGATGCAACAATTGCTGCTACCTTTGCACAAATGGCTGTAACTGCTGAAGGCCTACACAGTATTTGGATTGGACATTTCAATGAAAAAAAGGTCAAAGAAATCATTCGAACCTCATTAAAACCTGTATGTATATTGCCTATTGGGTTCTCTACTGAAAAACCTGAACCAAAAGATGAAAAACCATTCTCAAAACTTGTTACAGAAAGAAAATAGTTTTTTAATCTTAGTCTTTGTTAATCCATTTCACACTTTGTTCTAATTACTTTACTATGAGTACTGGGCAGTTTACTCTTTGTGAAACACCGTTTGTAACACTCCCCATGATGAGCTTGTCTAGTTTTGTTCTTCCATGTGAGCCCATCACAATAAGATCAATCTTTTTGGTTTTTGCATAATTTGTTAATGCTTTAACAATTGATGGTGCCTCAAAAATCTCTGTAGAAATTTTTATGCCTGATTTTTTTGCAGGATCAATTAATTTACAAATTTTTTTCTCTGCCTCTTTTTTATGTTGTTTTAAAACTGATTTGAAGAATCTTGAATCATAATACCAATCCCATCTTTGTGGACCCTCAAGACATGTGACTACTGTTACTTTGGAATTATATTTTTTTGCTAAATCTACTGCAACTTTGAATGCATGTTTTGCAAGCGTTGATTCGTCATATGGGACAAGAATATTCTGAAATAACATAATTAATTTACATAATTATCACAATTTAAACCTGCGATGATTCTCATATGTGATTCTAAATTTTGAAAAACAAAAAAAAAATTCTACTGAACACGAATTGAATTCTTTTTTGGTTTTGATGTAGGTTTTGCTTTTTGCATTGTTATTGATAAAACCCCATCTGTCAGTTTTGCTTTGACTTTACCTGAGATGATGTCTACAGGTAATGGCATTGTTCTATAGTATGAAACCTCGCTTCTTTCCTTTCTAAGAAAGTTCTTCTTTTTTTCTTCACTAGATTCTTTGTGTTCTGCAGAAATTTCAACAGAGTTGTCTGTAATATTCAAATCAATATCTTCTTTTTTTACTCCTGGCATATTGACTTTCATTACCAGATTATCCCCTTCATCAATTAGATCACATGATGTGTTAATTGATTTTGGTACAGATATCTGTGGAATTGCAGGAAAACCACTAAAAGATCTCTCTAAATCTTTTCTAAAGTTCTCAAATACCTTGTCCATATCTGGAAATAATCCCATTGGAGACCAACTCTGCACGTCTGTTTTTTCTTTGGCTTTACGCGCCATAAGTGGTAATTGTTTTTTTTATTTAATTCATTTTTGTCAATTCTCTGTAATGATTTTCAGATTTGAAAATGACTTTATTCTGCTTCTCCTACAAAATGCGCTGTATTATCTATGACAAAAACTGACCTGTCTTTTGGAACATGAAACAATTTTTTTGTACCTGTTAATGGTCTGACCAATATCTTAGAATATGGATCTGATTTTGCCTTGTAAAAAACCCCTCCATCTGAAATGCTTTGAATCCATGCAGTGACATGAATTAATTCCAAATGTCGAAATTTTATTACGTGATATGTATATGCCATAATTGTAATTTGTCAAATTACCTTAAAAATTTTTGAATTAATATCTACTAGAATATCCTTTCTTTTGTTTTTCTTATGCTACTTCTGGACTTTCTATTTCCTTTTTTTGTTATACTTTTCAGAATTTTTTGATTTATACTCTCAACTGATTTTGAGAGATCCCATTCTTGTTCTTTAAATGAAAGTGTTCTGTGAGGTGTCACTATGAGTGCAGTGATTTGAAACAATTGCTTTGTTCCTTGAATACGCTGTCTTTTTATTGAAACCCTTGCTTCTTGTATCTCTGCTGAAACTTTGTTTAGTCTCTGTAGAGTTTTCTTAAATTTGGATTCTATCATGTCTGAATTTTTTTCATCTTCGGGCATACCTACAATGTAGATGGGGATATCGCTTTCAACTTTTGTCTCAAATAAATCCAAGATATCTCTATATGTTATAATTCCATGCGTATTGCCCCACAATGTAACTAGACTGAATGATGTCTTATTTTCTAACATTGATTTTATCACAGAACTTATGTTATCTCCAGGTAAACACTGTGAAATTCTATTAGTACCAATATTTTTTACCTTGGAACCTAAACTGGTGATTCTCTTTGTTGCCATTGTTTTTTTACCTAATCGTTCTTCTGGAATTAGTGTTTGTAGTAGATGATGTGATGTAAGTACTTGTTTTACATGTCCATTATTTGTAACTGGAAGATGATCAATTCTTTTCTTTGTCATTATTCTCTTTGCTGAACTTAGAGACGATTCATGATCTATTGTGATTGGTGATGGTGTAAAAATCAAATTTGCCTTGATCCATCTGTTATCTAATTTTGCTAACTTTTTCAAAATTTCCTCTGCTTTTACTACTCCTGAAATTTTGTTTTTTTCCACAACTGGAACTGATCTTGTTCTGTAATGATTAATGATGCGTGCTGCTTTTTCCAAATTATCATTGGGTGAGACTGATGGAATAGGCTGTAAAAATGCCTCAACTTTCATATCTGTAATATCTCTTGCAGTAAGCAATTCTCTTACATTTGTTCCATAGACTGTTTTTCCCTGTTTGACGAACGCATCATATGAGTTGTTTTTTACAATTTTATCTACAGTCTGTGAAACTGTGAGATCAGGTTCAATTATTGTTGCTTTACTCATAGATGTTCTAACTTTGGCATGTCTGACTTGTTTCAAATGATCAAAAATTACGTCATAAATCATGTATACAGTCTATTGATTTGTTAGGATTAAAAGAATTTCGAGATTTTCATTTCTGATATTCATTTGTGAAATTCTTAACATCTGTATTTATCTTCAAAAATTGCTTAATGTTTAATGATTCTAAAAAATGCATCACTTGATCAATTAATAATACGAAAACCTATTACTGTTTTACCTGACTCGACTCTTTCTGAATCTCGTGATAAATTATTAGAAAATAGAATTAGACGACTTGTTGTTATTGATAAAAAAAATACACCAGTTGGAGTAATTACTGAAAAAGACATTGCAAAAACAATCTTCTCTTCTAAACGTAAAGACATACAAAACACCCGTGTTTCAGAGTTTATGTCCAAAAATCTTGCAACCATAAATTATGGTGATTCTGTTTATGATTGTGCAAAAACTATGAGAAATCGCAGTATTAGTTCTGTAATAGTATTGAAAAAAAACGGTACTCTGGATGGATTAATTACAAAAACTGATTTGGCCTCTATCTTTCTAACAAAAGCAACTGAATCCCTCCAAATCTCTAAGGTTATGACAAAAAAAGTGATTACTGTGATGCCTAATGATTCAATTTTATTTGCTGAAAATCTATTATTAAAAAATAAAATTGCACGAATTGTAGTTGAGCGAAATAAAATCCCTGTTGGTATTATCACTCTACGTGATTTTGTCCCTGTAAAGATTCCGAGATGGATTGCTGATTCAGCTGACCCAAAAGAACTTGATGAGTATAGACAAAAATCATATCTCACCGAACTACAAAAAAATCAACAGAGCTATCTCTTACCTTTTAAGGCAGTTGATATAATGTCCTCAAATCCAATTACTATTGAATCCAATCAGGATGTATCATCTGCTGTTTTGTTGATGATTCGACATAACATTAGTGGAATTCCTGTTGTTAGAAAGTCAAAACTCGTTGGTATTATTACAAAATCTGATATTGTTAATGTAATTGCAGAACATTGATTTTTTTCTAAAATAATAAATTGCTATTTCACAATCAATACAGAACAATCTGAATGATTTGCTAATTTGCTTGATATACTGCCTAAGAAAATTTTTGCAACAGTGCCTAACCCTTTGTTTCCTACTATGATCAAATCACATTTCTCTTTTTTTGCATAACTGATTATTTGATGAGCAATACGACCTTCTTTGATGATAATTTTTGGTTTTACTCCTTGTTTTTCTGCAATTTTTTGTGCTTTTTCCAAAGTACGTTTTCCAAATTTTCTTAACATCTCCAAAATTTCTTTTCTATCTAAAATGTCAATTCCTGCCATCTTGTCTACAACATAAATGAAAAAGAGTTGTGAATCTGCCAGTTTTGCTAATTCACATGATTGCTTTATTGCTTTTTCTGAGTATTTTGAACCATCACAGCAAACTAATATCTTTGAATATGTCATTATGTAACTAAACTGTCAACAATTCCTTTTTTAAATCATCAACATTTCGTTCATAATCACATTCTTTGCATACGTGCCACGATCTATGTTTCAAAAACGATAGTGTGGATTCGTAATAGGTAAGATACAAACTATTACTTTTGCAGTGTGGACAAACCAATGGTAATCTTTTCATTATTTTAAATAAATATCTCATTTCTACACTTAAACAATTACTATTGTTTCCATAGTTGATTCTCACAATTGGAAATGAATAATTCTTTTCAATTGAAAATCTTGGAATCTTTTTTTTATTATGGCTGTGTAATGATATTATGAAAAATGATCAAATTAAAAAAATTCTTGTTCCTTTAGATGGCTCTGAAAACTCTTTTCGTGCATTAAATGATGCAATTTATCTTGCCAGACAATGTGGTGCTATAATTACTGGACTCTTTGTTATTCCTGTTTATCCGCGGGCATTTTATGATGCAATGGATCCTATTCGAGTAAACATTACAAAAGATGCAAAGAAAACCATGGAAAAATCTAAACTTACTGCTGCAAGAAAAGGAATTGTGTTTAGATCAAAAATTATGTATGGTAGCCCTGCATTTGATATAGTAAATTTTGCAAAAGAAAAAAAATTCCATCTAATTATGATTGGTTCTAGGGGACGATCTGGAATTAAAGAGGCATTTTTGGGCAGTGTCTCAAATGCAGTTGTACATAAAAGTAAAATCCCTGTTATGGTCGTAAAATAATATCTAATTTTACTTCATGATGTACAATATATACAAAATATTTTTGAATTAGTTTGATGTATCTAATTTATGACTGATCCAATTTGTAATTTATGTTCTAGAAAATTATCTGATCATTCATTTGATGAATCTCTACAATGTGCAGTTGAATTAATTAAAAATGGACAAAAAAAGATAGGTCTTTCTCAACACAAACTAAGACAATCGATGCATAATTAACCCTGATTTTTCTAAAATTTTTAAAAAAAACGTTTTGTATATGCGTATTAGAAAGATATCTATCTCATCATATTTTTTTACAAAAAACTGGTTACCATTATGATTTTATTTGATTAATTCCTACATAATTCATGGAAATAGTATATCTCTTGATTCAGTGTGATATGGGTTCAGAAATTGACATAATTGAAAAAATGACCCAACTCTCCCAAGTAAAAGAAGTACGTGGAACTTATGGAATCTATGACATTTTTGTCAAAATTCAAACTGAAACGCGTGAAGAAATGGAAGATCTCATTACACATGAGATTCGTAAGGTGCCAAAAATTCGTTCAACAATTACATTGCACCCGATTCTATCTCAAGGCGGTAGGTAGCTATTACTGAGATAATATTATCTGCTGTTGCAATAGGTCTTTTAGT
>CAYFOW010000001.1:0-6647 GCA_964344885.1 uncultured Candidatus Nitrosopelagicus sp. | reverse complement strand
GGTAGGTAGCTATTACTGAGATAATATTATCTGCTGTTGCAATAGGTCTTTTAGTCATTGGTTTGGTAGGTCAAGGATTTGAAATGAGAAAAATTCGTCGAACTGATTTTGCTGATGAATCTGTAGGTCCTCCAAATGTATTTGTTGATAAACGAAATTGGAAATGGTATGGATTTATCATAATTGCATTAATCCTTGCATATGCATCTGGATTATACTAAATCTACTCATTCTTATTTTCATAAATGATATTTTACTATTCTTTTCATAAATGATATTTGATATTATAAAACATGGTTGATGATCCAAAAAAAATTACTGTACGTGATGCAATGCGTAAGGGCGTCATATCCGTTGATTCAACTGCAACAGTTAATGATGCAGCAAAAATGATGGAAGACGCTGGAGTTGGTGCAATTGTTGTTATTGAAAATAACACTCCAGTTGGGATAATAACTGACCGTGATTTTGCAATTAAGATTGCTGCACATGCTTATCCAATACACACGCCAGTTTCAAAAATTATGTCTCAGCCGTTAATTGGGATTACTCCTGATGAATCACTCTTAATGGCTGCAGATCTGATGTATACCAGAAATGTTCGAAAAATTCCTGTTATTGATGATGATAGTGTAATTGGAATAATTACTGCAACTGATCTGATTGCACAAATTGCAACTCATACTGAGGAAGATGTTAGAAAAATGTATTACCAGTCAATTTCAAAAATATATGCAAAACAACAACCCTATGCATAACTCTTTTACTTTATTTAGCAAATGACTTTCGAAGTAGCTCTGGAGAAATGAAAATAGTTGCTAATATTACAAAAATCATTGTTGAGTAAATCTCTGAATTAATTATGCCTCCTACAAACCCAATCCCTGCTACACTTACATGAACAAATGCTATCTCTCCTCTTGCAATCATCCCAACTCCAATTCTAATCCCTTTTGTTTTATTTCTTAACATAATGATGGCAGGAATTCCACTTCCTATAATTTTGCTTGAAATTGCTATTGCAAGAAGAATTGAAAATAACATCCAATCGATTTCAAATATCCTTGAGAGATCAACTTGTGTTCCCATCAATCCAAAAAATAATGGTGCTAAAATCACTTTCAGCCTTCCAACAAACTCTCTGATTTGACCAACCATCTTTGAGCTTGCAAGCCCCATTCCTGCAGCAAATGCACCAACAATTGGATTCAATCCTATTCCTGCTGCAATTGCTGCTAATCCAAATGCAGATCCTAATGCAGTTGTTTGTTTAGTTGCTCTTGATTCTAATGATGTGGGTAATGCTGAACCAGTTAGATGAATGATTTTTGGCAACAAAAACACTGCTGCAATTAATAAAATTAGCCAAAATCCAATTGCTTGAACCGTAGTCGTTGTTATGGTGATGATGTCTGGTGCAATTTTTGAAGTAACTATTGTAACTACTGCTGATAATATTGCTAGTCCAATTACATCATCAATTACTGCTGCATTGACTAGGATGTTTCCCTCTACTGTTTTTTCTTTTTTTAGCTCTTCTAATACTAAAACCGAAATTGCTATACTTGTTGCACTAAGTGTTGCGCCAATAATTATTGCTACTGTCCAATCTAATCCTAATATGATTGCAGCACCGTATCCCATAATCAGAGGTACTATTACACCTAAAATCCCAATTACTGCAGCTTTTGATCCTGCTTTTTTTAGATCTGCAAATGTAAAATGTAATCCAGCTGAAAACAAAATAATTATTCCTGAAATATGCCAAAATATCGAAATTATTTCATCATGTTCTAAAAGTGGTCTTTCAAGTAATGGGATCATCCCACCTATTGCATATGGACCTAGAATTATGCCTGCAATCACGTATCCTATAATTTCTGGAATCTTGTATCTTGCACAGACTTTTCCAAGTAGTAATCCTACAATGATTAGTGCTAAAACACCTGTAATCGTATTAACTAATGTAATGTCGACTATCATACTTTCTAATTGTTTTTTATGAAAATTAAAGAAATGTCTATTATCATTAATGAATCTCTGTTGTGAAAACTACTTGTTTCTAAATTGTTACTTGCAGTGCTATTCTTGGTTCCTTTTGACGTTTAACGTCTAAATATTTTAATTGTGAAATTTTTTCACATAGTTTTTTATTCTCCACAACTTCTGCTTTACCTACAAATTCTTTTCCTTCAAATTCTATTTTTACATTCTTATTCTGATTTGCATTCTTTAACCAATCACTGTTCTGATTTCGTCTAGAAAAAAATATCTTATTTTGGTATTGTACTGCTAACAATTCTACAGAATGATTTTTTCCAGAATTTCTTCCTTTTGTGGTAAGTATTGCTTTGAAGGATTTACCTTCCATGTCTAACATTATGTAACACTAATTCGTATTGATTTAACTAGTTTTTCATTATCTGAAATTTGATTTTAAAGCAATTCTATTTTCGTTCTTGCATTCTTTTTGCTTGAAGAATCACTGTTCTCAAATAATCTCTTGCAGTAGAATCCGTAACGCCCATCTCTTTTGCTTTGTTAAAAACGATATGTTCTTTTGGAATCTGTAAATACACTCTTAACAAATAATTCAATCTATGAGATCTTTTTTCATCACTTTTCATAATGATTTTTTCATTATATGATATTAAAGAAGAACTGTATTGTATTATAACCCGATCAACTAATCAAAAAATGAATAACTTATCATTTCTACGTGTCTCTTTTAAATAAAAAATCATAACTGAATTTATTCGATTAAGTCAATGCCAGACCATAGCAAAACCCTTTGTCGAATAGAGTCATCTTGGGCTCTCACAATGTGGGGGCCCTTCATTTTTAATCTGAAAGTGCATTAACTAGTGCAAAAGCTGCTAGAAGGATGGAAAATCCTACACCTACAACAAAAATTATCTTCCCACCATTCATAATGTGATATCTTGACAAGTGTAGTATTTTATAATTGATGTGAGAAAACTTTGCATGTATTCCTTAGATATTCATTCATTATCAAAGGTCTTCTCAAAAACTACTGCAGTCGATGACATCTCCTTTACTGTGAATGATGGTGAAGTCTTTGGATTCTTGGGACCAAATGGTGCTGGCAAAAGTACTACTATGATGATGTTGACTACATTACTCAAACCTACTTCTGGTAAAGCAGTTGTTGGCGGATTTGATGTGACAGATGACGCAAAAAAAGTACGAGAAATTATTGGATTTGTACAACAAGAAACAACTGTTGATGAGTATCTTACCGGTAGAGAGAATCTGAAATTACAAGCACGATTAAACCACATACCAAAACATATTGCTGAAAAAAGGATAGATGAAGTCCTAGAACTAATTGAACTTACTAAAAAACAACATGAACCTGTTTTAAATTATTCTGGAGGGATGAGAAAAAGACTTGATATTGCTGGTGGATTATTACACATGCCAAAAATTCTATTCCTTGATGAACCCACAGTTGGATTAGATATTCAAACTAGACGCAAAATCTGGAATTACATAAAAAAAATTCATCAGGAATTTGACATGACTATTTTTCTTAGCACACACTACATGGAAGAGGCAGATAATCTATGTGATAGAATCGGCATAATTGATCATGGGAAAATTCAAGTAATTGATTCTCCATCAACTCTGAAAAATAAACTAGGCAATCAAGTAATTGTCATCACATTACAAAATGATTCTGTAGAATTTATAACAAAAATAAAACAATTACCTGATGTTGAAAAAGTTACTTTTGTTGAAAATCAAATTACTATCTTTTCATCACAAAGTACTAAAGTAATCCCAAAAGTCTTTCAGATATCTTCTGACTTGAAGGTGGAAATAGAATCTATCTCGCTTACAAAACCTACCCTGGATGATGTCTTTTTATCATTTACAGGTCATGATCTTAGGGATGATGAAGGAACTTTTAATCGAAGTAGAGAACATGCAAAAATGAAGAGGCTACGACCATGATCTTGTCTGATACCTATACCATATTCTGGAGAGAGATGAAACGTTACAAAAAATCTAGAAGTGGTGTATTGATTAGATTGATACAGCCTGCAATATGGATTGTAGTAGTTGGAAATGTCTTTGCAGAAACTCAACCGTTAATTGAATCCGTAGGGTTTGATGGAAGCTATATTGAATTTATGGCTCCTGGCGTAATTGTTCTTACTGCAATTTTCACAAGTATTTTTGGTGGTGTTAACACGTTATGGGATAGACGGTATGGATTCATGAATAAAGTTTTGACATGCCCTGTTTCTCGAGCATCAATTGCGTTAGGTAAAATGCTTGCAATTTCTTTGATTTCAGCATTACAGGCAAGTTTAATTCTTGGAATTGCATTGGCAATCGGAGTATCTTTTCCAAATCCTTTGGTGCTTGTTCCTATTATGGGGATTGTAATTTTATTCTCATTGGGATTTTCAGGTATCTCTGTAATGATTGCAGCTACGGCAAAATCTCAAGAAACTTTCTGGGGAATGATTAATTTTTTGGGTATGCCTTTGTTTATGCTTAGTCCTGCGTTATTTCCATTGGAATTGTTACCTGATTGGCTTGCCACAATTGCAAAACTAAACCCTGTAACGTATACAATTTTGTTAGTTCGTGGGTTGATGTCAGGTGTTACTGAAGGCGTCTCAACTGCTCTTAGTGTGGGTATTTTAGCTGGGTTTGTGATTTTGATGGTTGCATTGGCAAGTTTTGTGTTTACTAGAGAGGTAAACAAGCCATTTTAATCACTCAAAATTGACCAAAGTTGTTAATTTATCTCACTTTGGAGATCTTTTGCTATTCACGAAAAATTAGTCATTGAATAAAGCCATCACTGTATCAGTATTATTTGGATTATTGTTTATCGGTACATTTTCTGTCTCTGCGTATGCTGCATCTGACCATTTATTTGAAAAAGAGTGGAAGTCTACAAAAGGGAAGAATAATTTCCTATATCCACAACATATGGTATTTGATAGTGATGGATATGCATATGTGACAGATCTTGGAAATTCTAGAGTTCAAAAACTAGATTCTAATGGTCATCTCATTCAAAGCATCGGTGAGCGAGGAAATGAAAATGGACAATTTGATGCTCCGGTAGGAATTGCAATTTTAGATGATATTCTATACGTCGTTGATTATCGATTACACAAAGTCCAGACATTTGATTTGGAAGGAAATTTTATTGGTCAAATTGGCTCTCATGGCCGTGATGTTGGTCAATTCATTAATCCAAGTGATATTGCAATTAATTCACAAGGTCATATCTTTGTAAGTGATACTGGAAATGATAGAATACAAAAATTCTCATCTGATGGTGTCTTTCTAGGTTCTTTTGGTAAAACAGGTAATGATGATGGAAAATTCAATTATCCTGTGGGTATTGCAATTGATTCTGATGATTTTGTTTATGTGACTGATAGAAGTAAAAATTCAATAGAAAAATTTTCTTCATCTGGTGATTTTATCAAAGTTCTAGTAAGATCTGCAGCTGGTTATTCTATTGTGGCTGATGATATTGCAATTGATGAAAATAATAACTTGTATGTGGCTGATACATTACATCATAGAGTTTTGCATTTAGACTCTGAAGGACTCACAATTACCTCCATTGGTTCAATGGGAAACCAACATGAACAATTCATGTCTCCGAGAGGGATAGCAATTTCATCTGATGGTTACTTGTTTGTTTTAGATACTGATAATCATAGAATTCAAAAATTCCAAACTTCATTAGTAGAAAAACTATCTTTTGAATCTGCATATGAAAAACAAGCTGAATCTAATCAGAAAGAAGATGTTGAAACAGAAATTAGTGATTCTGAATCTGATGATGTAGAAAAATCAGAAGATATCATAGAGCAATCTTCAGAATCCGCTGAAAGTATTGCATCTGAGCAATCTGAATCTATATTGCCTGCAGTTAATCCAATTCCTGGTGATTTTGAAAAACCACAAATTATTGCTCCAAGCGATATTGTAATTGAGGCAACTAGTCCACTTACTCGTGTTTCAATTGGTCAAGCAGTGGCAAATGATGCAAGTGGAATAAAATCACTTTCTAGTAATTCACCTGGGTTTTTCCCAGTTGGTATAACCACTGTCATTTGGACTGCAATTGATGGTTCTGGAAACATGGCCATTGCAAGTCAAATAGTCACTGTTCAAGATACTACTTCACCAACTATTATACCTCAACCTGATATTATTTCTGAAGCAGTTGATCCGGTATTAAATAAAATTGAACTTCAGTCTCCAGTTGCAACTGATGCAATTGGTGTGATCTCAATTAATGGTAATGCTCCTGAATTTTTCCCATTAGGTGAGACCATCGTTACTTGGTCTGCAACTGATGTTATGGGTAATGTCTCTGAAATTACTCAAAAAATCTCTATTGTAGATTCTATTGCACCTGCATTGCAATCCCCTGATGATATTCTTATTGAAGCAATTGGTGTTGAAAACTTAGTTGATTTGGGTTCTGCTCAAGTTGCAGATAATGGAATAATTATTTCTGTAGAAAATGATTCGCCAGAATTCCTACCCATTGGTAACTCTACTGTCACATGGACTGCAACTGATTCATTTGGAAATATTTCAGTTGATTCGCAATTAATCACTATTGTTGATACTACTGC